>RBWT01000093.1 GCA_004010275.1 Streptomyces huasconensis
GGTGGCGTGGCGGGCGGCCGGGGGCCCGAAGGGCGTACTGGGCAGCATGACGGGTTACCGGTGGCGTGAGGGGCAACTGGTGGTGTGGTGGGCGTGCAGGTCGGCGTGATGGGTGATCGGGTGGCGGGAGGGGCGTGCAGGTCGGTGTGATGGGTGATCGGGTGGCGTGACGGGCCCCATGGCGTGATGGGCGACCGGGCGGCATGGCGGGCTCCGTGTGGCATGAAGGCGGACCGGGTGAGCGCGACCGGCGTACCGGTCGGCATGACGAGCCACCAGGTGGCGTGAGGGGCGTTCCGGGCGGCATGACGGGCTCCCCGTGGCGTACGGACGACCGGGTGGCACGGCCGGCCACCGGGCCGCATGGCTGGCGTACCGGATCAGGTGGCCTGGGCCAGGGGCTACCTCTCCACCACCTCCCCGTCCGTCGCCGACTTCACCTCCTCGTCGTAGCCCTTCGCCGCCTCCGCCACCGAGCTGTCGCCCGTCGTCACCGACTCCATCGCCTCCTGGATCGCGGTGGAGATCTTCGGGTACGCGGGGTACGCGGGCCGGTAGTGCGTCGTGGCGACCAGGTCCGTGAAGAACTTGATGCCGGGCTGCGCCTTCACATACGTCGGGTCGGCCGCGACGTCCTTTCGGACCGCGATGCCCGAGTTGGCGGCGTACCACTTCTTGGCGTTGGCCTTGGTCTGCATCGTCTTGATGAAGGCGAACGCCAGGTCGGGGTTGCTCGCCTTGGACGGGATCGCCCAGGTCCAGCCGCCGGACATGCTCACCTTGCCGGGGGCCTGGCCGTGCTGCGTCGGCATGGCGGCGAGCCCCAGCTTCTGCGGCCACTCGGGCCACTCGTGGCCCGCGCCCTTGCCCCAGTCCTGGGGGAGCCATGAGCCGTCGAGGGCGATGCCCAGCTTGCCCTCGGGCAGCAGTTCGCCGCGTACGCGCGTCGCGAAGTTGGGGTCGAGGGCGTCGGAGACGTCGGGGCCGAGCTTCTCGTCGTACACCGTCTCGACGAACTGCAAGGAGTCCTTGAAGCCCTTGCTGCCCGTGACCCACTTCTTCGCCTCCGGGTCGTACAAGGGGTCCTTGCCCGTGCCGTACGCGAGCATCTGGAAGCCCTGCATGGCCGCCGCCTCACCCGCCGGTTTGCCCGTGTAGACGTTCAGGGGGGTGACTCCCGGGACCTTCCGCTTGATCGTGCGGGCCGCGTCGAGGACCTCGTCCCAGTTCTTCGGCTGCCAGTCGGCCGGCAGGCCCGCCTTCTCGAAGATCGCCTTGCTGAACCACAGGCCGCGCGTGTCCGTGCCGTCCGGCACGCCGTACGTCTTGCCGTCGGCCGCCTTCGCCGCCGTCTTGGCCGTGTCGATGAACTGGTCCCAGTCCCGCCACTTCTCCAGGTAGGGGTCCAGCGGCTTCAAGTACCCGCTCGTGATGTCGGAGTTGATGAGGAATGTGTCCTCGTACACCAGGTCGGGCGCCGTCTTGGGGGAGCGCAGCATCTGCTGGAGCTTCGTGTAGTACTCCGAATCCGGCGCCTTGATCGGCACCAGCTCGACCTTCTTGCCGGGGTTCGCCTTCTCGAACTGCTTCTTGATGTCCGCCAGATAGGTGTCCATGACCCTGATCTCGTTGTCCGTGGACTGCTTGAACGAGACCTTCACGGTGTCGGGGTCGTCACCGGAGCCGCCGCCGCACGCGGAGAGGGTGCCGGCGGCCAGCAGGGCGGCGGTGGCGAGGATCAGCGGAGTGGTGGTGGGACGCACGGGCACGACCTCCTACAACGCGGGCTACCACGCGCGGTTGCGACGCGGGGCTGCCCGGTGAACGTACGGGCGCGCTCGGAACAAGGTCAATGCCCGTGCCACGGATGGGTGTTGGCGCTCGTCATCCGCGTGACAACGTTGTTATAGGACGTACGGTGACGGCGCGTCCCCCAGGGCGCTCACTCCGCCGCGGTGAGCCACCGGTAGACCAACTCCGGCCGCCCGACATGGCCGTACTGGGGGCTGCGGGCCGCGCGCGCCGTGTCGACCAGGTGTTCCAGGTAGCGGCGGCGGTGATGCGGACAGGCCCGCCGCCTCGGCCGCCGCGGTGGCGGTCAGGCCCTCGGGGGCGGCCCGCAGGGTGCGTATGACGCGCTCAAGGGTGGGGCCGCTGAGGCCCTTCGGCAGCGCGGCCGGGCCCGGTGCGCGCTGCGTGGCGTGCGCGCGGTCCACCTCGTCCTGGCCGGTGGCCTCGCCCTCGGCGGCGGCCGAGCGGAACTCGGCGTAGCGGTTCAGGCGGTCGCGGAGGGTGGCGAAGGTGAACGGCTTCAGGACGTACTGCACGACGCCCAGGGAGACGCCCTCGCGCACCACCGCCAGATCGCGGGCCGACGTCACGGCGATCACGTCCGTGGGGTGGCCGGTGGCGCGCAGGGTCCGGGCGAGCTGGAGGCCGTGGCCGTCGGGGAGGTGCAGGTCCAGGAGGATCAGGTCGGCGTGCGGTCCAGGACGCGGCGGGCCTCGGCGGCGGAGTGGGCGGGCTTCACGATGGCTTCGAAGCCGGGGACGCGGTTTACGTAGAGGACGTGGGCGGCTGCCGAGACGGGGTCGTCTTCGACTACGAGTACGCGGATCATCTGGTGCCGCCTCCTGTGTCCGTGCGGTCACCTTTTGGCGGGCGTTGGGCGCTTTGGGTGGCGCCCTCTTCGTCGGCACTCGGCGCCGTGGGCTGTGCCCACCCGTTCCGCCCTGCGGAATGCCTGCCCACAGCGGGAGCGGCCCCGGCAGCGGCTCCGGCTCCGGCAGCGGAAGCGGCATCAGCGGTGGCAGCGGTACCGGCGGCGGAAGCGGCAACCGGGGCCGTGAAGGTCACCTCGAATTGGGCGCCGCCCTCCTTCGCCTCCCGTAGTGTCAGCACGCCTCCGTTCCGCGTGACCGTCTGGTCGACCAGCGCGAGGCCGAGGCCCCGGCCCGTCGCCGCCTTGGTCGACCAGCCCCGTTCGAAGACCGTCTCGCGCTGCGCGGGCTCGACCCCCGGCCCGGTGTCGCGGACGCGCAGGAGCAGGCCTGCCTCGTCCGCCCGCGCCGTCACCGTGACCCGCGCCGCCGGGGAGCCCTGCTCGGCGTCGACCGCGTTGTCGATGAGGTTGCCGAGGATGGTCACCAGGTCACGGGCGGGCAGGCCGGGCGGCAGCATGCCGTCGTCGATGCTGCTGTCGGGCGAGACGACCAGCTCCACGCCGTGTTCGTTGGCCTGCGCCGCCTTGCCGAGCAGCAGGGCCGCGAGGACCGGTTCGCTGACGGCCGCCACCACCTGGTCGGTCAGGGCCTGCGCCAGCTCCAGTTCGGCGGTGGCGAAGTCCACGGCCTCGTCCGCGCGGCCCAGCTCGATCAGCGAGACCACCGTGTGGAGGCGGTTCGCGGCCTCGTGGGCCTGCGAGCGCAGCGCCTGCGTGAAGCCGCGCTCGGAGTCCAGCTCGCCGGTCAGCGCCTGGAGTTCGGTGTGGTCGCGCAGGGTGACCACCGTGCCCCTGCGCTCGCCGCCGGTCACCGGCGAGGTGTTGACGACCAGGACCCGGTCGGCGCTCAGATGCAGCTCGTCCACCCGCGGCTCGGAGGCCAGCAGCGCCCCGGTGAGCGGCGCGGGCAGCCCCAGCTCGGCGACGTTGCGCCCCACGATGTCGCCGTGCACGCCCAGGAGTTCGCGGCCGGCGTCGTTGATCAACGCGATCCGCCGCTGCCCGTCGAGCATCAGCAGCCCCTCGCGCACCGCGTGCAGCGCCGCCTCGTGGTAGTCGTGCATGCGGCTCAGCTCGGCGGCGTTCATGCCGTGGGTGCTGCGGCGCAGGCGGGCGTTGATGACGTACGTCCCGATGCCGCCGAGGACGAGCGCCGCCGCGGCGACACCGAGCAGCGCGAGAAGCTGACCACGCGCCTTGGCGGTGATCTCCTCGATGGTGATGCCCGCGCTGACCAGGCCGATGATCCGCCCGTCGTCCGTCCCGTCCGCCCGGATCGGCGTGACCACCCGCACGGACGGGCCGAGCGTGCCGGTGTACGTCTCCGCGAACGTCCTGCCGCGCAGCGCCTGTGCCGTGTGGCCGAGGAAGCGCTCGCCGATGCGCCGCTCGTCGGGGTGCGTCCAGCGGATGCCGCGCGGGTCCATGATCGTGACGAAGTCGACGCCGGTGTGCCGCTGCACCCGGCTCGCGTACGGCTGGAGCTCCCGGGACGGGTCGCCGCCGCTGCGTATGGCATCTCGTACGGAAGGGGAGTCCGCGACGGCACGGGCCGCCGCCGTCGCCTGATGGCGGGCGCTCTCCTCCGCCTGGTGCTTGTCGCTCAGGTAGGTGAAGAGCGCGCATCCGGCGACCACGGCCGTGACCAGCACGATCTGCATCGCGAAGAGCTGGCCCGCCAGGCTGCGGGGCAGACGGCGACGGCGGGGCGGACGGGTGCGGGACATGCTGTCAGTCTGCCTCTTCGGCCCCCGGGGGCGCGGCGGCGGTCGTACCGGCGCGAACTCAATGAACGCAAGGGTGACCGCCCTCACAGGGCGGGAGATAGTCGCCGGGATCGCCCGGGGCGTGAGCCGCACCCACCGCGGGCGCACCGCGCTTCATACGCCACCGGGCGGTACGCGCCACCGGGCAGCACACGCCACCCGGCACCACAACGCCGACGTCGTCGTTCAAGGAGGGCCTCCGTGACCAGCACGGCCGACCCGCAGCAGACACCCGCGGCCCCCGCCGCCGAGCGGGACCGCACGCATTACCTCTACATCGCCGTGATCGGCGCCGTACTGCTCGGCATCGCCGTCGGCTTCCTCTGGCCGGACTTCGCCAAGGAGCTGAAGCCGGTCGGCGCGGGCTTCGTGAACCTCATCAAGATGATGATCTCGCCGATCATCTTCTGCACGATCGTGCTCGGCGTCGGCTCGGTCCGCAAGGCCGCCAAGGTCGGCAAGGTGGGCGGGCTCGCGCTCGCCTACTTCGTCGCCATGTCGGTCGTCGCGCTCGCCATCGGCCTCCTCGTCGGCAACATCCTGCACCCGGGCTCCGGCATGGACCTCACCGAGTCCGTGAAGGGCGCCGGCCACGACGCGGCCGACGAGGCGGACAAGGGTCTCGTCGACTTCGCGCTCGGCATCATCCCGAAGACGCTCGTCTCCGCCTTCACCGCGGGCGAGGTGCTCCAGACGCTGCTCGTCGCGCTGCTCGTCGGCTTCGCCCTCCAGGCCATGGGGCGTACGGGCGAGCCGGTGCTGCGCGGCATCGAGCACATCCAGAAGCTGGTCTTCCGGGTCCTCGGCATGATCATGTGGGCCGCTCCGGTCGGCGCGTTCGGCGCGATGGCCGCCGTCATCGGCGAGACCGGCGCCGACGCCCTCAAGGCGCTCGCCACGATCATGATCGGGTTCTACGTCACCTGCGCGCTGTTCATCGTGATCGTGCTCGGCACGCTGGTGCGCACGGTGGCCGGCGTGAACCTCTTCCAGCTGCTCAAGTACCTGGGCCGCGAGTTCCTGCTGATCCTCTCCACCTCCTCCTCGGAGTCCGCGCTGCCGCGGCTCATCGCGAAGATGGAGCACCTGGGCGTCAGCCGCCCGGTCGTAGGCATCACCGTCCCGACCGGCTACTCGTTCAACCTCGACGGCACCATGATCTACCTGACCATGGCCTCCCTCTTCATCGCCGAGGCCATGGACCAGCCGCTCGGCCTCGGCGAGCAGATCTCGCTGCTGCTCTTCATGATGATCGCCTCCAAGGGCGCGGCGGGCGTCTCCGGTTCGGGCATCGCGGTCCTCGCGAGCGGCCTCCAGTCGCACAAGCCCGCCCTCGTGGACGGCGTCGGCCTGATCATCGGCGTCGACCGCTTCATGAGCGAGGCCCGAGCCCTCACCAACTTCGCGGGCAACGCGGTGGCCACGCTGCTGATCGGCACCTGGACCAAGGAAGTCGACAAGGAGCGGGTCTCGGCGGTCCTCGCCGGCCGGCTCCCGTTCGACGAACGGACGCTGGTCGACGACGGGCACGGCCCCGGGACGCCGGACGCCGCCGACTCCGGGGCGGAGCGGCGCAGCGAGGACGGCAAGGAGCCGGTGAAGGTGTAGCCACCGCCCCTCCCCTTCGGCTGGCCCTGCGTCATAGCGTGTCGTGGGCGCAGAGGCCCAGGGGCGGGCGGGGCGGACGGACGGGCGGAACGGGGGCGGGGACCGGGATGCAAGGGCTCGAAACAGCGCTCGTCGGCTGCGGTGACGGCCCTGTCGACACTGGCCAAATCGGTGGTGACACCGCAGCCGGGGGCCGGTCTCGTCACGGGCCGCGTACGGCCGTCACCGAAGCCCGCGAGCCCGGAGAGACTGGCCCGGGCGCTGTCCGGCGCATCGAGGACGGGTACGCGCGACTCCCGGAGAACGAGCGGCTCGCGGCGGTGGCCGCCGTACGGGACGCCTTCGCGGCGGCCGGGACGCTGGACGCGGAGCGGCTGTTCGCGGTGGACCTGGAGCCGCGGCGGCTGGCGGCGGAGATCCGCCGCCCCGTGCCCGACCTCGCCGAGGAGGCCCAAGGGCTCTACGCCGCGCTGCTGGAGCTGTGCTGCGCCGAACCTGGTCGAGCAGCTGACGGCGCACCCGTCCTTGCGCGGCCGGCGCGGTGGAACAGACCCGGCGCACCGGAGAGTTACTGCGCGAGAGGCAACCGGGGGCCGCCGGGTCGGCGGCGTCGGCCGCGTCGGACTTCGAGCGGCGGTACGCACGGTTCCTCGCCGAGACCCACAGCCGCCTGGAACTGTTCGGCGTCACCCTGGGCGGGCGCACACGCGCCGAGTGGTCGCTGGACACCGCCTACTTGAGCCTCGCGGTGAGCGGAGACCGGCCGCGCGGCCCGCAGGGCGAGGAGGACCTGACCCCCCTGGCCCGCGCCCTGGAGAACGTCCGCGTCACGCTCTACAACTGCCCCCAGGTCACCGGCCTCGACCTCTTCCCACCGGAACGCCTGTTCATCGAGTGACCCGCGGGGCGGCGCCGCCCTACCCCAACCCCGCGATGATCCCCCGCGCCCTCTCCACCGGCACGCCCGCCGACAGCAGTGCGTCGACGCGGCGGCGCGGCCCGCGTCGCCCGGGGGGAGCAGGCCGTCGTTCACCGCCTCCATCAGGCCGAAGAGCTGCTGCTCGTGCACGTACGCGAGCGCGGCGGGCGGCAGGGACGAGGTGAAGGAGCCGTCCGCCAGGCCGGCCCGCAGGAGTTCCACGCACTTGGCGCGGACCGGGGCGAGGCGCTGCCTGATGCCCTCCATCGCGACGCTGCGCTGCGCGAGGCCGACCAGGAGGCGGTAGCCGTCGGCGATCTCCCAGACGGCGACCATCGAGTGGGCGAGCGACTCGGCGGGGTCGTCGGACTGCGCCCGCCCGGAGGCGTGGGCGGCGGCGACCGCCTCGACCGCGCCGTCGATGAGCGCGCCGATCAGCGCCTCCCGGCTCGGGAAGTGGCCGTACACGGTCCTGCGCACGACGCCCGCCGCCCGCGCGATCTGGTCCATGGACGCGTCCGGATCGCGGAGGAGTTCGGCGAGGGCGACCTCCAGGATGCGGCGGCGGTTGGCGTCGGCTCGGCTCATGGCGTCCATTCTGCACGCGCGCGTCAGGGGCCCGCCTCGTCCGTTTTGCACAGCCGTGTGCAGTGGCGTAAATTGCACACCAGTGTGTAATTGCACAGAGCTGTGCAAGGTCACCGGACAGCAAGAACGCGCAGCAGCAGGAAGGGTGACACTTCGGTGGCTCTACTCATCATGAAGCAACCGGTCGACGAGATGAAGGGGCCGTACGCGCGCCGCTGGTGGGCGCTGGGCGTGCTCTGCCTGAGCCTTCTGATCATCGTCATGGCGAACACGGCGCTGACCGTCGCCGCCCCCGACATGACCAAGGATCTCGGCCTCTCCAGCTCCGACCTCCAGTGGGTCATCGACGGCTACACCGTCCCGTACGCCGCGCTGATGCTGCTGCTCGGCGCCATCGGCGACAAGTACAGCCGCCGCGGCGCCCTGGTGCTCGGCCTCGTCGTCTTCGGCGCGGGCTCCGTCGCGGGCTCGCTGGTCGACAGCTCGGGCGGGGTCATCGCGTCCCGCGCGTCATGGGCTTCGGCGCGGCGATGATCATGCCGGCCACGCTGTCGCTGCTCGCAGCCACCTTCCCGCGGGCCGAGCGGGCCAAGGCCATCGTGCTGTGGACCGCCACCGCCGGTCTCGCGATCGCCGCGGGGCCGCTGGTCGCGGGCGCGCTCCTGGAGGACCACGGCTGGTCCTCGACGTTCCTGATCAACGTGCCGGTCGCCGTCCTCGCGATCGCCGGCGCCTTCGTGCTGATCCCGCCGTCCAAGGCCGGGCACCACGACCGCATCGACTACGTCGGCGGCCTGCTCTCCGTCATCTGGACCGGCGCGCTGGTCTACATGATCATCCAGGGTCCGCACTTCGGCTGGGACGCCAAGGCGATCTCCGCCGCCGTCGTCGCGGGCGTCGGCCTGCTGGCCTTCGTCGCCTGGGAGCTGCGCCACCCGCACCCGATCCTGAACGTCCGCCGCTTCCTCGACCGCCGCTTCGCCGGCTCGAACCTCGCGGTGGCGCTGTTCTTCCTCGCGGTCTTCGGCGCGTTCTACTACCTGACCCAGCACCTCCAGTTCGTCCTCGGCTACAACCCGCTGGAGACGGGCGTGCGCATGCTGCCGCTCGCGGGCGCGGTCTTCGTGGGCTCGGCGCTCACCGGCTTCCTGACCCCGCGCATCGGCATGAAGATCACCGTGTCGGCGGGCATGGTCGCGGGCACGGTGGCGCTCGCGCTGCTCACCCAGGTCGACGTGTCGTCCTCGTACGGGGACTTCGTCGCCCCGCTGATCGTCCTCGGCCTCGCCATCGGCCTCGCGCTGTCGCCCTGCACGGACGCGATCATGGGTGCCTTCCCCGAGTCGGAGCTGGGCGTCGGCGGCGCGGTCAACGACACGTCCCTGGAGCTCGGCGGCTCGCTGGGTATCGCCATCCTCGGTTCGGTGCTGGCGAGTTCGTACTCCTCGAAGCTGGCGGACGCGGCCTCGGCCTCCGGGACCAAGCTGCCCGACGGCACGCTGGAGACCGCCCAGGACTCGGTCGGCGCGGGCTACGCCGTCGCCCAGGGCATCGGCGACAAGGCGCACGCGGTGGCCGAGAAGGCCGCCCACGCCGGTTCCAAGGAGCAGGCGGCCCAGCTCAAGGGCCAGGCCGAGCAACTGGCCCAGGGCGCGGGCAAGATGGCCGACGCGGTCAGCTCCGCCTTCTCCGACGCGGTGGCGCACACCAGCCTGGTCGGCACGGTGATCCTCGGCGTCGGCACGGTCCTGGTGGCGGTGCTGCTGCCGCGCAAGGGCCGGGACGCCGAGCCGGCAGGCCGACGCGCAGGCGCCGAGCCGGTCGCCGCCGGGGCCGGGCGCCAGAAATAGCGCGGCCGGGCACCGGCAGGAGCACCGGGACGGCAGGGAGGACGAACCTCCCTGCCCCGTCCGTGTGTTCGGAGCCCGCCGCGGCGGGCCCGCGACCGGGGGTTATGCTGCGCCGCAGGTACCGGGGAGGGGACGCGTCATGGGTTTTCGCAGGCTGTTCGGGTGGGGGAGCGACGGCGGCTACGAGGAGCCGCCGGAGATCGACACGCAGATCACCACGGTCGCGGTGGTACCCGGCCGGGCCATCGAGGGGGAGGTCTTCCTCAAGGGCGGCGGCCAAGGCCTCAGGATCGAACACCTGAACCTCGACGTGGTGGCCAAGGGCCGCTACTACGACGGCACGGTGACGGACGACGAGGTGGCCGGTCTGAGCACGAGCCGCTACGACATCACCGTGGCACCCGGCACGGAGGAGCGCGTGCCGTTCAAGGGCACGCTGCCCTGGGAGTGCCCGGTCACCGAACTGCGGGGCCAGGCCCTCGGCGTCGACGTGTCGCTGACCACCCGGCTGGCGTGGGAGTCGCAGTCGCCGGTCAGGGACGTGGACTTCCTGCACATCGCGGCGCCGCCGGTGTATGAGGCGGTCCTGGACGCGTTCGGGGATGCGGGCTACCTCGTCGACGGCTCGCAGCTGATCGACGAGTACATCCCCGACGTCGAGGCGCGCAGGGGCATGCACCAGATCTTCTTCCTCGGCGACCGCTCGCGGGGCGCGGACCGCTTCGGGGAACTGGAGGTCGTCTTCCTCCAGAACGTCGTCGGAGCCCTGGTGTACGTCCGCCGCGCGGCCCGCTCCACGTTCGAGTGGTCGGAGAAGCCCCCGGCGCGTACCGCCGCGGTCGCGCACCACGAGGTGGGGCAGGCCGACCTGGTCGAGCGCGTACGCAAGGCGCTCGACGAACTCGCCCTCATCGACGGCTAGGCGAGGCGCCCGCCATGTCTTCCGCTCCCTGCCTGGCCTGCGCGCCGGCCGCCGGCACGGCCCCGCTCCCCGGCGGCACCCTGCTGCGGACGGCCCACTGGACCGTCGAGCACTGCGTGGGGCCGCTCGGGGTCGGTACGTTGCTGGTCAAGCCCCTGCGGCATGTCACGGGCCTGCATGAGCTGACCGTGGAGGAGGCCGCCGAGACGGGACCCTTGCTGTCCCGCGTCGCCGCCGCGGTCCGGGCCTGCGCCGCGGAGTGCGAGCAGGTGTACGTCTGCCTCTGGTCGCACGCCGGGCGCACCCCCGGGCATCTCCACTTCGTCGTACAGCCCGCTCGTACGTCCGACATCGACCGGCACGGCGGCGCGTACGGGCCCGCCCTCCAGGCGGCGATGTTCCGCGCGGGCGAGCAGCCCGACCCGGAAGCGGTCGAGGAGTTCTGCCGCCGCGCAACGAAGGCCCTCGCGCCACAGGCGCCCGCCGAGGGCTGAGGGGTCCCACGAGAAGTCACACCGGGGAGAACGCCGCCAGCTGTTGACACCACTCCAGGTGGAGTACTACGGTCTGACCACTTCAGGCAGAGTACAACGAACGACGTAAGGAACCGCAGCTGACCGGACGCCCCGACCTCCCGACCGACCACGACCGCCGCCCCACAGGAGCCCGCATGCGAAAGCTCGTCTACTTCATCGCCGTCAGCATCGACGGGTTCATCGCCGGGCCCGACGGCTCCGACCCCACGGGCCCCGACGGGTTCTGGCCGGTCGCCCAGGACTACATCCAGCACCTCGCGCAGACGTACCCCGAGACCCTGCCCGCCCCGGCCCGGCAGGCCCTCGGCGTCACCGCCGAGGGGACGTGCTTCGACACCATCCTCGAAGGCCGCAGGACGTACATGAACGGCGTGGACGCCGGTTTCGCCGACTGCTACCCGCATTTGAGGCACTACGTCTTCACCCGCACCCTCACCGAGAGCCCCGACCCCCGCGTCGAACTCGTCGCCACCGACCCGGTCGCCAAGGTGCGTGAACTGAAGCGCGAGGACGGCAAGGACATCTGGCTCTGCGGCGGCGGCGAACTGGCCGGGGCGCTGCGCGGCGAGATCGACCGCCTGGTCGTCAAGCTGGCCCCGCTGACGCTGGGTTCGGGCACCCCCCTGTTCGGCCGCGGGGCCGCCGCCTTCGCGCCCATGCTGTACGACCGGACGGACGCCGTCGTCCTCGACAGCGGCACGGTCTTCCTCACGTACGACAAGAAGGCCGGCGGCGACGCCTAGGCGGCGGTCGCGGCGGCGAGGCGGTGTCCCTCGCCCGCCGCCACCCGCAGCAGCACCGCGGCCAGCTCGTCGGGGGCGGAGAGCATCGGCCAGTGCCCGGTGGCCAGTTCGAAGAAGGTCGCCCCCGGGCCGGCCAGCCGCTGGACCAGCGGCATCCCCGATGCCACGAGGGCTTCGAGCGCGGCGATGTCCATCGTCCCGCCGACGGTGCAGAAGACGCCGGTCACCGGGAGCGCGGCGACCGCCTGCGAGATCCGCAGCGGCTGCGTGGCCGGACCGAGCGGCATCGGCGAGGCCAGGCGCGCGATCCGGGCGAGCTCCTCGGGACCGACGCCCGCGAGGTTCCCCTGCGCCCGCCACTCCTCGGTTGTGGGCGCGGGGACCCGCCAGCCGTCCTCGGCCCGGTCGGCCAGGCCGAGCATCCGCTCGCGGGCCTCCCCGGCGGGCATCAGCTCCCGGATCTGGTCGAGCATGGAGCGGCCGTCCTGCGGCAGCGGCGAGTCCAGGTGCACGAGGCGGGCGATCCGCTCCGGACGCCGGTCGGCGGCGCCCACCGCCGGGTAGATGCCGTAGCAGTACCCGACGAGCACCACGTCGTCCGCGTCGACGTGGTCGATCGCCTGGACCACGTCCTCGATGTGCGTCTCCAAGTCGGTGTCAGGGCCCGCCAGATGGCGGCGGTCCCCGAGCCCGGTCAGCGTCACCGGGAACACCTCGGCGCCCCCCGCACGCAGCAGCGGCGCCACGTCCCGCCAGATCCAGCCCCCCGTGTAACCGCCCGACACCAGTACGAACGCCGTCATGATTCCTCCCGATACGACCTGGGTACGCCGTTGCCCGCGCGGCCGGGCCGACCGCCCCGCCGCGCTCGCCCGTACGCTAGGAACTCCCCCTGAGGGAGGTTCAAGTCGTGCCGGAAGACGGCAAATACGCGGAAGACGGCCGGGGCGGGGAAGACGGCCGGTGGAGCATCGGGCAGCTCGCCGAGCGGGCGGGCGTCACCGTCAAGACCGTCCGCTTCTACTCCGACCGCGGGCTGCTGCCCGAAGCCGCCCGCAGCGGCGGCGGCCACCGCCGCTACGGACCCGATGCGCTGGAGCGGCTGCGCCTCATCCGTTCCCTGCGGAACCTCGACCTGCCGGTCCGCGACGTCAGCAGGGTCCTGGCACAGGACGAAGCGCAGGACGAGGCGCTGGAGGACGTCGTGGAGAGCCAGTTGCGCGACGTCGGCACCCGCCTGACCGCCCTGCGCTGGCGGCAGGCCGCGCTGCGGCTGCTGCGCGACTGCCGCCGTGGAGCGCGCCGAGCGGCTGGCGGCTGGTCGGCGGGCTGCCGACGCCGCGCTGTACGGCCGCGCTCGCGAGGTTCTGGCGGCGCTGGCTGCCCGCGCGGCTGCCGGCCCGGGTCGTGTCGGCGGTCGTCGAACAGGCGGTCCCGCAGCTGCCCGAGGACCCGGCCCCCGCCCAGGTGCTCGCCTTCGCCCAGTGTACGCCTTCGTCTCCGGCAGCTGCTCCGACTCGGGCCCACGCCCGGACAGCGGCGGCCCGAAGTGCACCTGCCGGGCAAGGGCCACCGCCCCGCCGTGCTCTACGAAGGCCTCCCCGAGGCCTTCACGCTGGCCTCGGCGGAGCTGCGGGCGGGCCGGGCACCGCGTCCGGGCGAGGCGCTCGACTGCTTCGTCGCCGTCCACGCCGCCGCCCTCAACGCCCGCGACACCGCCGGCTTCCGCCGCGGCCTCGCCCGCATGCTCGCCGCCGAGACCCGCATCGACCGCTACTGGCAGCGCGCCGCCGAGGTCATGAGCCCGCCGCCGGGGCCGCCCGAGCCGACACCCGGAGCCGCCGACAACTGGCTCCGCGCCGCACTGGCCGACGCCACCGGGCCGGCCGCCGGGCCCGCGGGTCCCGAGGCCGGGGTCAGACCGGCGCGTAGGCCTCTTCGAGCTCGGCCAGGGCATCTGCCACAGCTGCGGCTGACGGCCGGGGTCGGGATCGCGGCGGTCGCTGGTGAAGTGGACGGTCGCCTGCCCTTCATAGGTGGTCAGGACCACGGTCAGCGGATGGCCGAACACCAGGGGCGGCAGGCAGACGATCTTGCGTACGGGGTCTCCGTTGATCACCAGCCCTGCCCCCAGCGGAACGTTGCTGGTCAGCAGGGCGGTCCGGCTCCGGAGGAGCAGACACCGCGTGGCGAGGTCAGCGACGCGGGGCAGGACGCGCAGGGCCGCCCTCTGGTGCGGGACCTGAGCACTGTGCTTGTCCGTACTCGCCCGCATCAGGTCAAGCCGGCGGCAGGGGTCGGGTTCCCCGCAGTGCAGTTCGGCCCGCAGCGCCACCAGGTGGTTGCCGAGCGTGGCCGTCTCATGGCCTCCAGGGCGGCACTCGACGGGGACGAAGGCGTGCAGCGGCCCCTTGCCGCGGCCCGTCCAGTCCTGGGGCGTCCAGGCACGCAGGGCACCGGCGGTGACGGCGAGGTAGACCTGGTTGAGCGTGGCCCCGGCCGCACGGGCAAGTTCTCGCAGGCGCTCGGTGTCGCAGCCTGTGACGTGCAGCGTGCGGGTGCTGCCCGCCTCCTGACGCGCCGGAGTCCACCGGGCCGTCGGCCGCAGAAGGGACGGCAGCGTACGGGTGGCCCAGCGGGCGATGCCGATCGGCCGGAAGGGCGGCTCGGCGTCGGGCGGCACGCTCAGCGGGAGCTCCAGGTCGGGGACCATGAAGGCACAGATGCCTGCCATGGCGCCTCGGCCGTCCTGGAGGGCGTGGTGCACTCGGCAGGCGAGGGCGTAGCGGTCAGGGCCCCAGCCGGTGAGGAGCCAGACGCCCCAGTTGTCGGCGTGCTCGGGAAAAGGCATGTCGTGCACCGCACGGGCCAGCTCTTCGGGCGTCACGGCTCCCTCGGGCACGGGCAGTTCGTGGACGTGCCCGCGTGGGTCCTGGCCGCGGGCCGGTTCCCAGACCCGCCGGCTGTCGGAGCACACCCGGTAGTTCCAGGCGGGGACGCGGGCCACGGCGTCGGCCACCGCGTCGCGCAACTCCTCGATGCCCGGCGGCCGCCCCTCCATCACGGCCAGAAAACCCAGGTACCCCCCGCGGTGCGGGAGTGTGCGGATGGTGCGGTGCAGGTGCCGGTCGACGGGTGAGGGCCGGGGCGAAGGCATGGGGATCACGGTGTGCGGGCCTCTTCGTGCTCGTGGGGGCTCGTGAGGGTGGCCGGTACGGCTCGTCGCAGAGTGCGGTGGACCCGCTCGGTGAGGTCGGCGAGGGACCGGACGGTCACCAGTTCCATGAGCGGCAGATCACAGCCGAGGGTGCGCCGTACGGAGACGGTGAGCTCGGCCAGCATCAGGGAGTCCAGGCCCAGGGAGCTGATGTCCTTGGTGGGGTCGAGGCGTTCGGCGGGGGTCTGCAGCACAGCGGCCGCCAGACGGATCAGTGTGTCGGCGAGCACGGCGCGGGCTTCGTCGTCGCTCTTGGCGCCGGTGTAGCGCGCGGTGAAATCATCCGCGGCGTCCACACCCGCCCCGGTGTTCGCCGCGCCGGTCAGAGGGACGAAGCGGGCGGCCCGTAGAGCGGCCAGGGCGCGCGCCATGCGCGGCCAGTCGAACCGTCCCACCGCCCTCACCTGTGCCCGCTGCCCCAGCAGGTGGTCCAGGCAGCTCAGGGCCTGGGCGGGCGCGAGGGCACCCGCCCCCAGGCGGTCGAACGTCCGGGTCATCCCGACGCGGTGGAGGTAGCCCGTTTCACCGATGCCGCCCCAGGCCACGGCCAGACCGGCGGCTCCGCGGGCCCTGCGGGCACGGACGAGTGCCTCCTGGAAGAGGTTCCCGGCGGCGTAGGGAGCCTGCGTCGGGTTGCCGATGAGGGCGGAGACCGAGGAGTAGAGGACGAAATGGTCCACCTCGTGCTCCCGGCACAACTCGTCCAGTACCAGGGCGCCCCGCATCTTCCCCGCCAGCACCGTGTGGAACCGGTCGGCGTCCAGTTCCGCCAGGGGCGCGTCGTCCAGTTGCATCACCGCGTGCACGACGCCCCGCAGGGGGCGCCCCGCGTCGTGCGCCCGGGCGAAGACCTCACGCAGCGCCATGGGATCGGTCACGTCGGCGGCGTACACATGCGCGGTGGCCCCCAGCGCGGCGAGCTCCCGCACCAGCTCGGTCACCTCGGGGGCCTTGGGGCCGCGGCGGCTGACCAACGCCAGGTGGCGGGCGCCGCGGGCCGCCAGATGGCGGGCGGTGGCCGCGCCGAAGCCGCCGGTGCCGCCCGTGACGAGGTAGGTGGCGTCGGGTGCCGGGGCCGGGGCGGGGGCGGGCCGTTCCAGTGCGGGCGGTTCGGCGAGGGAGATGACGACCTTGCCGAGGTGCCGGGAGTGCTGGAGGGCGCGGAAGGCCTCACGGACCCCGGCGGCCGGGTACACCTCGTGGGGCAGCGGTCGGTAGATGCCCTTCGCCACGCGCTGGTTGACCTCGTCGAAGGCGGCGGCCAGCGCCTCGGGCGCGTGCACGGTCAACTGGTTGACGTCCAGGGCGTGGAAGGAGATGTTGTGACGGAACGGCCGCAGCAGCAGCGGCTGGTTGGCGTAGATGTCGCGCTTGCCGAGCTCGATGAACCGTCCGCCCGGCCGCAGGGCCTCCAGGCCGCGCGTGATCGCTTCCCCGGACAGGGAGTTGAGGACCACGTCGACGCCGTGCCCGCCCGTGGCGCCCCGCACCTGTTCGGCGAAGTCGAGCGTGCGGGAGTCGAAGACGTGGGTGACGCCCAGGGCGCGCAGCAGATCCCGCTTGGCGGGTGTCCCGGCGGTGGCGATCACACGCGCGCCGAGGTGGCGCGCGTACTGGAGCGCGGCCAGGCCCACACCGCCCGCCCCTCCGTGCACCAGCAGCGTTTCACCGGGTCGCAGGTGGGCCAGGCGCGCCAGCGCGTAGTGGACGGTGAGGAAGACGACCGGCAAAGTGGCCGCCTGCTCATGACTCATGGCGGCGGGGGTGCGGCCCACCGACTCGGGCCGTACGCGTACGTGTGAGGCCAAGGAGCGCGGTGCGAGGCCGTAGACGCGGTCGCCGGGGGCGTAGCCGGTCACGCCGTGCCCGACGGCGGTCACCTCCCCGGCGTATTCCAGGCCGAGGGCGGGGCCGCCGGGCAGCGGTACCTCGGCGTCCGGGGGCAGCATGCCGGTGGCCAGCATCACGTCGCGGTAGTTGAGCGCGGCGGCGTGGACGCGCACCAGGAGTTCGTCGGGTGCGCAGGACGGCCGGGGCGCCGCGGCCCAGGCCGTCCGGCGCGCAGGCCCTGGTCTCGCAGTTCGAGGGTGTAGGGCTCGTCGCGGTCCGCCGGTGGGCCGCGGTGGGGTGGCGTTCGGTCAGACGGGCCACGAAGCGCCCCCTGGGGGTCAGCACGACCTCGTCCTCGGCCGGGCCCGCGACGGGGGCCGAGGCGTGCAGGAACTCGCGCACCAGCCGGTCGGCGTCCGCGGCGGTGTCCTCGCCCTCCTCCAGCGAGACGCGGCGCACGTCCAGGGCGGGACACTCGTTGGCGAGCGTGCGCGCGGTGCCCCAGACGGTCGCGGCGCCCGGGTCGAGGGGGCGTTCGGGGTGGGGCAGGGCGCCGGTGGGCCGGGTGACCAGCCAGAGCGTGGGGCGCTGGTCGGGAGGGGCGGTGGAGAGGGCCTGCGCCGCCGCGCGCAGGATCTGGGCCCGTTGGACGGCCTGGCGGGTGAGTGCCTCGGCACAGGAGGGAACCTGACCGTCCACGATCAGTACGCAATGAGCGGACTCCGTGCCGGCCAGCAGGTCTTCCCAGCCCTCGGGGCTGGGGACGGTACCGGACACGACATCGTCGCGCGGCCTCGGCCACGGCGGCGGCCAGCGCCGGGGGCAGCGGGGTGGCGGCGCTCTCCGAGAGCAGGAGCCACCGGCCGGACAGGGCCGGGAGGGCTGCCGCCGTGCCCGGCGCGGACGCCGGTGTCCCGGTCTTCTCCGGGCGTGGCGGGTGGGCCAGGAGCACGCTGCCCGCGCCTTCATCCGTCACGTCGGCCGTGATGTCGCAGAAGCGCGCGTCGCGCAGAGCGGAGCGCAGCGTCTCGGCGCCTTCGCACGCGGGAGCGGGCGACGTGGTGTCGAACAGCCCCTGGAACAGCGCCGTGTGGTGCAGCGGGCCGCGGTCCAGGGCCAGCAGCAGCCCGCCCTCGGCGAGCATCCGCCCGACGCGGCGTGCGGCCGCCGCCGGTGCCTTCGCCCGCTGGAGAGCGCCTGAGCTGATCACCAGGTCGTACGCGCCCGGCAGCTCCCGCACGGCTGCCCCGCCGTGGTGCGCATCGAGGGCGTCACGGGCGTCAAGCGCCTCGGGGGCGTCGAGGTCCAAGGTCCGGTAGTCGACGAAGTCGTGGGCCTCCAGGCGGGCCTGCGCGCGCGGGAAGGTGTCCGCGGAGCGGTCGGTGAAGACGTACTCGGTCAGCTCGGGCGGCAGGAGCGGCAGGAGTTCGGCGCTCAGGTCACCGGCTCCGGCGCCGATCTCCAGCACCCGCAGAGGGCTGTCGGCGGGCCGGCCGGTGAGGGCCCGCATGAGCAGTGACCGGGCGCTGCGCAGCACGGCGGGGTGCAGTGTGCGGGCCTGGAAGCGTTCCCACAGGTGCCGGTCGCCCTCGGTGGTGAACAGCTCCCGGGGGTCGCGCTCCCCCCTCAGCACGGCCGCGAGCCGCAGCCCGCAGCGCTGGTGGACCGCAAGGAGCGCGGCCATACCGGGGTGATCGGCGAGCAGGGCCCGGGCCCGCTCACCCGCGTCACTGGCCGTACGCCACTTCCAGCCGGAGTCCGCGGAGTCGGAGGCGGCCGACAGCAGGCCGTGGTCGACGGCGAGATCGGCCAGCAGGGAGGCCTGCGCCGCGTACCGTTCGGGCATCCCGGCGGCGCGCAGGTCGTCCAGGTCGAAGCGGGTGTGCGTGGGCAGCAACTGGGCGAACGCGTGCGCGCTCCAGTGTGCCGTCGACTCCCGCAGACGCTCCAGGAAGCGGGTGAGCCCGTCGTCGGTGGGGCCGGTGTGTGCGGCGGCCGTCGCCGCCACCAGCTCCTGGGGCGCGGGCAGGGGCACGGGGCGGATCGCGCCGGGATGGGTCGCCGCGCGCAGGACGACGGAGGCCTGCCGTACCGCTGTGACGGCCAGAATGTCCGCGCGCCGCATCCGGCAGTCCCGCAGTTCGGCGGTGACCTCACCCTTCTCATCGGTGATCAGGACATTGAAGCGGGCGTCGCGAGCGGTGACGTGCACGGACCGGACGTGCAGGTGCCCTTGGGCGGCCGGGGCCCGCCACACGCGGACGGCGCCGATCGCGGCGGGCAGGAACAAGCAGTGCTTCCCGGAGTGGGCGAGAAGCGCCGCGGCGCTCTGCAGCGCGCCGTCCAGGATCGCGGGATGGGCCTCGAAGCCGTGGGGCGGCACGGTGAGGCGGTATCCGCTCAGCACCTCGCCGTCACCGGCCCGGGCCCCGGTGAGGACGCGGAAGGCGGGCCCGTAGCGCAGCCCCACGGCGGCGAACGAGGAGTACAACGTCTCCGGGTCCACGTCCACCGTGGCAGCCGGGTGCGCACGGCCGCGAGGTCCAGCGGGCCGGGTGCCGGAGTGAGGAGCCTGCGGACGCGGCCGCGGGCGTGCAACTGCCACGGGGCTCCGATGTCGGGCCGGCTGGCGATGCGCGCGACACCGTCCTCCGGCGACAGCGTCGTCTGCATCAGGACGTCCCGGGTGTCCGTCCGGCCCGGCAGAGTCAGGGCCTGGACCAGTTGCAGGTCGGTGACCTCCGCGGGGCCGTCGAAGTGCCGGCGGCCGGCGGCGCACGCGGCCTCCGCGAAAGCGGCGGCGGGCATGACCACCGCGTCACCCACCCGGTGGTCGGCCAGCCACGGCAGGCGCGCGGTGTCGATCTCTTGGCGCCAGGCGGGCTGGGCGAGCTGGGCGGACTGGCCGAGGAGCGGGTGCGGGATGTCGCGGTCCCCGCGCACGCGCTCCCAGTCCCGCGGCGATCCGTTCCAGCACCGCTCCCGTTGCCACGGGTAGGCGGGCAGCGTGGTGACGCGTCCGGGCTGCGGGAAGTGACTGCCGGTCGTGCGCGCGCCCAGGGCGATGGCGGCCGTGGCGGCGGCCCGCACCGTCTCCGGATCGTCTTTGTGGCGGCGGCAGACGGGAACCGCACCCGGAAGAGGGCCGGCGTCCTCCCGCCGCCGCCTGAGGTAGGGGGTGAGCACGCTGTGCGGCCCGATCTCCAGGAAGACGGCGGGCCCTTGGTCCAGCAGAGCGGTGACCGCCCGGTCGAAGGCGACCGGCTCCCGCACATTGCGCCACCAGTACGACGCGGTCAGGTGCTCACCGGCGAGCGGCCCCCCGGTGACGGTGGAGAAGAAGGGAATGCGGTGATCACGGCAGGTGAGGGAGGACAGGGCGTCGAGGAGCCCGTCCTTGACGGGTTCCATGGCCCGGCTGTGGAAGGCGTAGTCCAGGCCGAGTTCCTTGAAGTAGACGCCGCGCGCCGTCAGTTCCGCGCCGAGCCGGGCGAGCGCCTGCCGTTCCCCGGCGACGGTGCAGTCCTCGGGGCTGTTCACCCCGACCAGCTCCAGCCGGGGGCCGAAGGCGGCCAGTTCCTTGGTCATGTGCTCGGCACCCATGCCCACCGCGGCCATCCTGCCCGTGCCCGCGGTGGAGGCCTGGGCGTGGCTGCGGGCGGCCACGACCCGGCACGCGGCGGGCAGGTCCAGGGCGCCGGCGGCCCAGGCGGCGGCGACCTCGCCGATGCTGTGGCCGACGGCGGCCTGCGCGTGGATGCCGTAGGCGGCCAGCAGTTCGACCAGGCCGACCTGGACGGCGAACAGCAGCGGCTGGGCCACTTCCGTCAGGTGCAGGCGTGTCTGCCCCGTCGGGCGGCGCAGCTCCTCGGTCACCGACCAGCCGAGCCGCGGGCGCAGCAGACCGTCGACCTCTCCGACCGCCCGGCGGAAGGCGGGTTCGGCGTCCAGCAGAGCCGTACCCATGCCCGGCCACTGCGAGCCGTTGCCGGAGAAGGCGAACACCGTACGGCACGGCTCGTGGCCGGTGGTGCCGGTGACGGTGCGCAGCGCCGCGTCCGGGCGGAGGGCCGCCGCGTGCAGGGCCCTCGCGGCTTGTGCGGGGGTGGCGGCGAGTACAGCGGTGGCGTACTCGTGCCGGCCGCGGCGCTCGGTGGCCGTGTAGGCAATGTCGTAGAACTCCTCGGGCGCGGCGTACTCCAGGCGCTGGGCCATGTTCTCGGCGGCCCGGGTCACCGCCTCCGGGGTGCGCGCCGAGACGACGACGGGCAGGAGGCCCTTCGTCGTCCGGGCCGTGGGGCGGGCGGGAACCGCGGCGCGGGTGCCAGGACGAGGTGGGCGTTGGCCCCTCCGAACCCGAAGGAGTTCACCCCCGCCAGCGGCCGTGGCAGCTCGGCCAGGTCTTCCGCCTCGACGACGGGGCGCAGGCCCAGGGCCTCGAAGTCGATGTCCGTGTTCAGCGGCTCGGCGTTGAGGGTCGCCGGAATGCGCCGGTGCCTCAGCACCAGCAGCGCCTTGAGCAGGCCCGGCATGCCCGCCGCGCCTTCCAGATGGCCCAGGTTGCCCTTCACCGATCCGATGGGCAGGGTGCCACCGCGGCGGCGGGCACCGAGGGCGCGGCCGATGGCGGCGCATTCGATCGGATCGCCCACCGGTGTGCCGGTGCCGTGCGCCTCCAGGTAGCCGAGCTCGTCGGCGCTGATGCCGGCCTCGTCGTAGACCTCGGTGAGCAGGGCCTGTTGGGCCGCGCTGCTGGGCAGGGTGAGGCCGGGGGTGCTCCCGTCGCTGTTGACACCGCTCGCCAGGATGAGTCCGTGGATACGGTCGCCGTCGGCCGTGGCATCCGAGAGCCGCTTCAGGAGCACGAGGCCCGCGCCCTCGGAGCGGACGAATCCGTCGGCCTCGGCGGAGAAGGGCCGGCAGCGGCCCGTCGGGGAGAGCATGCCGGCCGCCGAGAAGCCGAGGAATGAGTGGGGGGCCAGCAGGACCTGGACGCCGCCGGCGAGTACGGTGCGCGAGCATCCGCGGCGCAGGAGCTCGCAGGCCTGGTGCACGGCGGTCAGCGCGGAGGAACAGGCCGTGTCCACGGTCGTGCTCATGCCGTGCCAGTCGAAGGCGTGGGACAGGCGGTTGGCCAGGTTGCAGCTCGCCAGGCCGGCCATCATGTGCGGGTCCGCCCCGCTATTGGTGAGCGTCTGCAGTTGTTCGTAGTCGTGCGAGCTGCCGCCGATCACCACGGCTGTGTCGGAACCCGCCAGGGCCCGCCGCGACACCCCCGCGTCGTCCACGGTCTCCACCGCCAACTCCAGCAGCAGCCGCTGCTGGGGGTCCATCGCCGCGGCCTCACGCGGCGAGACCCCGTCGAAATAGCTCGTGTCGAACCCTGCGACGTCGTCGAGGAAGCCGCCCGCCGCGGTGCGGCTCCGGGAGGGCCTTGGCCGCGCGGGGTCGGTGAACCGGTCGGCGGGAAACCGGTCGCCGGGTACGGTCGTCACCAGGTCGAGCCGCAGTTCCAGAGCACCCCACAGGTCGTCCAGCGTGGCGATGCCACCCGGCAGGCGGCAGGAAGCCCCCACGACGGCGATGGGTTCGTTGGCGTCGGAAACAGAGGCAGGCATGCGGCATCCTCGGAATGGGGGACAGGGACCCGGCCGAAAGGCACGCCCGAGTAACGGCCTTGGGCTCTTTGGGTTGCGCCATGTGCGACAAATCGCCCGGTTGCTACACGGTGACCCTCGTGCGGGTGACGTCGTGCGGAGCAGGCCCGTAACCCAGTGCCGCCCGCACGTAGGACGCGTCGAGCGGCGGCGGATCGGCCAGGTCCGGTACGAGCGAGAGCAGGCCCGACCGCTCGTAGCCGCGTCGGTGCGTGCAGTACCGCCAGAGGAAGTCAGGCAGCTGCGCGGCGATCAGCGTTTCGGCCGTGCTCGGGTCGGGGACGCGCTCCACCTCCTCCAACCGCAGCCCTGGGTACCGGTCTTCGATGGCCTCCAGGAGCAGACGTACAGGGGTGTCGACCGGGTGGACCACGTGGTAGGTGTGCACTCCGGGCCGGACCGGGGCACGGGCGGCGAGACGCAGCATCGCCTGCACCGCGTACTCGACCTGAACCACGTTGAGCGTGCCCCCGGGCGGCAAGGGCAGCCGCACGTGCCCCGTCGCTTCTTCGAGGGCGCCGCCGCCCAACGACGCTGCTCCGAGCCCCAGTTCGCCGAGGGGGTGCTGGGGCTCTCCCGGGTCGGGGCGGCTGCCCGTCACCAGAACGCTGGGGCGCAGTACGGTCACCGGCCGGTGTCCCCGCTCGGCCCATGCGCGCACGAGCCGTTCGGCCTCGAACTTGGTCTGCTCGTACGGCGTCTCGAAGCCGGCCGAGTCATCGAGCCCCGTCTCCGCCACGCACCCCCTCCGGCGCCTTCCGGCGACGAAGGCGGTGCTGACGTGTGTGACGCGGCACCCCTGGCCGGCGTACTCCGCGAATTCGAGTACGTGGGCCGTGCCGTCCACATTGGTCTCTCTCAGCGACTCAAGTGGCGCGGAGAGCGAGATATCGGCGGCACTGTGCCAGACGGCGGTCGTTCGCCCCGCGAGCCGGCTGTAGTGGGCGGGCGGCAGGGCCAGGCGCGGCCGGAGACGTCTCCCACCAGGCAGTGCAGGCGGTCCAGTGCCGCCTGGGGCAGCGGGCCGCCGGCCAGGCCGGCGAGGGATGTGACGATACGCGCGCGCAGCGCGGCGGGTGTGCCGCGCCCCAACGCCGTTACCTCACGGCCCTCTTCCACGAGCAGGGCGTACAGCAGGCGGGAGCCCAGGAAGCCGGTGGCTCCGGTGAACAGAATGGACATGTGCGACACCATCGCACCGTTCCCGCCCCGCCGGCCCCGGCAGCGAGGAGATCGGACAAGCGTCACCGGCGACCGCGCCCGCCGACCACCCGGATGGCGGGCACACCTTCACCGGACACGGCACGTTAACGGGCGAGAGACCGTCTTCCGGGAGGCAACCTCATGAGACGCAGCGGCGTACGCGTACCCGGTGTCACCGGGCCTCGTCACCGGGCCGACGGGGGACGGACGGACTGGAGGCGCTTCGCGCTCGCCGCGACAGGCGCGCTGGTCCTGGCCGGCGCGATGATCGCGACCACGACGGCTGCGGCGGTCCCGGTGTCGTTCGCCGTCGCCGGCAGCCCCTTCGCCGTCACGGCGCACAAGCTGGAGGCCAAGGGGGTGACGCAGTTCGCCTCGTTCCGCCAGGAGACGTCCGGCAGGCGGCACGCGGTCGCCGCGGTCGGGTTGGAGGAGGTCGCGCTGTACGGGCTGTGCCAGTCCGCCGTGGCGCGCACGCCATTGGGGACGGCCACCCTGCGCATCCGGTCCGGCGACCACCGGCCGGTGAAGGCCTCGTCGATGGCGCTGGACCTGTCGTCCATCCGCGGCGACATGCGGTTCCGCGCGGTGGAGATGGGGCGTGACGCCGCCACGCTGCGCGGTGGCGCCCGGGGCGCGTCGGGCACGTACGGCCAGCGGGCGGACGCACTGACGATCCGGCACATGAAGATCGACGCCTGGGCGCTGACCGCGGGGCTGTTCACGCTGGGCGACGCCACCATGGACGTCCGCGCCGGGGAGCAGCCGTGCGCGTGAGGCGAGGGCACCGCCCGCGGGGGGCCATCGCGTGCGTCGCCGTCGCCGGGGTGGAGATCGGCTACTTCCCGCTGGCCCAGGTCGGCCTGCTGCCGGTGCAGGGGGTCAGCGGGGCGGCCACCGTCCTGCTGGCGCTCGCGCTGGTCGGCTGCGCGGCGCGTATGTGGGCCGTGCCGGCGCGCGCCCACTCCAGCGGGGCCGCGGCGATCGTCCTCGGCGTCCTGTCCTATCCGTTCGCCAACCTGGGCGGCTTCCTGGTGGGCATGCTCCTCGCGCTGGTCGGCGGGGCCCTGGCAGTGGCGTGGCGGCCGCCGCCCGTCCAGGCCGCGGGGAGCGGCGGGTGACGCCTGGCCGGTGCGCGGGGTGCTCGCCGTGGGCGCCGGCCTCACCGCCTCCCTCGCCCCGGCCTGGACGGGCACTGCCACCGGCCCCGGGCCCACCCCCGCCCCGGACCGTGCCGTACGCCCCCGACGGGCCGAAGGACACCGATGGGCCGAGGGGTGCCGCTGCGGGAGGCGATCGCGGCTGCGCTCCCGGCGCGCTGCCTTCCGCGCTGCCGCGGCGCGGGGAACGCGGGGCGGCGGCGCGAGCACTGGCCGACTGCCTGGCCACGGCCGCACCGGGGAGGCGCACCGCTGGTCCGGCTGAGCCCGGCGGGACGACACTGCGGGCGGCCACACTGTCCGTCACCGGCCTCTACTGCCCCCCTGGCGCGGACACGTGCCGGGCCTCCTCGATCCACCTGACCGGACCCCGCATCCGGTACGGGCAGGGCGAGGCCGCCACCTGCCTGGCCGCCGAGGAGCTGTCGCTGACCGGTACCGTCCTCTTCCGCGCGGCGAGCCTGCACGGGCGGCTCCTGGGCGTGCTGCCGCTGACCGTCGCCACCCGGGCGGTGCCGCCCGTGCCTGTACCGTTCCTGCGGCTGGACGCGTGGTCGCACACGGGCTGTGGATGAAGGCCGGGCAGGGCACGGGCACGGCGGTGACGGCCGGCCCGGGAGGCGACGCGTGCGGTGCGCCAACTACCCCTGACCGGACGGCACTTGAGGAGAGGCGTACGGTGGATCGATGACCGGTATCGAGGACCTCGGGCCCCGTGGAGTGGGCGTCGACTTCTGGTTCGACCCCGTCTGTCCGTACACCTGGCTGACCTCGCGCTGGCTCCGCGAGGTGGAGCGGGTGCGGGAGATCGACGTGCGGTGGCGCGTGATGAGCCTGGCCGTCCTGAACGAGCGCCGCGACACCGATCCCGAGGACCCCGAGGGGCTGTACGGGGAGTACATGAAGGCGCACGGCCGGGTGTGCGCCGCCGTCCGCGAGCGGCATGGCAACGAAGCGCTCGGGCGGTACTTCGACGCCCTCGGGCGGCACGTCCACGAGCGGCAGGACTGGTCGGGCATGGCCGCCGCCCTCGCCGAGGCGGGGCTTCCGGCGGACCTGGAGGACGTGGCGATGACCGCGGAGTACGACGCCGTGGTGCGCGCCTCGCACGCGGAGGCCATCGCCCTGGTGGGCGAGGACGTCGGCACACCGGTCCTCTCCGTCGAAGGGGCCGGGGCACTGTTCGGTCCCGTCGTGTCACCGGCACCCAGGGGCGAGGCGGCGGGGCGGCTGTGGGACGGCGTGGTGCTGATGGCGGGGGTGGAGTGCTTCCACGAGTTCAAGCGGCGGTACGGGGAGCCGGACTTCGGCTGAGCGGCAGGCCGTCCGCGGAGGCCGGGCGGTGCAACCCTGGCCTTGACGCCCACGTCAACGATTACCGTCGGGGCATGCGAATCGGCGAGCTCGCGGCGCGCGCGGGGACGACCACGCGGACGCTGCGCTACTACGAGTCCCGCGGGCTGCTGCCCGCACGGCGGGTGGGCAACGGCTACCGCACCTACGACGAGGACGATCTGCGGCTCCTGGAACAGATCAGGACGCTCCAGGACTTCGGGTTCGACCTGGAGGAGACCCGGCCCTTCGTGGAGTGTCTGCGCTCCGGCCACCTGGAGGGCGACGCGTGCCCCGCGTCGCTCGCCGTCTACCGCCGCAAGCTCACCGAGCTCGACGCGCTGATCAGCGACCTGAACGCGGTGCGCGCCCAGGTCGGCGCACAGCTGACGCGTGCCGAGGCCTCGCTCCCCGGCGGCCCCGAGCCGCGGTGCGAGCTGACCGGCTGAGCCGATGGACCGGATGACCGATGTGACGAGGAGAGTGGCGACATGAAGGCAGCAGGCGTGGCCGAGGTGACGGACGCGGACTTCGAGGGGGAGGTGCTGCGCGAGGCGGACCGCCCCGTCCTCGTGGAGTTCACGGCGGACTGGTGCGGCCCGTGCCGGCAGCTGGCGCCGGTCCTGAGCGAACTGGCGCGCGAGGAGAAGGAGCGGCTGAAGATCGTGCAACTGGACGTGGACCGCAGCCCGGCCACCGCGATCGCGTACAAGGTGCTGTCGGCGCCGACCATGATCGTGTTCCGGGGCGGTGAGCCCGTCATGCAGATGGTGGGCGCCCGGGCCAAGCGCAAGCTGCTCGCGGAGCTGGCCGACGTGCTCTGAACGGCGAACGGCGGCAACGCAGAGAAAAGCCCCGGACGAATTGACGTCCGGGGCTTTTCTCTGCGTATTATGGATTCTTTCGAGAAGCTGCGTCCTTTTAGGCGTGACAACTTCGCGGGAATCTTTATAAGAGTAACGTAACAGGCGAGGGGCTGAATTGTCAACCGAGGAATTGCGGGAAGAGCAGCAATTCGTCTCCGGGCTGTACGCGCGTCTTGACGCGCTGCGCGCGGAGGCCGAGGACGCCGTGCAAGCTTCGTTGTCGCAGGTGGGCAACGGTCTCCAGGCGCGCCTTGAGCGCGATGTCCTGGTGGCGGAGCAGTCCGGCCTGCTCGCCGCCTTCGACGCGGGCGAGAACGGCCTCTGCTTCGGCAGACTCGAATTCCGCGACGGCCGCGACCACCACATCGGGCGCATCGGAATCCGCGCCTCCGACGCCGAGCGCACCCCGCTCGTGATCGACTGGCGCGCCGATGTCGCGCGCCCCTTCTACCTCGCGACCGGCCACACCCCGATGGGTCTGCGCCGCCGCCGGCACATCACCACCGAGGGCCGCGAGGTCACCGGCCTGCACGACGAGATCCTCGACCTCAGCGACACGACCCGCACCGGCCACGAGAGCGCCGACGCCGACGCGGTGCTGCTCGCCGCGCTCGACTCGGCGCGCACCGGCCGCATGCACGACATCGTGCAGACCATCCAGGCCGAGCAGGACCGCATCATCCGCGCCCCGCACCGCGGCGTCCTCGTCGTCGAGGGTGCCCCGGGACGGGCAAGACGGTCGTGGCGCTGCACCGCGCCGCCTTCCTCCTCTACGCCCACCGCGAGCTGCTCGCCAAGCGCGCCGTCCTCGTCGTCGGCCCGAACCCGGCGTTCCTCGGCTACATCGGCGAGGTGCTGCCCGCGCTCGGCGAGACCGGCGTCCTGCTGGCCACGGTCGGCGAGCTGTTCCCCGGCGTCACGGCCACCGGCACCGACACCCCCGAGGCGGCCGAGGTGAAGGGCCGCGCCGAGATGGCGGAGGTCCTCGCCAGGGCGGTACGCGACCGCCAGCGCATCCCCGAGCCGGGCGAGCCGCTGGTCATCGCGCACGACGACGGCGACCTCATCCTGGACTGGACGATCGCCTACGAGGCGCGGGAGGCGGCCCGCGAGGCGGACGTGCCGCACAACCTGGGCCGCCCCTACTTCGCGTTCCGGATCATCGACGCGCTCACCGAGCAGCTCGCCGAACGCATCGGCCACGACCCGTACGGCGGCCCGAACTTCCTGGGCCCCGACGACATCGCCCAGCTCGGCAAGGCCATCGCCGCCAGCCCCGAGGTACACGCCGCCATCGAGGAGCTGTGGCCCACGCTGACCCCGCAGGGCTTCCTCACCGACTTCCTGGAGGAGCCCACGGGCCTGGACGAGGAGGACGCCCGGGCGATCCGCCGCCCGCGCGGCGCGCCATGGACGCCCGCCGACGTCCCGCTGCTCGACGAGGCGGCCGAACTGCTCGGCCACGACGACAGCGCCGAGCGGGCGGCGGCCGAGGCCGAGCGCGCCCGCCAGATCGCGTACGCGCAGGGCGTCCTGGACGTCTCGCGGGCCTCTCGCACGTACGAGTTCGAGGACAAGGACGAGGAGGACGCCGAGGTCCTGCTCGCGCACAACATCATCGACGCCGAGCGGATGGCCGAACGGCAGGAGGAGGCCGACCACCGCAGCGCCGCCGAGCGCGCGGCCGCCGACCGCACCTGGGCGTTCGGGCACATCATCGTCGACGAGGCGCAGGAGCTGTCCGCCATGGCCTGGCGGCTGCTCATGCGGCGCTGCCCGACCCGCTCCATGACACTCGTCGGCGACCCGGCGCAGACCGCGGAGGCGGGCGGCTGCGGCTCGTGGGAGAACATCCTCGCGCCGTACGTGGCGGACCGCTGGGAGTACACCCGGCTCGGCGTCAACTACCGCACGCCCGTGGAGATCATGGACGTGGCGGCCGAGGTGCCCCGCCTCGCCGGGAACCCGGACTTCCGCCCGCCCAGCTCGGTGCGGTCCACGGGCGTACGGCCCTGGGCGCGCCGCCTCGCCGACGACCTCGCCGCCGCCGTGGCCGCCGCGGTGGCGGCCGCGGCCGGGGACGACGGCCGCCTCGCGGTCATCGCCCCGCGCGACCTCCACCAGGGAGATCGCCGCACAGCTCCCCGGGGTGACGGCCGGGGAGGCCCCGAACCTGACGCGGCCGGTGGTGCTGATCGACCCGCGTCAGGCGAAGGGCCTGGAGTTCGACACGGCCCTGGTCGTCGAGCCGGTGCGGTACGGCGCGAGCGACCTGTACGTCGCCCTGACCCGGGCCACCCAGCGGCTCGGCGTGCTGTACGCGCACGAGCTGCCGGCGGCCCTCAAGCGCATCGAGGAGGTCACACCGGCCGCAGCCACACCGTAGCCAGCGGCGGCAGGGTCAGGAGCAGCGACGCGGGACGGCCGTGGGACGCCACCGGCTCCGGTTTGAGCGGGTCGGGGTGGGTGACGTCACTGCCGCCGTAGCGCGCCTCGTCGGTGTTCAGGACCTCCTGCCAGGCCGCGAACTCGTCCGGCACGCCGATGCGGTAGCCGTGCCGGACGACCGGTGCGAAGTGGGAGACGGCGAGCAGCGGCGTCCCCTGCTCGTCGTGGCGCAGGAAGGCGAAGACGTTGTCCTCGGCCGCGTCGCCCACCACCCAGGCGAAGCCGCCGGGGTCCGTGTCGCGCTGCCACAGGGCGCCCTCGCTCCGGTACACGGTGTTCAGGTCGCGGACCAGGTCCCGAACGCCCCGGTGGTCGGCCTCGGCGCCGTACGCCGGGTCGAGCAGCCACCAGTCCGGGCCGTGCGCCTCCGACCACTCGGCGCCCTGGGCGAACTCCTGGCCCATGAAGAGGAGTTGCTTGCCGGGGTGGGCCCACATGAAGCCAAGGTAGGCGCGGTGGGTGGCGCGCTGCTGCCACCAGTCGCCGGGCATCTTCGACACCAGCGAGCGCTTGCCGTGCACGACTTCGTCGTGGGAGATCGGCAGGACGTAGTTCTCGCTGTAGGCGTACACCATCGAGAACGTCATCTCGTGGTGGTGGTGCTCGCGGTGCACGGGCTCCTTCGACACGTAGCCGAGGGAGTCGTGCATCCAGCCCATGTTCCACTTCAGGCCGAAGCCGAGCCCGCCGAAGCCGCCCGGCCCCTGGTGGTGGGTGGCCCGGGTGACGCCGTCCCAGGCCGTGGACTCCTCGGCGATCGTGACGACACCGGGATTGCGGCGGTAGACGGTGGCGTTCATCTCCTGGAGGAAGGCGACCGCGTCGAGGTTCTCCCGGCCGCCGTGCGTGTTCGGCGTCCACTGGCCGTGCTCGCGGGAGTAGTCGAGATAGAGCATCGAGGCGACCGCGTCGACGCGCAGGCCGTCGATGTGGAACTCCTCGCACCAGTAACTGGCGTTGGCGACGAGGAAGTTGCGCACTTCCTTGCGGCCGTAGTCGAACTCCAGGGTGCCCCAGTCGGGGTGCGCCGCACGGAGCGGGTCCTCGTGCTCGTACAGGGGCCGCCCGTCGAACTCCGCGAGCGCCCAGTCGTCGCGCGGGAAGTGCGCGGGCACCCAGTCCATCAGGACGCCGATCCCGGCCTGGTGCAACGCGTCCACCAGGTACTTGAAGTCGTCGGGGGTGCCGAGACGGGCCGTCGGCGCGTAGAAGCCGGTGACCTGGTACCCCCAGGAGCCGCCGAAGGGATGCTCGGCGACGGGCATCAGCTCGACGTGGGTGAAGCCGAGATCGGAGACGTACGCGGGCAACTGCTCGGCAAGTTGACGATACGTCAGACCCGGGCGCCACGACGCCAGATGCACCTCGTACACCGAGAACGGCACCTCGTGCGCGGGCCGTTCGGCGCGGCGGGCGAGCCACTGCGCGTCATGCCACTCGTGATGTGACGCGTGGACGACCGAGGAGTTGGCGGGCGGCGTCTCCGTGCGGCGGGCCAGCGGGTCGGCGCGCAGCGTCTTCGAGCCGTCGGGCCGGGTGATCTCGAACTTGTACAACTCGCCCTCGCCGACGGACGGCGCGAACAGCTCCCAGACACCGGTCCCGCCGAGCGACCGCATCGGGAAGCCGGTGCCGTCCCAGAAGTTGAAGCCGCCGACGACCCGCACACCTCGCGCGTTGGGCGCCCACACGGTGAAGCGGGTGCCGGTCACCCCCTGGTGGGTCATGGGGTGCGCGCCCAGCGCCTTCCACAGTTCCTCGTGCCGTCCCTCGCCGATCAGGTGCAGGTCGAAGTCGCCGAGCGAGGGCAGGAAGCGGTACGCGTCGTCGATCTCCAGCTCCGCGTCCTCGTACGTGACGCGGAGCCGGTACCCCTCGGGCGGGGCGTCCAGCGGCAGCACCGCCGAGAAGAACCCGCCGCCGTCGTCGCGCAGCTCGGCGCGGAGGTCCTCGGCGACGACGGCGACCGCCTTGGCGTAGGGCCGCAGGGCGCGGAAGGCCGTGCCGCCCGGGACGGGGTGGGCGCCGAGCACGCCGTGCGGATCGTGGTGGGTGCCCTCCAGGAGGCGTACGCGGTCCTCCTCGGGGACGGGGGACGCGGCGACGGCGGCCACCGGGGCCGCAGGGACCGGGGCCTTGCGTGGCTTCGGCCGCTCTGCCGTCTTCGCGGCCGCCTGCCGCGCGGGCCTCGGGCTCTTCGCGGTCCTGGCCGCCTTCGCCGCCTCGGTCGCTCTGCCGTCCTGCCCGCCTTCTGGGCCGGTGTCTTCCGCGCGCTCTTCGCGCTCTTCGCGCTCTTCGCGTTCGTCGGGGCGGGCCGCCGCTCGGCGGGGTCCGGGTCCGGTTCCG
>RBWT01000094.1 GCA_004010275.1 Streptomyces huasconensis
ACCCCACCCCCGTACCCAAGCAAACCGCCCTAGGTTCTGTCGTCAAATGTCACGCCCACATCAGGAGTGATGCCAGGGTGACGGCGGCTTCGTAGGACTCGGCGGTCTTGTCGTACCGGGTGGCGATCCCGCGCCATGCTTGAGACGGTTGAAGCAGCGTTCCACGACGTTACGGTGCTTGTATGCCTCGCGATCGAAGGCCGGCGGGCGGCCCCCGCGGCTGCCGCGCCGGGCCCGGTTGCGACCTGGTCCGCCCGCTCGGGAATCGTGTGGGCGATGCCCCGACGGCGAAGCCAGGTGCGGATCGCTTTCGAGCTGTAGCCCTTGTCGCCCAGGACGTGAGCGGGCCGGGTGCGGGGCCGCCCCGGTCCGGTACGGGGCACCCGGACCGTTTCCATCACGGCGGTGAACCGGGTGCAGTCGTTGATGTTGGCACCGGTGACGACGAAGGCGAGCGGACGGCCCCTGCCGTCACAGGCCAGGTGGACCTTGCTGGTCAGCCCGCCTCGGGAACGGCCAAGGGCCGAATCGCAGAGCCCCCTTTTCGGGCTCCGGCCGCATGCTGATGGGCACGCACGACCGTGGAATCGACCGACACCAGCCACTCGATGTCTCCCGCCGCGTCCGCCTTCGCCTGCGCAGCCCGCAGCATCCGGTCGAACGTCCCGTCCGCCGCCCACCTGCGAAAACGCGTATGCAGCGTGGCCCACGGCCCGTAACGCTCGGGCACGTCCCGCCAGGCCGTCCCGGTCCGGAACTTCCACACGATCCCGTTCAGGACCCTGCGGTCATCCAGCCGCTTACGCCCCCGCAACGACTCGGGCAGCAGCGGCCGGACGAACTCCCACTCGGCATCGGACAGTTCATGACGACGTATCACAACACCATGATCCGCCAGCGGTGATCATTTGAAGACACTGCCTAAGGCACCCGCCCCGGCACCAACGTCAGCAACGTCGCCTCCGGCGGGCACGCGAACCGCATCGGGGTGTAGCGGTTCGCTCCGCAGCCCGCCGATACGTGCATGTACGCCGTGTTCCCCTCCGCCTGGTGGGTCGAGAGGCCCTTCACGCGGTCCGTGTCCAGATCGCAGTTGGTGACCAGCGCCCCGTAGAAGGGGATGCAGAGCTGCCCGCCGTGGGTGTGGCCGGCCAGGATCAGGGGGTAGCCGTCCGCCGTGAACGCGTCCAGGGAGCGCAGGTACGGCGCGTGCACGATGCCCATCGAGAAGTCGGCGGCGGCGTCCGGACCGCCCGCCACGCGCGCGTACCGGTCGCGTTTGATGTGCGGGTCGTCCACACCCGTGAGCCCGATCTCGTAACCGTCGATCTTCAGCGAGCCCCGCGTGTTCGTGAGGTTCACCCAGCCCGCGGCGTCGAAGCCGTCGCGCAGGTCCTCCCAGGGGTTGTGGATGACGCCGACCGCGGGGGCGTTGCCGTTCAGGCCGTGCTTGCCCTGGACCTTCTCGACGAGGTAGCGGGCGGGGTTGCGCGGCTTCGGGCCGTAGTAGTCGTTCGAGCCGAAGACGTACGCCCCGGGGAACTCCATCAGCGGGCCGAGCGCGTCCAGCGTCTCCGGTACGCCCTCGGGGTCGGAGAGGTTGTCACCCGTGTTGATCACGAAGTCGGGGCGCAGGCCTGCGAGCGACTGCAGCCACCGCTGCTTCTTGCGCTGACCGGACACCATGTGGATGTCGGAGACCTGGAGGACCCGCAAGGGGCGCATCCCCCGCGGCAGTACGGGCACCGTGACCCGCCTCAGCCGGAAGAATCGGGCCTCGAAGCCCACCGAGTAGGCGAGGCCGGCTGCGGCCGTCGCCGTGATGCCCAGGGGTACTGCGTATCGCGCGCGCATCCTCCCATCGTGTCAGACGCGGGCAGGTGCCGAGCGCGAGGGCGGCCACGGGCAACCGGCCCGCACCCGGGGGAAATCGGCGGGCGGGAAACCGTCCGCACCTGCCACAATCAACCCATGACCACGCTCAAGTCGAAGCTTCAGGAAGACCTCACGGCCGCGATCCGGGGGCGTGACGAGCTGCGCTCCTCGACGCTCCGGCTGACCCTCACCGCCATCACGAAGGAGGAGGTCGCGGGCACACAGGCGCGCGAGCTCTCCGACGACGACGTGCAGAAGGTGATCGCCCGCGAGGCGAAGAAGCGCCGCGAGGCCGCCGATGCCTTCGGGCAGGCCGGGCGCACCGAGCAGGCGGAGCGGGAGAAGGCGGAGGGCGAGATCCTCGCCGAGTACCTGCCGAAGCAGCTCTCCGACGACGAGCTCCAGGCGATCGTCGCCCAGGCCGTCGAGGAGGCCAAGGCCGCCGGCGCCGAGGGCCCGCGCGCCATGGGCCAGGTCATGAAGATCGTGAACCCGAAGGTCGCGGGCCTGGCCGAGGGCGGCCGCGTCGCCGCCACGGTCAAGAAGCACCTCGCGGGCTGAGAGCGAGCACCGCTCCGGGGCACGCAGCGCCCTGCCGGGACAGGGCCCAGCGAGCACCGGTGGAAGGGCACGCAGCGCCCTGCCGAGCCAGGGCCTGCCTGCCGCCCACACCACAACTCGACGCGGCGCCCACACCACAACTCGACGCGTCACCCACCTACGACGACGGCATCTCCACCCACCTACGACGATGAGGGCGCCCCCAGCCACTGGGGGCGCCCTCATCGTCGTATCGTCCGCGTAAACCACCCCGCCTCCGCGGAAGCCACCCCTCCGCGGCAGCGAAGCCACCGACCTACTGAAGCTACCTACCTACCCACCTACCGAAGCCAGCCCCTACCGAAGCCAGCCCCCACCCCCATCACCACGACCCCAGCCATGCCCACCACCGATGCCACCACCATTGCCACCACCGCCCAGAATGTCCGGCGGAATGGTGATCCCGTTCCACGGGCTGTCACCGCCCCCACCGGGGCTGCCACCGCGGTCATCGCCATCGTCATCGGCATCGCCGCCACCCCCACCCGGCTTGTTGTCGTGCTGGTCACCGCCACGCCCGCCGCCGTCACGCCCCTTGCCCTTGTCCCCGCCGGGAAGATGCACCGAGGTGAAGCCGGGCGCCGGCTTGCCCTCCAGGGCGCCGTTCATCGCGTCGCGCCAGATCGGGCCCGGCACCTCGCCACCGTAGACCTTGCCGTACGGGACGCCGCCGATGGTGATGCCGACCATCCGCCGCTTGTGCTGCGGGTCGCCGACCCAGACCGCGCCCGACATGTTCGGGGTGTAGCCCACGAACCAGGCGGCGTAGCGGTAGTCGGTCGTACCCGTCTTGCCCGCGCTCGGCCGCGAGCCGAGGCCGGCCTGCTTGCCCGTGCCGTCCTCGACCACGCCCCGCAGCAGGGTGTTCATCGTGTCCGCGGTCTTCTCCGACATCGCCCGCGAGCACGTCGACTTCGGCACCTGCAACGACTTGCCGCCGAGCGTCGTGATCGACTCGATGGCGATCGGCGAGCAGTACGTACCGCGCGAGGCGAACGTGGCGTACGCCGACGCCATCGTCAGCGGCGACATCTCCTGGGTGCCCAGCGCGATCGACGGCGCCTGGGCCAGCTCCCCGCCGTCGGCCCGCTGCACGCCCATCTTGGCGGCCAGCTTCGTCACCGGGCAGATGCCGACGTCACCGATCAGCTGCACGTAGTAGGTGTTGACCGACTTGGCGGTCGCTTCCTTCATGCCGTACGGGCCGACCTCGGACTCGTTCTCATTGGTGAGAGTCTCGTTGTTGACGTTCACCCAGTCCTTGCCGCCACAGGTCGAGACGCGCTGCGGATACGGCATCTCGTACGGGGACGAGTACGTCTGCCCCGGCGACTTGCCGCCCTCCAGGGCGCCGCCGCGACGATCGGCTTGAACGTCGAGCCCGGCTGGTAGCCCGCCCCGCCGCCCATGTCGTCATCCACGGAGAGGTTGATCGTGGTCTCGTTCTTCTGGAAGCCGTAGGGCCGCGACTGCCCCATGCCGAGGATCTTGCCCGTGCCCGGCTCGACGATGGTGGCGGCGGTCGCCACCTCGTCGCCCTTGTTCACGTGGTCCTTGATCGACGCCTGCACCGACTCCTGCGTCTGCGGGTCGAGCGTCGTACGGATCTTCAGGCCGCCGCGGTTCCAGATCTTGGCCCGCTGCTCCTTCGTCTTGCCGAAGACCGGGTCGTTGAGGAAGACCTCGCGTACGTAGTCGCAGAAGAACCCGGCGCCGCTGACCGCGGTGATGCAGCCGTTCTTGGGGCGGCTCACCTTCAGGCCGAGGTCCGACTTCTTGGCCTTGTCGGCCTCCTGCTGCGAGATGTCGTGCGTGTCGGCCATGCGCTGCAGCACGACGTTGCGCCGCTGGGTGGCCTCCGTCGCGTCGTTGACCGGGTCGTACCGGCTGGGCGACTGCACGATGCCGGCGAGGAGCGCGGCCTCCTCGAGCTTCAGGTCCTTGGCGGGCTTGGAGAAGTAGCGCTGGGACGCGGCCTCGACGCCGTACGCCTGCTGACCGAAGTAGGTGATGTTCAGGTAGTTCTTGAGGATGCGCTTCTTGCCGAGCTTGTCCTCGACCTGGATCGCGTACTTCAGCTCGCGGATCTTGCGGCCCAGCGTCTGCTGCGTGGCCTCGGCGACCTTCGTCGGGTCGTCGCCCGCCTCCTCGACGAAGACGTTCTTCACGTACTGCTGAGTCAGCGTCGACGCGCCCTGCGAGACGCCGCCGCTCTGCGCGTTCTGGTTGAGGGCGCGCAGGATGCCCTTGAGGTCGATCGCGCCGTGTTCGTAGAAGCGGGAGTCCTCGATCGCGACGATCGCCTTCTGCATGTACGGCGAGATGTCCTTCAGGGGCACCACCGTGCGGTCACGCGAGTAGACCGTGGCGATGTGGCCGCCCTTGTTGTCCAGGATGCTGGTGCGCTGGCTGAGCGGCGGCTGCTTGAGGTGTGCGGGGATCTCGTCGAATCCCTCGACGGAACCCTTGGCCGCCAGGCCCAGCGCGCCGGCCGCGGGCAGGGCGATCCCGGCCAGCACCGCACCCGCCAGCACGCTGACACCGAGAAACTTCGCGGCCTGTTGAATAGGTGACAGACCACCGCCCGAGCGCTTCTTTCCCATGGGGGCACCCTAATCCGTAGGCAAGGGCGTTTTGAGGGACCGAGTGATCATCGGAATGTTCGAGTGTCGGATCGTGACATTCGGGGCCGCGAGCGGTGCGCCGGGGGCCGGCGTTCGGAATCTCCGGACAGGCCGCAATGCCTTGGCCTAAGCTGTTGTCAACTGTCACAGCAGTGCGGTGCGGCGACAAGCCCTCCGTCGCTTCCGGACCCGACGAATTTATATCGACCTGATGTCCGACTTCGCCCTGTGTGGCGCCGCGTATCCGTTGTGACGCAGCTGAACTGCCCTGCTTTGCCGGGTACCTCACATATGTCGCCAGCTCACTCCGTCGGGTGATCTGCCGCTTACGCATAGTCCGTTCGGGCCATTCAAGATTGGGCCCGAAGGGGGTGTTGCGCTGTGCCCACCTTCCGTAACGTCCTCAACTGGCGGCGGTGAATATGCCGCTGCCGCCGTGGGGGAGCCTCGATTCGGGAGAGGACGGCGCCGGTATGGGCTGGGTAACCGACTGGAGTGCGCAGGCGGCCTGCCGCACTACCGATCCAGATGAACTGTTCGTTCAAGGAGCAGCGCAGAACAGGGCCAAGGCGGTGTGCACCGGATGCCCGGTGCGGACCGAGTGCCTGGCCGACGCGCTCGACAACCGCGTCGAGTTCGGCGTGTGGGGTGGCATGACGGAGCGTGAGCGCCGCGCACTGCTGCGCAGGCGCCCCACCGTCACCTCATGGCGCAGGCTCCTGGAGACAGCGCGCTCCGAGTACGAGCGCGGGGCGGGACTGCTGCCCGTGGACTTGGAGGACGAGGAGACGTACGAGAGTTACGCCGCGGTGGGTTGATCTCCCGGCTCGCTCGCGCAGCGACCCGGGCGGCCAGGTGCGACCCGGTACGGACCCGGTACGCCTGCGTGGTCCGGCAGCCGGCCCGCGTGGTGCCCCGGTCCGCCCGCTTGTGCGGTGGTCAGCCCGCCAGCCGGTCCCCGATGGCACGGAGCCCGGCGAGGTCGTGCACATCGCCCGGCAGCGCGGCCACTTCCGCCACCGCCACCTCGGGGTGGAGCGCGGTGAAGCGGTCACGCGTGCGCTGTTCACGCGCCAACAGCCGCATGCGTTCGGCGTGCAGGCGCAGCAGACCCGCGGTCAGCTGCTCGACGGACGTGTCTGTCGTGTCTGTCGTTTCGGCCACGTCGGACGTCGTGGTCTCGTGGGGGGCCTCGGAGGGCACCGAAGTCTCCGATGGCTGCGAAGCTTCCGAAGGCTGCGATGTTTCCGGACTCAGAAGATTATCGGGAGAGTTACGATCTCCAACCTTCCCGTCCCCCTGATCCACAATGCGGCTCTCCTCAAGATTTTCCGCGGCGGCGAGCGCCCGCTCCGCCGACAGATGGGCGGCACCGCTGCCGTGCACACGGTTCAGCACCAGACCGGCCAGCGGCATGTCATCGGCCGCCAGACGCTCCACGAAGTAGGCGGCCTCCCGCAGCGCGTCCCGCTCCGGCGAGGCCACCACGAGGAACGCCGTCCCCGGCGCCTGCAACAGCCGGTACGTGGCGTCCGCCCGCGTACGGAACCCGCCGAACATCGTGTCCATCGCCGCCACGAACGTCTGGACGTCACGCAGCAGCGGCCCGCCGAGCAGCTTGCCCAGCGCTCCCGTCATCATCGACATGCCGACGTTCAGGAACTTCATTCCGGCCCGGCCGCCCACCTTCGCCGGCGCCATGAGCAGCCGGATCAGCTTGCCGTCCAGGAAGGAGCCGAGGCGCTTGGGCGCGTCGAGGAAGTCCAGCGCCGAACGCGAGGGCGGTGTGTCGACGACGATCAGATCCCACTCGTCGCGCGACCGCAGCTGCCCCAGCTTCTCCATCGCCATGTACTCCTGCGTGCCCGCGAAGCCCGCCGAGAGCGACTGGTAGAAGGGGTTGGCGAGGATCGCGGCCGCCCGCTCCTTGTCCGCGTGCGCCTCGACGATCTCGTCGAAGGTCCGCTTCATGTCGAGCATCATGGCGTGCAGCTCGCCGTCGCCTTCACCCTCGACGTCCTTGACCCGCCGCGGCACGTTGTCGAGCCGGTCGATGCCCATGGACTGGGCGAGCCTGCGCGCCGGGTCGATGGTGAGCACGACGACCTTGCGGCCCCGCTCGGCCGCGCGCAGGCCTATGGCGGCCGCCGTGGTCGTCTTGCCCACGCCTCCCGAGCCGCAGCACACCACGATGCGGGTCCTCGGGTCGTCGATCAGGGCGTCGACGTCCAGCGCGCGGCCGGGGGCGAGAGGCCGGGCGGTGCCCGAGGCGGCCGCCGAGTCCGAGGTCCGTGCCGGTTCCGGGGTCATGCGATCCCTTGCTTCCGCAGTGCCGTGGCGAGCTCGTACAGGCCCGCGAGGTCCATCCCGCCCGCCAGCAGCGGGAGTTCGTGCAGCGGCCGGCCGAACTCCCTCAGCACGTCCCGCTGGCCGCGCTCCAGGGCGAACCGCTCGGCGTACTCCGCGGCCTGCTCCAGGAGCGGGTCCACCAGCCGCTCGGCGCTCCCGCCCCGCCGGGCCCCGCCGAGCCCCGCGGCCGACAGCGACCTGGCGATGGCCGTACGAGGTGTCCGCTCCAGGCCCAGCTCCAGCTCGGCCTCGTCGAGCAGGGCCGGACGCACCATGTTCACGATGACCCGCCCCACCGGAAGCCGCGCGGACCGCAGCTCGGCGATGCCGTCCGCGGTCTCCTGGACCGGCATCTCCTCCAGCAGGGTCACCAAGTGCACGGCCGTCTCCGGTGACTTGAGGACCCGCATCACGGCCTGCGCCTGGTTGTGTATGGGCCCGATCTTCGCGAGCCCGGCGACCTCGTCGTTGACGTTCAGGAAGCGGGTGATGCGCCCTGTCGGCGGGGCGTCCATGACGACGCAGTCGTACGCGTACCGCCCGCTCTTGTCCTTTCTGCGCACCGCCTCGCAGGCCTTGCCCGTCAGCAGGACGTCCCGCAGACCGGGCGCGATGGTGGTCGCGAAGTCGATGGCGCCGAGCTTCTTCAGTGCCCGGCCGGCGCCCCCCAGTTTGTAGAACATCTGGAGGTAGTCGAGCAGTGCCAGCTCGGGGTCGATGGCGAGGGCGTACACCTCCCCGCCCCCGGGAGCGACGGCGATCTTCCGCTCCTCATAAGGCAGCGTCTCCGTCTCAAAGAGCTGCGCGATGCCCTGCCTGCCCTCGACCTCGACGAGGAGGGTGCGCTTGCCCTCCGTCGCGAGGGCGAGCGCGAGGGCGGCGGCCACCGTGGTCTTGCCGGTACCGCCCTTGCCACTGACGACCTGGAGCCTGCTCACACTTGTGAGCCTAACCAGTCGCCGCCCGGCCTACGCAGGAGCCCACCCTGAGCGTTCCCTGAACCCGACCCCGAGCGTTCCCTGAGACCCCACCCCGAGCGTTCCCTGACACCCACTCCGAGGCTTCCCCGATGCCCGGCCCGGGCGCATCCCGATGCCTGACCGGAGCACCCCCGGGCACCGACTACAGTCGGCCACATGACCAAGTGGGAATACGCAACCGTGCCTCTGCTCGTCCACGCCACGAAGCAGATTCTGGACACCTGGGGCGAGGACGGCTGGGAGCTGGTCCAGGTCGTGCCCGGCCCGAACAACCCCGAGCAGCTCGTGGCCTACCTGAAGCGCGAGAAGCAGGCATGAGCGGGGCCGTCGAGGCGCGCCTCGCCGAGCTGGGCCTGACGCTGCCGGCGGTCGTGCCGCCGCTGGCCTCGTACCAGCCGGCCGTCCAGTCCGGCGTGTACGTCTACACCGCGGGGCAGCTCCCCATGGTGGACGGCAAGCTCGCCGTGACCGGGAAGGTCGGCGGCGAGGTCACCCCGGAGGAGGCCAAGGAGCTGGCCCGCACCTGCGCGCTGAACGGCCTGGCCGCGGTGAAGTCCGTCGCCGGTGACCTCGACCGCATCGCGCGCGTCGTGAAGGTCGTCGGCTTCGTGGCCTCCGCCCCGGACTTCACGGGCCAGCCCGGCGTGATCAACGGCGCGAGTGAGCTGCTCGGCGAGGTCCTCGGCGACAAGGGCGTGCACGCCCGCAGCGCCGTGGGTGTCGCCGTGCTGCCGCTGGACGCGCCGGTCGAGGTCGAGTTCCAGGTGGAACTGACCGAGGCGTGAGCCCGGCCGGGCCCCCGCGAGGGCCCGACTGCCGCCTCTCGAACATCAGCCCACCAAGGGATAGCCTCCGCCCATGGCAAATGGGCAGTGGTACCCCCCGGAGTGGCCCGACCGCATCCGCGCCCTCGCGAGCGGCGAGCTGACTCCCGCGACCCCGCGCCGCGCCGCCACCGTCATGCTGCTCAGGGACGGTGACAGCGGCCCGGAAGTACACATGCTGCGCAGACGCGCCTCCATGGCCTTCGCCGGAGGCGCGTACGCGTATCCGGGCGGCGGCGACGACCCGCGCGACGACGACCACCTGGTGCGCTGGGCGGGGCCCACGCGCGCGTGGTGGGCCGCCCGGCTCGGCGTCGACGACGAGGCCGCGGCCCAGGCGATCGTCTGCGCGGCGGTCCGCGAGACGTACGAGGAGGCGGGCGTGCTGCTCGCCGGGCCCACTCCGGAGACCGTCGTCGGCGACACCACGGGCGAGGACTGGGAGGCGGACCGCGAGGCCCTGGTGGCCCGTGACCTCTCCTTCGCGGAGTTCCTCGACCGCAGGGGGCTGTTCCTGCGCAGCGACCTGCTCGCCGCCTGGGCGCGGTGGATCACCCCGGAGTTCGAACCCAAGCGCTACGACACGTTCTTCTTCGTGGCGGCGCTTCCGGCGGGGCAGCGTACGCGCAACGCCTCGACGGAGGCGGACCGGACCGTGTGGACCCGCCCGGCGGAGGCGGCCGCCCGCTACGACAAGGGCGAGCTGCTCATGATGCCGCCGACGATCGCGACGCTGCGGGCGCTGAGCGCGTACGTGACGCCTTCCGAGGCGTTCGGCGCGGCCGGGGCCCAGGACATGACTCCGGTGCTCGCTCAGGCACGGCTGGAGGACGGCGAGCTGGTGCTGTCCTGGCCGGGCCACGGCGAGTTCACCAAGCGGATCGCCCCGGACGGCGCGAGGTGACCCCGGGCCACGCCCGCGCGTCCTCTCCCACGCGTTCCCCGCACCCCCCGCACACCCCGACCCCGACGGGAGTCACCCCCGCATGACAGAAGCCGCCGCCCTCCCGGGACAGCCCCGGGGCGGAGTCCTCAGCGGTCCCGCCACCGCCCGTGCGGTCAATGTCCTCGCGCCGAACCCCTCCGCCATGACGCTGGACGGCACCAACACGTGGATCGTCTCGGAGCCGGACTCACCCCTCGCCGTGGTCGTCGACCCGGGCCCGCTCGACGACGCCCACCTCAGCCGTGTCGTCGAGACGGCCGCGAAGATGGGCAAGCGCGTGGCCCTGACCCTCCTGACCCACGGCCACCCCGACCACGCGGAGGGCGCCGCCCGCTTCGCCGAGCTGACCCGGACTCACGTACGCGCCCTGGACCCCGCCCTGCGGCTGGGCGAGGAGGGTCTCGCGGCCGGTGACGTGATCACCACCGGTGGCCTGGAGATGCGCGTGGTGGCCACCCCGGGCCACACCGCGGACTCGCTCTGCTTCCACCTCCCCGCCGACCGGGCGGTCCTGACGGGCGACACGATCCTCGGCCGCGGTACGACGGTCGTGGCGCACCCCGACGGCCGCCTGGGCGACTATCTCGACTCCCTGCGCCGCCTGCGCTCCCTGGCCGTCGACGACGGCGTGCACACGGTTCTGCCGGGCCACGGCCCGGTCCTGGAAGACGCCCAGGGTGCCGTCGAGTTCTACCTGGCCCACCGGGCAACCGGCTCGCCCAGGTCGAGACAGCCGTGGAGAACGGCCACACGGAGGCCGCCGATGTCGTCGCACATGTGTACGCGGACGTGGACCGCTCCTTGTGGCCGGCCGCGGAACTGTCGGTCCGGGCGCAGCTGGACTACCTGCGGGAGCACGGTCTGATCTGATCTGACCGGGGACGCGGGCGCCGACGCCGCGTCCCGCACCCGGACGAGAGACGCGACGGGCCCCGCCTCCGAAGAGGCGGGGCCCGTCCACGTACAGACTCGGCGTCAGCGCGACCGCTTGGCGAGGCGCTCGACGTCCAGCAGGATCACCGCGCGCGCCTCCAGGCGCAGCCAGCCGCGGCCCGCGAAGTCCGCCAGGGCCTTGTTGACCGTCTCGCGGGAGGCGCCGACCAGCTGGGCCAGCTCTTCCTGCGTGAGGTCGTGCACGACGTGGATGCCCTCCTCGGACTGCACGCCGAAGCGGCGCGACAGGTCGAGCAGCGCGCGGGCCACGCGGCCCGGCACGTCGGAGAAGACCAGGTCGGACATCTGGTCGTTGGTCTTGCGAAGGCGCCGGGCGACGGCGCGCAGCAGCGCGGCGGCCACCTCGGGCCGGGCGTTCAGCCAGGGCTGGAGGTCGCCGTGGCCGAGGCCGAGCAGCTTCACCTCGGTGAGGGCGGAGGCCGTGGCCGTCCGCGGACCCGGGTCGAAGAGCGAAAGCTCACCGATCAGCTCACCGGGGCCGAGCACCGCGAGCATGTTCTCCCGGCCGTCGGGCGAGGTGCGGTGGAGCTTCACCTTGCCCTCGGTGACCACGTACAGGCGGTCTCCGGGGTCGCCCTCATGGAAAAGCGCATCCCCGCGCGCGAGCGTCACCTCACTCATGGAGGCGCGGAGCTCCGCGGCCTGCTCGTCATCGAGCGCCGCGAAGAGCGGGGCGCGCCGCAGAACGTCGTCCACGAGTTCTCTCCTTGTCGACCTGCATCAGGGGACCGTGTTCCCCATTTTGCCGGACGGTCCAAACAGTGTGATCAGTCACAAGTCTGCCGCACCGGCGTGGCGTGCTGTGTGGGAGGGGGCCAATTGGGGGCCGATCTTCGGGGTCAGGGACGGATGTCAGTGGGGGGCCCTAGGCTGGCCGGGTGTCCAAAAAGCCGGTGACTGCACAGGCAGAGGGGGCTGAGAAGGTGGCCGCACCCCGCGATTCCGCTGTGGGCGAACAGGCAGCCGAAGGGTCGGACAATCCGACAATTCGGGCGGGTGTGGTGCGTTCGAAGGACACACCGCCGTCGGCGGCAGCCGCAAAGGCGCCGACGAAGGGCGCACGGTCGGCGGAGAAGGGGGTAGAGGCGAGGAGAGAACCGCCCCCCTCGTCCCCGCCGACCCCTGAGAAGCGAACGGCACCTGAGAAGCGAACGGCTCCCGCGCGGCGAGCGACCTCCCCGAAGAAGGCACCTCCAGTGACAAAGAAGACGCCGACCGCGGCCACCTCCGCGAAGGAGACGGCGCCTGCGAAGAAGGCCACGCCCGCGAAGAAGGCCGCGCCTGCCAAGACAGCCGCCAAGGCACCCGCCAAGCCGGTTGCCAAGAAGGCCGCCCCCGAGTCCCGTACCGCCCTGGTCCGCCGTGCCCGGCGGATCAACCGCGAACTCGCCGAGGTGTATGCGTACGCCCACCCCGAGCTGGACTTCGAGAACCCCTTCGAGCTGCTGGTCGCCACGGTTCTCTCCGCGCAGACCACGGACCTGCGCGTGAACCAGACGACTCCGCGCCTGTTCGCCAAGTACCCGACTCCGGAGGACCTGGCCGCCGCCGTCCCCGAGGAGGTCGAGGAGCTGATCAGGCCCACCGGGTTCTTCCGCGCCAAGGCGAAGTCGATCATGGGTCTGGCGAAGGCCCTGCGGGACGACTTCGGGGGTGAGGTGCCGGGGCGCCTCGATGACCTGGTCAAGCTGCCCGGCGTGGGCCGCAAGACCGCGTTCGTGGTGTTGGGCAACGCGTTCGGCGTCCCGGGACTCACTGTGGACACCCACTTCGGCCGGCTCGTACGCCGTTGGAAGTGGACCGAGGAGACGGACCCGGTGAAGGTCGAGGCCGCCGTGGCCTCGCTCTTCCCGAAGAGCGAGTGGACGATGCTCTCGCACCGCGTCATCTTCCACGGCCGCCGCATCTGCCACTCCCGCAAGCCCGCCTGCGGCGCCTGCCCGATCGCCCCGCTCTGCCCCTCGTACGGAGAGGGCGAGACCGACCCGGAGAAGGCGAAGAAGCTCCTGAAGTACGAGATGGGCGGCTTCCCGGGCCAGCGGCTCAAGCCCCCGGCGGACTACCCCGGAAAGCCCGCGCCGCCCCTGGCCGCGGGGTGAAGGAACGGCGGGGCGGAACGAACCAGGGGGCGAAGACCGTTGGGGAGAGAGGGACGGGGGTGCCGATGACGCACGCGAGCGAGACGACGAAGGCCACGGACAGCGACAGCGTTTTCACGGCGGCGGGCAGGTACGACGGCGATGTCGACAGCGACAGCACCGGCAACGGCACCGGTGCTGGCCACGGCTATGGCAACGGCACCGGTAACGGCAACGGTGCTGGCACCGGTAACGGCAACGGTTCTGGCCACGGCCATGGCGCCGGCAACGGCAGCGGCGCCGGCAACAGCGCCGGCGCCAGCGACCGCGGCCACGACCTCCTCAGCACCGACTCCCTGCCCTCCTGGCTGACCCCCGTCGCCCGCGCCGCCCAGACCGTCCAGCCGCTCCAGCTGAGCCGCTTCCTGCCCCCCGAGAGCGGAGCCGGCCGGCAGTCCGGCGTCCTCGTCCTCTTCGGAGAGGGGGAGCGCGGCCCCGAACTGCTCCTGATGGAGCGCGCCGGTTCCCTCCGCTCCCACGCGGGGCAGCCCTCCTTCCCCGGCGGCGCCCTCGACCCCGAGGACGGCGACCCGCTCACCGACGGCCCCCTCCACGCCGCCCTGCGCGAGGCGGAGGAGGAGACGGGCCTCGACCCCCGGGGCGTCCAGCTCTTCGCCGTACTGCCGCGCCTGTTCATCCCCGTGAGCGATTTCGTCGTCACGCCCGTGCTCGGCTGGTGGCGCGAACCGAGCCCGGTCGGCGTCGTCGATCCGAACGAGACCGCCCGCGTCTTCACGGTGCCCGTGGCCGATCTCACGGACCCGGCGAACCGCGTGACGGCGATCCACCCGAGCGGCCACCGCGGCCCCGCGTTCCTCGTCGAGTCCGCTCTGGTCTGGGGTTTCACCGCCGGAGTGATCGATAGAATTCTGCACTTCGCGGGCTGGGAGCGCCCCTGGGACCGCAGTAAGCAGGTCCCGCTCGACTGGCGCGCATGACAAGGTTGCAGCGAAGTGGCGACCGCGACGCGAGGCGAGGATTGAATCGGTGAACGTGCTGGACATCCTGCTGCTGCTCGCCGCCGTGTGGTTCGCGATCGTCGGCTATCGCCAGGGCTTCGTCGTCGGCATCCTCTCGGTGATCGGGTTCCTCGGCGGCGGTCTCGTCGCCGTCTATCTGCTGCCGGTCATCTGGGACGCGCTGACGGACGACGAAGCGGCGGAGGTGAGTACGACCGCGGCGGTGGTCGCCGTCGTCATCGTGATCGTCTGCGCCTCGATCGGCCAGGCCTTCACCACCCACCTCGGCAACAAGCTGCGCAGATACATCACCTGGCAGCCCGCCCGCGCCCTGGACGCGACGGGCGGCGCGCTGGTGAACGTGGTGGCGATGCTGCTCGTCGCCTGGATGATCGGCTCCCTCCTCGCGGGCACGACGATGCCGACGGTCGGCAAGGAAGTGCGCAACTCCAAGGTGCTCCTCGGGGTCTCGCGCGCGCTGCCCGCCCAGGCCGACACGTGGTTCAACGACTTCTCCTCGGTCCTCGCGCAGAACGGCTTCCCGCAGGTCTTCAGCCCCTTCTCGAACGAGCCGATCACAGAGGTCCAGCCGCCTGACCCCAAGCTGGCCAAGAGCGAGGTCGCCACGACCGCCAAGCGCTCCATCGTGAAGGTCCGCGGCGAGGCCCGCAGCTGCGGCAAGGTCCTGGAAGGCACCGGCTTCGTCTTCGCCGACCGCCGCGTGATGACCAACGCCCACGTGGTCGGCGGCGTGGACGAGCCGACCATCCAGATAGGCGACCAGACCCAGGTGTACGACGCCAAGGTCGTCCTCTACGACTGGGAGCGGGACATCGCCGTACTGGACGTGCCCACGCTGAAGGCGCCGCCGCTCCGGTTCACGTCCAAGGACCCGGCCAGCGGCGACAGCGCCATCGTCGCGGGCTTCCCCGAGGACGGGCCCTATGACGTCCGCCCCGCGCGCGTGCGCGGCCGCATCTCCGCCAAGGGCCCGGACATCTACCACCGGGGCACCGTGCGCCGCGACGTCTACTCGCTCTACGCGACGGTCCGCCAGGGCAACTCCGGCGGCCCGCTGCTCACACCCGACGGCAAGGTCTACGGCGTGGTCTTCGCCAAGTCCCTCGACGACCCCGACACCGGTTACGCCCTGACGGTCGACGAGGTGCGCGAGGACATCGAGCGCGGCCGCACCGCCAACCAAGAGGTCGACAGCCAGGGCTGCGCGCTCTAGGCCGTACCGGAAGCCGTGGGGAGTGGGCGGGCCGAGGTCAGGCGCGCGTATGCCGGAGCCGCGCGGAGACCCAGCGGGCCCTGCGGCGGAGGATGCGGGGAATGCCCATGCCCTGCGGGGGGCCGTGATGGCCCTCGTCCCGCGGCCCGCCCCTCTCGCGGCTGTTCAGCGCTGTGGCCGAGCGGCGGTTGCGTGCTGCGTCACTGTAGTCGTGCGTCCAGCCCATACCCCGACGTCTGCCCGGGCCTCATGGTCGGTAACCGTGCGCGGGGAACTCAATTGGCCTATGCGCCGGGCAAGTGGCGTCCGTAGGACAGACGTTCGGCCCAGATGTTCGGCCCCCGGAAGCGGTTCCGGCGGTTCCAGTTGTTCCGGTGGTTCCGGCCGTCCAGGCCGTCCCGTCAGCGGTCGGGCTCCGGGTCCTTCAGCCAGTTCACCAGCTCCGTGGAGAACGCCACCGGGTCCTCCTCGTGCGGAAAGTGCCCCAGCCCGTCGAACAGCCGCCAGCGGTAAGGGGCTTCGACGTACTCACCGGACCCCGCCGCGCTCCTCGTACGCATCACCGGATCGAGCGAACCGTGCAGATGCAGCGTCGGCACGCGCACCGGCCGCTTCATCCGGCGGTTGAACTGGATGCCGTCGGGCCGAGCCATCGACCGCACCATCCACCGGTACGGTTCGATCGAACAGTGCGCCGTCGACGGGATGCACATGGCGCGCTGGTACGTCTCCACCGCCTCGTCCTCCGGCAGCCGGGGCCCCGACCAGTCCCGGACCAGACGCCCCACCAGGGCGCCGTCGTCCGCGACCAGTTGACGCTCCGGCAGCCACGGCCGCTGGAAGCCCCACACATAGGAACCCGCGGCGGTCTGCTTCCTGTCGGAGAGCATCGCCGAGCGCCAGCGGCGCGGATGCGGCATCGAGGAGACCGCGAGGCGGCGCACCAGCTTGGGGCGCATCACGGCCGCCGTCCACGCGAGGTATCCGCCGAGGTCGTGGCCGACGAGCGCGGCGTCCGGCTCACCCAGCGAGCGCACGACGCCGGTGATGTCGAGCGCGAGGTTCGCCGGGTCGTAGCCGCGCGGGGTGCGGTCGCTGCCGCCCACGCCCCGCAGGTCCATCGCGACGGCCCGGAAGCCCGCGTCGGCGAGCGCCACCATCTGGTGCCGCCACGCCCACCAGAACTGGGGGAAGCCGTGCAGGAGCAGGACCAGCGGCCCGTCACCCATCTCGGCGATGTGGAACCGCGCGCCGTTGGCAGCCACGTCCCGGTGGGTCCAGGGCCCCTCGATGCGTACGGCCGAGGCCGGCTGCGCCGAATGGGCGGTGGCGCCGAGCGTGGGGCCGAGCTGCGTGGCACCGGCTCGGGCGGGGTCCTGAGGGGCGTGGTCGTGGTGGGCGGGGTCCGTCATGAGGACGAGCGTGCCACAGTGGCCCCCGTCTCACCGACTCGGACGTCCACGGTGGCGGCCGGGCTCACCGCACGGGGGTGCGGTTTGACGTTCCCCAGTACGGCTGCCGTCTCTTTGGCCGAAGCGGCGACCTTCTGCGGTCCCTTGCCCTGCTTGGCCTTCTTGGCGAAGACGACGCCGATCAGCGCGAGCGCCCCGGCCACCAGCACGTTGGCGGCGAAGGACAGCAGGAAGCAGACCGCGAGGTTCCAGTCGCTCCACGTACGGATGCCGTACGCGAGGGCGAAGCTCAGCATCGGCAGCGAGAAGATGAGGACCGTGCCGGCGGCGGCGAACGCGCCACCGCCGATCGCGCCGCGCTTGACGTCCTGTCGCAGCTGGGCCTTGGCCAGCGCGATCTCATCGTGCACCAGCGCGGACATCTCACCGGTCGCCGTGGCGACCAGCTGGCCGAGGCTGCGCTCGGCGCCGACGTGACCGTCGGGTGAGCTCATCGCGTTCTCCCCTTGTTCTGTGGCTTGTGCTGTGGCTGGTTTTTCTCTTCTGATCTCTTCTGCGGCATATCTGCCCAGAGTTCTCAGATATGTCTGCTCAGATCATGCCGGACCGTTGCCATCCTTGCGTTCCCCACCCGCCACTTCGGCAAGCCTGCGGTGTTCCGCGGCCTTCTTCTCGTAGATGGCGGCCATGCGGAGGTGGTACTCCGGGTCCTCCAGCTCGTAGATGTCCGGTACGCCGCTGAGGTCCTCGTCACGCTCCTCGTCCTCCCACAGCTTGCGGTACTTGGCGTTCCGCAGCTTCAGCAGGACCCCGGAGACCACGGCGGCGATGAGCGAGCCGGTCAGGACGGCGGCCTTGATCTCGTCGGTGAGCAGGGGGTCCTCGGTGAACGCCAGTTCGCCGATCAGCAGCGACACCGTGAAGCCGATGCCGGCCAGCGAGGCGACCGCGAACACGTCGGGCCAGGCCAGGTCGTCGTTGAGCTCCGCCTTGGTGAAGCGGGCCGCGAGCCAGGTGCCGCCGAAGATGCCGACCGCCTTGCCGACCACGAGACCGAGGACCACGCCGAGCGTCTCTGGCTGGGTGAATACGTCGCCGAGCGCGCCGCCCGAGACGGAGACACCCGCGCTGAACAGGGCGAACAGGGGCACGGCCAGGCCCGCGGAGAGAGGCCGTATGAGATGTTCGATGTGCTCGCCGGGGGAGTGCTGCTCGCTCGCGTCCTCCTTGTGGCAGCGCAGCATCAGGCCCATGGTGACGCCCGCGATGGTGGCGTGTATGCCGCTGTTGTACATCAGGCCCCAGATGGCGAGCGCCAGCGGCACGTAGATGTACCAGCCGCGCACCCGCTTTCTGAGCAGGAGCCAGAAGACGACGAGGCCGAGGACGGCGCCGCCGAGCGCGGGGAAGTTGAGGTCGTTGGTGAAGAAGACGGCGATGATCAGGATCGCGAAGAGGTCGTCGACGACCGCGAGCGTCAGCAGGAAGGCCCGCAGCGCGGACGGCAGCGACGTGCCGATGACGGCGAGGACCGCGAGCGCGAAGGCGATGTCGGTGGCGGTCGGCACGGCCCAGCCGTCCATCGAACCGCCGCCGAGCGTGTTGGTCAGGACGTAGACGAGCGCGGGCGCGCCATGCCGCAGAGCGCCGCGACGACGGGCAGCGCCGCGGCCCGGGGGTCGCGCAGGTCACCGGCGACCAGCTCGCGCTTGAGTTCGATGCCCGCCACGAAGAAGAAGACCGCGAGCAACCCGTCGGCCGCCCAGTGCTGAAGGGAGAGGTCGAGTCCGAGCGAGGCGGGCCCGAGGTGGAAGCCGCGCACCGACTCGTACGAGCCTCCGGCCGTGTTCGCCCAGATCAGCGCGGTGACGGCGGCGACGAGCAGCAGCACTCCGCCGACCGTCTCGGCACGCAGGGCGTTGGCGACGAAGTTCCGCTCGGGCAGCGAGAGCCGGCCGAGAACCTTGCGGCGGGGCTGGGGGACGGGCGCGGTCATGTGGGTCGACCTCCGGTCGGTGGGCAGGGCTGAGCACATGCCGACCAGACTTCCCGGCGCACCTGGGTACTTCTCTTCACGATGTCGTCTTCACGCTGTCGCGCCGTCGAGGCGTACTTCTTGTCGCGACGTTGACGCGGTTTTTAGCCTACCTAACGTACGCGCGGACGCATCTGGTGATCTTTCCCCCACGCGCGAGGAGGGCACCCGGCGCGTCCGCCGGGTGCCCTCCTCGTGTGCGTGCGTCAGTCGTCCGCCGCCTCAGTCCTCGCTCGGCGCGGCCGGGAGCCGGGACTGGATCAGCTGCATCACGGAGGAGTCCGTGAGCGTGGTGACGTCACCCAGCTCGCGGTTCTCCGCGACGTCCCGCAGCAGACGCCGCATGATCTTGCCCGAACGCGTCTTCGGCAGCTCCGCCACAGGCAGGACCCGCTTCGGCTTGGCGATCGGGCCGAGGGTGGCACCCACGTGGTTGCGCAGGTCCGCCACCAGGTTCTCGTCGTCGGCGTTCGCCGTGCCGCGCAGGATCACGAAGGCGACGATGGCCTGGCCGGTCGTCTCGTCCGCCGCGCCCACGACCGCCGCCTCGGCGACCGAGGGGTGCGAGACGAGCGCGGACTCGACCTCGGTGGTGGAGATGTTGTGCCCGGACACGAGCATCACGTCGTCCACGCGGCCCAGCAGCCAGATGTCGCCGTCCTCGTCCTTCTTCGCGCCGTCACCGGCGAAGTACCGGCCCTCGAAGCGCGACCAGTACGTGTCCAGGAACCGCTGGTCGTCGCCCCAGATGGTGCGCAGCATCGACGGCCACGGCTCGGTCAGGACGAGGTAGCCACCGCCGCCGTCGGGCACTTCCTTCGCCTCGTCGTCGACGACGGTGGCGCTGATGCCCGGCAGTGCGCGCTGGGCGCTTCCCGGCTTCGTCTCGGTCACGCCCGGCAGCGGCGAGATCATCATCGCGCCGGTCTCGGTCTGCCACCAGGTGTCCACGATGGGGCAGGTGTCGCCGCCGATGTTCTTCCGGTACCACATCCACGCCTCGGGGTTGATCGGCTCGCCGACCGAACCGAGGACCCGCAGGCTGCTGAGGTCGAACTTCGCGGGGATGTCGTCGCCCCACTTCATGAACGTACGGATCGCCGTGGGCGCGGTGTAGAGGATCGTGACCCCGTACTTCTGGACGATCTCCCAGAAGCGGCCCTGGTGGGGGGTGTCGGGGGTGCCCTCGTACATCACCTGCGTCGCGCCGTTCGCCAGCGGGCCGTACGTGATGTACGAGTGGCCGGTGACCCAGCCGACGTCGGCCGTGCACCAGTAGACGTCGGTCTCCGGCTTGAGGTCGAAGACCGCGTGGTGGGTGTAGGCCGTCTGGGTGAGGTAGCCGCCGGAGGTGTGCAGGATGCCCTTCGGCTTACCCGTGGTGCCCGAGGTGTAGAGGATGAAGAGCGGGTGCTCGGCGTCGAACGCCTCGGGGGTGTGCTCGGCGGACTGCTTCCCCGTGACCTCGTGCCACCACACGTCGCGGCCCTCGGTCCAGTCCACGTCCTGCTTGGTGCGCTGGACGACCAGGACCTTCTGGACGCCCTCCACGCGGCCCACGGCCTCGTCCACGGCGGGCTTGAGCGCGGAGGGCTTGCCCCTGCGGTAACCGCCGTCGGCCGTGATGACGACCTTGGCGTCCGCGTCCTGGATGCGGGCGGCGATGGCGTCCGCCGAGAAGCCGCCGAAGACCACCGAGTGCGTGGCGCCGATGCGGGCGCAGGCCAGCATCGCAATGACCGCCTCGGGGATCATCGGCAGATAGACGGCGACGCGGTCGCCCTTCTGGACCCCCAGCTCGGTCAGGGCGTTGGCCGCCTGGCTGACCTCGTCCTTCAGTTCGGCGTAGGTGATGGCCCGGCTGTCGCCGGGCTCACCCTCGAAGTGGATCGCGACGCGGTCGCCGTGGCCCGCCTCGACGTGGCGGTCGACGCAGTTGTACGCGACGTTGAGCTTCCCGTCGGCGAACCATTTGGCGAACGGCGGATTCGACCAGTCGAGCGTCTCGGTCGGTTCCGTGGCCCAGGTCAGCCGGCGGGCCTGCTCGGCCCAGAAGCCGAGCCGGTCAGCCTTGGCCTGTTCGTACGCCGCCGCGGTGACGTTGGCGGCGGCCGCCAACTCCGCCGGCGGCGCGAAGCGACGCTCCTCCTTCAGAAGGTTGGCCAGGCTTTCATTGCTCACGACATCTCCCTTGCGCTGCTTTGCCGGGGGCGACCGTTGTGTCCGAAGCCACAGCTCATCAGAGACATCCCGTGGTGACAAGGGCCTGCCGAAAATTGGTTTAGACCTTATCCCTGACGTCGGCCTCCCGTGCGGTCTCGGACTCCCGGCCCTCAACCAGCGCGGTGGGCACCACCTGGTCGAAGACCTCGTCGGGAAGGTGCTCGGTGTCGCTGCACTCCGTCAGCAGATACGACTGCGCCTCGCCGACATGGAAGTACATGCCGTGCAGTTCGAGGTCACCCTCGGCCAGACGGCGCGCCACCGCCTCGTGCGCCTTCAGGTGCTCCAACTGCTGGACGACGTTGGTGAGGCAGAGCTGCTCGACCGCGTCGGCGGGTGCCCGTCCCGACAGTCTTGCCCACGCCTTGTCCTGCGCGCCCATCCGCTCCAGGCTCGGCAGCCCGTGCCGCAGCCACCGGCGCAGCGGCGTCTGGACACCTCCGGGCGGGGTGTTGAGCAGCGCCTGCATGGCACCGCACCCGGAGTGCCCGCAGACGGTGATGGACCGCACCTTGAGCACCTCGACCGCGTACTCGATCGCGGCCCCCACCGAGTCGTCCCCGCTCTCCGCACCCGGCAGCGGCACCAGATTGCCCACGTTGCGTACGACGAACAGGTCGCCGGGACCACTGGAGGTGATCATCGACGTGACGACCCGGGAGTCCGCACATGTGAGGAACAGCTGCGCGGGCTGCTGGCCCTCACGCGCCAGCCTGGCCAGCTCCTCACGCACATGCGGCGCAGTGTTCCGCTGGAACGCACTGATCCCGCTGGCCAGTTGGTAGTTGCTGGAGCGGCCCGTCTCCTGCTGCTCCTGCGGCCGGTCGCAGTGGTGGTTGCGCCAGGCCGTCCACGGCCGGCAGCAGGAGTGCGAGGCGCTCGCGGGCTCGGCGATGCGGGTCCCGGCCCGCCCGGTGATCTCGATGCGGGCGCCGTGCGCGGTGTGCTCGTCCTGCCAGCACTGGAGCGTTTCGTACGCCGCGTGGTCCATGAAGGAGCCATCCAACTCCACGACGACATCCTCGCCGTGGGGCACGAGGTGCAGCGTCCTGCTGAGCCGCGGGACCGCGAGGAACGTCAACTGGCCCCGGGCACGCACATGGTGGACGCCGTCCCGCACCTCGTGCGTGATGCGGGTGCGGGCGAGGCGGTGCAGGGAGACGGCCACGGCGACGGCGATGCCGAGCGCGACGCCCTGGAGGACGTTGAGGAAGACGACGCCGAGGGTGGTCACGGCGTAGACGAGGATCTCGCGGTGGCGGGTGATCGTACGGATGTGGTTCAGGCTGACCATCTGGATACCGACGGCCATGACGAGTGCGGCGAGGGCCGCGAGCGGGATCAGCTCCAGGGCGGGGACCAGGAGCAGCGCGGCCACTACTACCCAAACGCCGTGCAGCATCGTGGAGTTCCGGCTGACGGCGCCTGCTCGCACATTGGCCACGGTGCGCACGGCGACTCCGGCGACGGGCAGGCCGCCGAGCGCGCCGGAGACGATGTTGGCGCTGCCCTGGCCGAGCAGTTCGCGGTTGAGGTCGGAGCGGCGCACACCGGCGTGCAGCTCGGGCTGCTTGGCGACCAGCTTGTCGACGGCCACGGCACCGAGCAGCGACTGCACGCTGCACACCAGCGTGATGGTGAGCACGGCGGCGACGAGCCCGAGCGCGGGTCCTTCAGGGAGTCCCACCAGGGCATGGCTGCGCCAGGAAGGCAGCTCGACCCGGTCGAGCCGCAGCCCGGCGCCGGACGCCACGCACGTCGCGAGGGCCACCGACACGAGGGCGGCGGGCACGACGCGGGCGATGCGTCCGGCACGGCCGGGAATCCGGGGCCAGAGCATCAGGACGGCCAGGGTGAGCAGGCTGATCGACAGTGCGGCGGGATGCAGGTCGGCCAATTGAGCGGGCAGCGCCCGGAGGTTGGCGAGCACTTCGCTCTGCGGGGTGCCCCCGAGCACGATGTGCAGCTGGGCCACGGCGATGGTGACACCGATGCCGGCCAGCATGCCGTGCACCACGGCGGGGCTGACGGCGAGCGCGCTGCGGGCCACGCGCAGGCAGCCGAGGCCCAGTTGGGCCAGGCCCGCGAGAACGGTGATGGCGCAGGTGGTCCGCCAGCCGTACCGCTGGATGAGGTCGGCTGTGACGACCGTGAGCCCGGCGGCGGGGCCGCTGACCTGGAGCGGTGACCCGCCGATCCGCCCGGCGACGATGCGCCGACGGCGGCGGCGACGAGGCCCGCCTGGAGGGGTGCTCCGGTGGCGAGGGCGATGCCGAGGGAGAGCGGCAGGGCGATCAGGAAGACGGCGATCGAAGCGGACAGGTCGGCGCCGTCGATGCGGAACTTCTTGCGGCCCGGCGGCGCGTGAGGCTTCTGGGCGCCTGAGGTGGGGGCCGAGTCGGTGGTGCGAGTGGGGACGCAGGCAGACATTTTTCCCGTCTCCTCCGGGGCAGCGCGGTCGCGGAACAGGGGGTCCTCCGGATGCCTCCGGAGGGCGGGTCGCGGCCGTGGGTCACGGCGTTGCAGCGGCGGGATATCTCAACTCTCGGTAAACGTACAGTAATCCAGAGTAAAGGCTTTGGGGGGACAATCAGTGCAAATGGGTTAATCGATCACTCTGATGAGTGAATAAAAACTTTTGTCGGCTTGTCGTACTAGTTCATTCCGACACCCGTGCGAAGTTGCTGACCGTTCTGTCCCGACTTGCACGGAAAGAGGTGGGCGGAAGATGGCCGCCACCCGGAGAACCACCGCGGGCCTCACCGCCCTCGTGGCCTGCGCGGCAACACTGGCCGGCTGCGCGGGAGGCGACACCGGCGCCGGTACGGAGGAAGGCGCGCACGGCCCGAAGAAGGCGGCCGGGGCCCAGGCGCCGAAGAGCCCGGTCCGCTTGATCGGGGACGGCTCCACGGCCTTCACCGGCAAGCAGCCGAACCTGCCGCGCCCGACCCGCCTGAAGCCCGGCCAGAAGCCCCCGCAGTTCGTCGTCTTCTCCTGGGACGGCGCGGGCGAGGACAGCCAGCAGCAGTTCTCCCACTTCCGCAAGGTGGCCAAGCGGAACGACGCCACGATGACGTACTTCCTCAGCGGCGTGTACATGCTCCCCGAGGAGAAGCGCAGGCTCTACAAGCCGCCACAACACCTGGCCGGGAGCTCGGACATCGGCTTCAACGACCGCAAGGGCATCAGGAACACCGTCGAGCAGCTCCGCGCTGCTTGGCTGGAGGGCAACGAGATCGGCACCCACTTCAACGGCCACTTCTGCGGCAAGGGGCGGGGGGTCGGCGAGTGGTCCGTGGCCGACTGGAAGAGCGAGATCAAGCAGGCCAAGTCGTTCGTGAAGGCATGGAAGACGAACACGGGCCTGAAGAAGGCGAAGCCCCTGCCCTTTGACTACGACAAGGAGCTGATCGGGGCCCGGACCCCTTGCCTGGAGGGGCAGAAGAACTTCATGCGGGCGGCGCGGGAGCTGGGCTTCCGCTACGACACCAGCGGCGTGAACGACCAGGTCTGGCCCAAGAAGAAGGAAGGCCTCTGGGACCTGTCGATGCAGCTCGTCCCGGTGCCCGGCCGCAACTTCGAGACCCTCACCATGGACTACAACTTCATGGTCAACCAGTCCGGGCCCACCTCGCAGGGCGACCCGTCCAAGCACGAGTACTGGGGCGACCAGATGCGCGACGGGCTGCTCGAAGGCTTCCAGCGCGCGTACAAGGGCAACCGCGCGCCGCTGATCATCGGCAACCACTTCGAGTCGTGGAACGGCGGCACGTACATGCGCGCCATCGAGGAGACCATCGAGGCGGTCTGCACCAAACCCCAGGTGCGCTGTGTCTCCTTCCGCCAGCTCGCGGACTGGCTCGACGCGCAGGACCCGAAGATGCTCGCGAAGCTCGCCAAGCTGCGGGTCGGCAAGGCGCCGAAGGACGGCTGGGCGGCGTACCTCTCCGCCCAGCCCGCTCCGGCCCCGAAGGGTGTCCCGGGCGCTCCGGCGGTCAAGCCGTAACGCCTGACGCCCTGTTCAGGCAGGGGTGACCGTCTGCTCGCAAAGAACGAAGTCGGGGTCGACCTGGGCCGCCAGGTCGGCCCCCGTGCGTTCGTTGCCCCAGCTCTGCGCGTTCTTCAGGTGGAAGTGGACCATCTGACGGGTGTAGCGCTCCCAGTCCCGTCGCTCGTACGAGGCGTCGACGGTGTCCTGAAGCGTTTGCAGGGAGCGGCGGTTGGGCTCCTCCAGCTGCGCGAAGTGGGACGGGTGGCCCTTCTCCATGGCGCGCACCCAGTCCGAGTGCCCGACGGTCACCAGGAGGTCGTCACCGACCTGTTCGCGCAGGAAGTCGATGTCGTCCTGACCCTGCACCTTGTTGCCCACGACCTTGAGGTCGACGCCGAAGTCCCGGGCATATTCCTTGTACTGGCGATAGACGGAGACCCCCTTCCTCGTCGGCTCGGCGACCAGGAACGTCATGTCGAAGCGGGTGAACATGCCGGAGGCGAAGGAGTCCGAGCCGGCGGTCATGTCCACGACCGCGTACTCGTCGCGGCCGTCGACGAGGTGGTTCAGGCACAGCTCCACCGCTCCGGTCTTGGAGTGGTAGCAGGCCACACCGAGGTCGGCTTCGGTGAACGGCCCGGTGACCATCAAACGCACGGTGGCGCCGTCGAGTTCCAGGGGACGGGCGCACGCGTCGTACACGGGGTTGTCCTCGCGCACCCGCAGCAGCCGCGAGCCCTCACCCGGGGGTGTCGTCTTGATCATCGTGCCGGCGGAGGTGATCCGCGGGTTGGAGCCGCGCAGATAGTCCTTGATGAGGGGCAGGTGAGCCCCGAGGGCGGGCAGCCTCGTGGCCTCCGCGTCGTCCAGGCCGAGTGCCGGCCCCAGGTGCTGGTTGATGTCGGCGTCCACCGCGATGACGGGGGCGCCGGTGGCGGCGAGGTGACGGATGAAGAGCGAGGACAGCGTCGTCTTGCCGCTGCCGCCCTTGCCCACGAAAGCGATTTTCATAACCACAAAGAGTAGTGGTTCACACACGGGGCGTGTGGGGCGCGCGTGAAGAAGACCACTCCTTCGTGGGGGCGGGGGCTGGAGTACGTAGTGTCGTACTCATGAGTACGACACCCGATCCGATCGCGGCCCTGGCAACCCTGCCCGGCGTGGCCGACTCCGTGGACTCCGTGCGCAAGGCCGTGGACCGGGTCTACGGACACCGGATCATGCGGCGCCGCAGCAACGAGATCACCTCCGAGGCGGCACTGCGCGGTGCCCGGGGTTCCGCCGCGCTCTCCGGGGCCGAATGGGCTCTTGAGGAAGTGCGCCGACGCAGTGACTTCAGTGGTGACGACGAGGCGCGCACCGTCGGCGGGGCGCTGCGTCTGACGGCCGAGGCGGGACAACTCCTGTCGATCTGGCGGCAGTCGCCGCTGCGGGTCCTGGCGCGGCTGCACCTGGTCGCCGCCGCGGACTCTGCTAAGGCCGCGGGGCGGCCGCGCCTCGCGGGCGAGACCGTCGAGGAGCCGCTGATCGAGCTGCCCCTGCCGGACGCCGACGAGGTGGCGGGGCGTCTGGAGGGGCTGTCGCAGCTGATCATCGCGGGCAGTTCCGCGCCGGCCCTGGTGATGGCCGCCGTGGTCCACGGCGAGCTGCTCTCCCTGCGGCCCTTCGGCTCCCACAACGGCCTGGTCGCACGGGCCGCCGAGCGCATCGTCCTGGTGGGCAGCGGCCTCGACCCCAAGTCGATCTGCCCCGCCGAGGCGGGCCACGCCGAGCTGGGCCGAGCGTCCTATCTGGCGGCGCTGGACGGCTATGCCTCCGGTACGCCGGAAGGCATGGCGGCCTGGATCGCCCACTGCGGCAAGGCCGTTGAACTCGGCGTCAGGGAGTCCACGGCGGTCTGCGAGGCGCTCCAGCGCGGAGCGGCGTAGGGCGGCTGCCGGGCGGCCACGGAGGCCCGAAAAGGGTTGCGGCGGTACGGATATCCGTACCGCCGCTGGCATGTTCACCGGGTTACCAAGCGTCCTCGAAGGTTGCCCATCAGGTCGGGAACTTTGCCCGTCACCTGGTGCGGCTGGCCCGTAATCGACGGGTCGACGTCGCGTGGGTGCCCGGTGTTCATGCTTCGGTCCGTGGGGCCGTGGTTGCGTTAGAAGGTAATCCTCTCGGATGTCCTTGGTCTCGCGGGCCGTTGACTCCTTTGTACTCCAGTCATGGGGAGAGCGGTAGTCCTGGCCGTACTTCTTTACTTTTGCGTTCAAATAGGTGCGAACCGGGCGCAGGGCGCGGCGGCGGCCGATGCGGCTTGTCGCGGCGGATTTCGGCCGTCGCCGACACTGGGGGCCGCCCTGTCAACTCGTCGTCGCGCGCGACGCCGGCGAGCCAGACGAGACCCGCCGTGGCCGCCGCCGCGCCCACGGCGGCCGCCGCGACGAGCGCCGGCCGGGGCGGGGCGGCAGGCGCTGCTTCAGCGGCACGGGGCGGTGGAAGTCGAGGATCGGCCACTCCCGCGCGAGGGCCTCGCGGCGCAGCGCCCGGTCAGGATTGACGGCGTGGGGGTGCCCGACGGACTGGAGCATCGGCAGGTCGGTCACCGAGTCGCTGTAGGCGTAGCAGCGGTCGAGGTCATACCCCTCCGAGCGGGCCAGTTCCTTGATCGCTTCAGCTTTGGTGGGGCCGTACGCGTAGTACTCCACCTCTCCGGTGAAGCAGCCGTCGTCGCCGACGACCATGCGCGTGGCCACGACTCGGTCGGCACCGAGGAGTTCTCCGATCGGCTCGACGACCTCGGCGCCCGAGGTGGAGACGATGACGACGTCGCGGCCCGCGGTGTGGTGCTCCTCGATGAGGGACGCGGCTTCGTCGTAGATGATCGGGTCGATCAGATCGTGCAGGGTCTCGGCGACGATCTCCTGGACCTGGCGGACGTTCCAGCCCCGGCAGAGTGCGGAGAGGTACTCGCGCATCCGCTCCATCTGGTCATGGTCGGCGCCGCCTGCCAGGAAGACGAACTGCGCGTACGCGGTGCGCAGCACAGCCCTGCGGTTGATCAGGCCGCCTTGGTAGAACGACTTGCTGAAGGTGAGCGTGCTCGACTTCGCAATGACCGTCTTGTCCAGGTCAAAGAAGGCGGCGGTGCGGGGCAAGGAGTGGTTTTCCACGAGGCCGAGCATAGGCGCCCACCATTCGGCGTAAGCTGAGGCGCGTGGGTTTGCCTGAGAAGGCTCTCGGGTACACCATGGAAGTCACGGATCGTTCGCGACCGTGCTAACCCGGTCTGGCTCCTCCCCCCCCGAGTCGGACCGTGGGGACGACCCCCGCTCTCCCCCCCGGCGGGGGTCGTCGCATGTCCGGATGGGTTTTTGAACCCTCCGTCGATCATCTTCCGGCCTTCTGGATCTTCTCTCCGTCCTCGCGGCGGATCTGAGTCCTGCCCAAGGGTCGTCACTGTGTGTAGCCGTAGGGGTGCGCTGCGGAAGAGTGCGGAAGACGGCGGGAACTCGTCGGGGAAGCCTGTGGGAAGTGGGCGTGAAGCAGGCGCGAAGTCACCGCCGAGTCACTGGTTCGGGTGATGGAGATATTCACAGCCATCGCCTTGTCCACAGTTATTGACCAAGATCCACACGATTTCCCGGACCGCTGCACGCTGATTCCGCTCGTTCCGCTCGCGAAGTTCATGGCCGGATTCCTTTGCCGGTTCTTCGCCCCTGCGGAGCGCGGCATTCACAGGAGCTTGCGTGAGAGGGGGATGGAGATCGTGGGTGGAGTCATTTCACGAGGCGGTTCACGGGACGGTTCGCCGGGCGGGCCGACGCCGTCACAGGCGCACCGGAGCGGGCCGCTGATCGTCACGGAGGACGTGGAACTCCTCGATGACCTGCTGCGGCTGTGCGCGGCGGCGGGGGCACGTCCCGAGGTGCACCACGGGGGACCCGAGCGTGGAGAGGGCTGGGACGCGGCCCCGCTCGTCCTGGTCGGGGACGACGCGGCACACCGCGTGCGCGGGGCGAGGCGACGGCGTGGGGTCGTGCTGGTTGGGCGGGATCAGGACGATTCCGGGGTCTGGCGGCGGGCCGTGGAGATCGGCGCAGATCACGTGCTGGTCCTGCCCGACGGCGAGCAGTGGCTGGTGGACCGCATCGCCGACGTGGCCGATGGGCGTGGGACGGCCCGCGCTCACCGTCGGGGTCATCGGAGGGCGGGGCGGGGCCGGTGCCTCCACCCTCGCCTGCGCCCTCGCGGTCACGGCCGCCCGCACCGGGCGCCGCACGATGCTCGTCGACGCGGACCCGCTCGGCGGCGGCCTGGACGTCCTCCTCGGGGGCGAGACGGCCGACGGGCTGCGCTGGCCGGCCTTCGCCGCGTCCCGGGGCAGGGTCAGCGGCGAGGCGCTGGAGGAGTCCCTGCCGGAACTGCACGCGCTGCGGGTCCTGAGCTGGGACCGGGGCGAGGCGGTGGCGGTCGCCCCGGAAGCGGTGCGGGCCGTCGTCTCCGCGGCGCGCAGGCGCGGCGGGGTGGTCGTCGTGGACCTGCCGCGCCGGGTGGACGAGACGGTCGCGGAGGCCCTGGAGCAGCTGGACCTGTGCCTCCTGCTGGTGCCGCCCGAGCTGCGCGCGGTGGCGGGGGCCAGGCGGGTGGCGTCGGCCGCGGGACTGGTGCTGAGGGACCTGCGGGTGGTGGTCCCCGTGGGCGCGCGGCCCCAAGGCCTCGGCGGGCTGGAGGCGGAGGAGGTGGCGGGGCTGCTGGGCCTGCCGCTGGCCGGAGAGGTGCCCTGGGAAGCGGAGCTGGTGGCGGCGCAGACAGCCGGCGTGCCACCCGGAGGAGCCGCGCGGGGCCCGCTGGCGAGGTTCTGCGCCGCCTTCTGGGACCGGGTGCCGGTCGACGCCCCTGGAGGGGGCGTACGAGCGCGTCGTCGGGGCGCGGATGCTGGACGGGGTGCGCCAGTGGCTCGCGGAGAACGGCACGGAGCCCACTCCCGCGCGGGTCGCCGAGGCGCTGCGGGCCCAGGGCCGGGTCCTCGGGGACACCGAAGTGCTCGGCGCCGCCGCGCAGTTGCGTTCGGAGCTGGTCGGCGCGGGACCTCTGGAGCCCCTGCTCGCGGACTCCTCGGTGACGGACGTACTGGTCTCCGCGCCGGACCGGGTGTGGGTCGACCGGGGCGGCGGCCTTGAACTCACCGCGGTGCGGTTCCGGGACGCGGCGGCGGTGCGCCGCCTCGCCCAACGCCTCGCCGCCGTGGCGGGGCGGCGCCTGGACGACGCGCGGCCCTGGGTGGACGCCCGTCTGCCCGACGGCACCCGGCTGCATGCCGTGCTGCCACCGGTCGCGGTGGGCTCCACCTGCCTCTCCCTGCGGGTCGTGCGGCCCAAGGCCTTCACGCTCCCGGAGCTGGTCGCGGCGGGGACGGTGCCACCGGGCGGTGACCGCGTGCTGCGGGCGCTGCTCGACGCACGGCTGTCCTTCCTGATCAGCGGGGGCACGGGCAGCGGCAAGACGACCTTGTTGAGCGCACTGCTCGGGTTGGTCGGGCCCAAGGAGCGGATCGTGCTGGCCGAGGACTCCGCGGAACTGAAGCCGGAGCATCCGCATGTGGTGCGCCTGGAATCCCGCCCGGCGAACCAAGAGGGGGCCGGTCTCGTCGGCCTCGACGACCTGGTGCGCCAGGCCCTGCGGATGCGGCCCGACAGGCTGGTCGTCGGCGAGGTGCGGGGTGCGGAGGTGGTGCACCTGCTGGCCGCGCTCAACACCGGTCATGAGGGCGGCTGCGGCACGGTGCATGCCAACGCCGCGGGGGACGTGCCGGCGCGCCTGGAGGCCTTGGGGACGGCCGCGGGGCTCGACCGTGCCGCTCTGCACAGCCAGCTGGCGGCAGCGCTGTCGGTGGTGGTCCATCTCGTGCGCGATGCGGTGGGCCGCCGCCGCATCGCCGAGGTACACGTCCTGGAACGTGCCGCCTCGGGGCTGGTGAAGACCGTGCCCGCCCTGCGATGGGGCGAGAAGGCGTTCATCGAAGGCCCCGGCTGGGAGCGGCTGGACTCGCTCCTCCTGGGCGGGGCGCGGGGTGGTCCGGCGTGAGTACGGCGATGTGGGCGGCGGCGGTGTGCGCGGGGAGCGCGGCGTGGCTGATGGACGGTCGTGACCACACGGCTCGGCGGGTCCGGGCCGTGCTCGTGGCCGGGGTGGCGGAGGAGGCGGGCGGGTGGTCCTGGCGGCGGGCTGTCGCCGCCGGACGCGGCCGGGTCCGGCCCGAGTGGTGGTGCCTGGCGGCCGGGGCCGTGGTGGGGCTCCTCGGGAAGTCGCTGCTGCCGGTGATCGCGGGAGCGGCGGGAGTGCCGGTGGCGGCGCGGGTGCGGCGGGCCCGGGGCGCGCGTCGGGAGCGGGAACGGCGTGGTGACGCGGTGATCGCGCTGTGCGGGGCGCTCGCGGGTGAGGTGCGGGCGGGGCGGCAGCCGGGGGAGGCGTTGCGGGTGGTTTTGGGGGAG
>RBWT01000095.1 GCA_004010275.1 Streptomyces huasconensis
GGTGCTCCAGGAGGCGGGCCCCGGGCGCGGTGTGCGCGCGTCGAGGAGCAGCAGCGGCCTCGGCACGTGGTTGAGGCGCGCCCAGCCGCTGTGGTGGGTCGCGCAGATCCTCCAGCAGCGCCGCCGCGAGGGAGGCCTCGGCCTCCTCCCGCAGGTCGTCCCCGAGGTGGAAGGAGCGGCACAGTTCGCTCAGCGGCTGCTCGTCCCGGCCGGGCCCGAGCCGGCCGGCGTAGAAGAGCCGCGCCTCGCGGGCCTGCCGCCGGTTCAGGTGGCGGTCGGTGAACAGCCGCACCGAGGCCTCGGCGATCGGCGTGAGGTCTCCCTGGTCGCCCACCGGCAGCGTTTCGTTGACGTCCTGGGTCCAGTTGTCCGCCGCCGGGGAGTTCTCGGGGGCCAGGCCGCACTCGGTGAGCAGGCGGCGCATCCGGGTCTGGGCGACGGCCTGCTCACGCTGGTCGCCGCGGGTCCAGGCGGAGACCACCGTGAGCCCGGTCCACAGGCGCGGCAGCTGCACCCGTTTGCGGCCGGTGACCGGGGCGCTCAGCCCGCAGGCCATCTCGGTCAGGAGGTCGGCGCCGGGCGAGGTGTTGGCCACCATCGCCCCGGCGGGGCCGGCGTCCCGCGCGCAGTTCACCCGGCCACCGGCAGCCGCGTGCGGTACGCGTCGAACAGGGCGTTCAGGACAGCGGTGCGGCCGCTGCCGTGCGGCCCGGTCAGGAGCAGGGCGGGCGGATCGTCGGGATGCGCCTGCCTCACCAGCTCTGGCTGCTTCGCGTCGAGTCCCACAAGGCGCGGAACCAGGTCGTCGAGGAGCACATCCCTGCCGTACAGCCTGCTCACATTCGTCCTCCCCGCTCCGCGTCCATCAGCCGAGCAGTCTCGTCAGGAAGGGGCCGATGGTCTGTAACAGCCCTTGTGCGGCCACCGAGTCGGGCGCGGCGGCCAGCTGTTGCCCTATCCGGTCCGCGAGGGTGCGCAGCCTGCCGCGCTGCTGCGGCAGGCGCCCCGTGCGGCGCAGCTCCTCGCTGTCCCGGATGAGCTGGGCGAGCCGCTCGGGGCTCAGGTCCAGGGCGGGCGCCTGGTCGCGGATCGTGTCGACGACGTTCATGACGCTGCCGTAGGTGACGTGACGTCGCCCGCGACGCTGCCAATGTGGAGGCCGACGGCGGCCGGTTCCCGGGCCAGGTACGCCGAGACACCGCCGCCGTCGGCCGCGCACCGGCGCCCCGCGTCGGTCAGCGTCACGCGGGCGGCGACGTGTCCCCGCTCAGCGCGAGCAGCCCCACCTGGCGCAGGAAGCGGGCGCTGCCCTCGACGTCGCCCTGGCCGAGCGGGCTGCCGTGGAAGAAGGCCTGCTCGGCGACGAAGAACTCCTTCAGGCGCGGCTGGTGCCCGGCGCGCTCCTGTTCCTGCGCCCAGTCGAGCAGGGCGTCTTCGGTGTAGCGGTGCAGCGCGCCCACGTCGTGCAGTTCGGCGTCGAGCCGGAGGGCGAGCGCGAGCCCCTCGGGGGTGAGTTCCGCGTCGGGCGGCGGCCGCTCCCCGTCCTCGTGGGCCCGCACCAGCCCCCGCTCCTGGAGAGCCTCGACGACGGCGGCGACCCCGAGCGCCGGTTTGTTCTGCCGTCGGCCGAACTCGCCGGTCGGCACCGGCACCCGGGCGCGCCCGCCGCACTGTTCCAGCAGCCACAGGAGCAGTCGTACCTCGTAACGGCCCGGCGCGGCCGTGTGTCGCGTCATCGTGCACCCAACCCCCGTTGGTACAGCGGTCCGTGTGAAGCGTGCGAACAGTCGAAATTACCCCCTATCCCGCTCTGCCACCAGGGAACGGCCGGTTTCGGCGACGCGTGCGGGACACGTGCCAAGAGGCCTGCCGGGACCCGTACTAGAAGGTCAGCTTCCAGCCGTTGAGATACCCGGCGTCCTGCGCCGCCACGTCCTGCACCCGCAGCTTCCACGCGCCGTTCGCGGTCTCGGCGGACGCGTCGACCGTGTACGTCGCGATGACGTTGTCCGCCGAGTCGTTGCCGCTGGAGTTCTTCAGGCGGTACGCGGTGCCGTCCGGGGCGAGGAGGTCGATGACCACGTCACCGCGCCAGGTGTGGCGGATGTCGACGTCCACCTTGAGGGCGGCCGGGGCGTTGCCGGTGCGGCCGGCCACGTTCACCGTCGAGGTCACCGCAGCGCCGTTGTCCGGGATGGCGACGTCCGTGGTGTTCTCGTACGCGTCACCGGGCGGGACCGGAATGTCGGTGCCGAGGGTCCATACGGCGTGGGCGATGGCGTCGCTGTTGCGGTCCAGGGCGGTGTCGTTGATGTTCGACGTCGTGTCGCACGACGAGTGGTAGCAGCGGTCGAAGGCCTGGCCCGCCGTGCCGCCCCACTTCTGCGCCTGCGCACTGGACTTGGCGCGCTCGGCGCCGCTGAACAGACCGCCGACGGGGATGCCGACGTTCTTGAACGGGGCGTGGTCGGAGCGGCCGTCGCCCTCGGTCTCGATCTCCGTCGGGACGTTCAGAGCGGCGTAGTAGTCCTTGAACGTCTTCTCGATGACCGGGTCGTCGTCGTAGACGAAGTAGCCGGCGTTCGGCGAGCCGATCATGTCGAAGTTCAGATAGCCGCTGACCTTCGAACGCTCCGTGGTGGGCAGGTTGTTGACGTAGTACCGGGAGCCGACCATGCCCAGCTCCTCGGCGCCCCACCAGGCGAATCGCAGGTGCTTGGCCGGCTTGAGCTGGGCGCGGGAGACCGCGAGCGCCGTCTCCAGGACGCCCGCCGAGCCCGAGCCGTTGTCGTTGACGCCGGGCCCGGAGGAGACGCTGTCGAGGTGCGCGCCCGCCATCAGGACCTTGTTCGGGTCGCCGCCCGGCCAGTCCGCGACGAGGTTGTAGCCCGTGGCGCCGCCGGACGTGAACTGCTGCACGGTCGTGGCGAATCCGGCCGCGTCCAGCTTGCCCTTCACGTAGTCGAGGGAGGCCTTGTAGCCGGGGCGTCCGTGGGCGCGGTTGCCGCCGTTGGCCGAGGCTATGGACTGGAACTGGGTCAGGTGCGCCTTGACGTTGGCGAGGGGGAGGTCGGGGGCCGCGAGCGTGGGTGCGGGGGCGGCGGGCGCGGCGATGGCGGGAGCGGCGGTGGCGAGCAGCCCGCCGATGGCCACTGCGGCGGCACCGACGGCCGCACGTCTGAAGAGGTTCATGTGTGGGGCTCCGTATTCCGAACAGCGAGGGGGACGGAACGTACGAGACGCCCCGCGACGCGGGTGCCGCGGGGCGCCTTTGGAGCTGTGCGTTGCCTGATGTTGAGGGCGGGACGATCTGCCGTCAAGACCGGAAACCGGTCAGAATACGGTCAGCGGCGTTCGTATAGCGGACGGCTCTTCGGTCTCCGCTCGGTGCCGGTCGGTGTCAGAAGAAGATTCAGAAGAAGACCCCGCACCTCAGCAGCACATTCGCGTACGGCCGGGCCTCGCCGGTGCGGACCACGAGGCGGGCGTCCGCCGAGAGGCGCTTCAGCTCCTCGTGGGCGACCAGCTCCAGCACCGGCAGGCTCTCGCGCAGCAGCAGCGCCGCGTCCGGGTTGGCCTCCTCGATCTCGCGCGCCGCCGTCCCGCCCTCCACCACCAGCTCGGCGAGCAGGCCGTCGAGGACCTCCGCGAAGGCGGGGACCCCGGCGCGGAACGCCAGGTCCACCACGCGCGGCCCCGCCGGGATCGGCATGCCCGCGTCGCAGACCAGGACCGTGTCGCCGTGCCCCAACTCGGCGAGCCGCGCCGCGAGATGGCGGTTCAGGATGCCCGACTTCTTCACGGAGCCGGGACCTCCGGGGCGTCCGGACCGACCGGGACCGCCGGGGCGTCCGGAGCGGCCGCGGGGAGTTCCGAAGCCGTCGGGTAGGAGTCCTGCGCTCCCTTACGGGTGACCGCCGCCGCACCCACCCGTGCCGCGTACGCCGCCGCCGACCGGCAGCTCCTCGCCGAGGCCGAGCCGCCAGCCCAGCGCCGCGGTGAAGGCGTCACCCGCGCCGGTCGTGTCCACCGCGTCGACCTTCGGACTCGGCACCCGTACGACGTCGGAGCCGTCCGCGGTGAGCGCGCCCGCCGCGCCCAGGGTGATCACGACCGACCGGGGGCCGAGCGCGAGCAGCCCCCGCGCCCACTCCTCCGGACCGTCCCCCGCATCGTCGCCGAGGATCTCGCGCGCCTCGTGTTCGTTGACCACCAGCGGATCACAGGCGGCCAGGACCTCGGCGGGCAGCGGCGCCGGAGGCGAGGGGTTCAGGACGAAGCGGGCGCCGGGCCGCAGCCCGCGGACCACCTCGGCGACCGTCTCCAGCGGGATCTCCAGCTGGCTGGAGACCACCCGCGCCGCCGCGAGCAGACCACCCGCCGCGCGGATGTCCTGCGGGGTGAGGCGCGCGTTGGCGCCGGGCGAGACCACGATGCTGTTGTCGCCCGACGGGTCGACCGTGATCAGCGCGACGCCGGTGGCGACGCCGCCCACCAGGACGCCCGCGGTGTCCACGCCGGCCGCGCGCTGCGCTCAGCAGGAGGGTGCCGTGGGCGTCGTCGCCGACCCGGGCGAGCAGCGCCGTGCGGGCGCCGAGCCGGGCGGCGGCGACGGCCTGGTTGCGCCCTTGCCGCCGGGGTGGACGGCCAGGTCGGAGCCGAGCACCGTCTCGCCGGCTGCGGGGCGCCGCTCCACCCCGACCACCAGATCGGCGTTGGCGGAACCCACGACCAGCAGTTCGAGGTCCGCGCCGCCCGTGCTGCCGGCGTTGTTGTCGTTCATGTGCTGCTTCCTGCTTTCGTACGGTGATGAGGCGAGGGCGGTCACGAGAAGGGGCCGCCAGGAGAAGGGGCGGTCACGGGAAGGGGCGGTCACGGGAAGAGACGGTCAGGAGAAATCCTGCACGTTCTTCGACGTCACGATCTTCACCGGCACCTTCACCATCTCCCGCACCTTCTTGCCCCGCGCCGCCCGCACCGCGTTCTCCACAGCGATCCGGCCCAGCTCCCTCGGCTGCTGCGCCACGGACGCGTACAGCGTGCCCGCCTCGACCGCCTTCAGCCCGTCGGGGGTGCCGTCGAAGCCCACCACCGGCACGGCCTTGCCCGCCTTGGTGCCGAGCGCCTTGACCGCGCCGAGCGCCATCTCGTCGTTCTCGGCGAAGACGCCGTTCACGCCCTTGTGGGACTGGAGGAGGTTCGTCATGACGTCCAGGCCCTTGGTGCGGTCGAAGTCCGCGGGCTGCCTGGCGACGACGTCGATGCCGGGGTACGCCTTGATGCCCTCGGCGAAGCCCTGCCCGCGCTCGCGCTCGCGGAGGTGCCCGGCGTGCCCTGGAGGACGACGACCTTGCCCTTGCCGCCCAGCTTCTCGGCGAGGGTCTTCGCCGCCAGCCTGCCGCCCGCCACGTTGTCGGAGGCGACGAGCGTGGCCGTCTCCGCCTTGTTCACGCCGCGGTCCGCCGCGACCACCGGGATGTCCTGCTTGTTGGCGCCGCGCACGGCCGGGCCCGCCGCGTCGGAGTCCACCGGGTTCACGATGATCGACTTCACGCCCTCGCCGGTGAAGTTCTGCAGCTGGTTGGTCTGCTGGGAGGCGTCGTTCTGCGCGTCGGTGACCGTCAGGTCGATCCCCGCCTTCTCGGCCTCGGCCTGCGCGCCCTCCTTCATCTGCACGAAGAAGGGGTTGTTGAGGGTGGACAGCGACATGCCGACCTTCGTCGAGGTGCCCGAGGAGCCCGAGTTGAAGAAGGAGACGGCACCGATCACCGCCGCGACGACCACGGCGGCCACCGCGTACTTCACCGCCTGTGGCCCCTTGCCCCGCACGCCTCCGGACGCGCCCGACGAGGCCCCGGGAGTCGCCCCGGCGCGCCTGCGCAACGTATCCAGCAGGACCGCCAGCGCGATGACGACACCGATCACGACCTGCTGCCAGAAGGCGGAGACCGACAGGAGGTTGAGGCCGTTGCGCAGCACCGCGAGGATCAGCGCGCCGATGAGCGTGCCGGACGCCTTGCCGACGCCGCCCGCCGAGGCTCGCGCCGCCGATGACGACCGCGGCGATGGCGTCGAGTTCGTACCCCTGCGCGGCCTGCGGCTGCGCGGAGACCAGGCGGGAGGCGAGCACGATGCCCGCGACGGCCGCGAAGAGACCGGAGAGCGCGTAGATCACGAGCTTCTGGCGCTTGACGCGCAGGCCGGAGAGGCGGGCCGCCTCTTCGTTGCCGCCGATCGCGTACATGGAGCGCCCGATGAACGTCCGGCCGAGGACCAGCGCCGTCAGCAGGCCCATCACGACCATCACGATCACGGGGACCGGCAGCCACCCGCCCACCGTGTCACCGAGGTGCGAGACCGCGTCGGGGAACGGGATCGGGCTGCCCTGCGAGATCACCAGGGACAGGCCGCGGGCCACCGACAGCATCGCGAGCGTCGCGATGAACGGCGGCAGCTTCCCGTACGAGACGAGCAGGCCGTTGACGAACCCGCACGCCATGCCCGTGGCAACGGCGAGGACGACCGCGAGCCAGACCGGCAGCCCCTCCGAAGTCGCCGACCAGGCGAGGACGGTGGCCGACAGCGCGGCCACCGAACCGACCGACAGGTCGATGCCCGCCGACACGATCACGAACGTCACGCCGAACGCGAGGATCGCCGTCACGGCGGCCTGCACGCCCACGTTGAGCAAATTTTGCGTGGTGAGGAAGTCGCCGGAGAGCAGCGACATCGCCACGACCAGGACGATCAGGGCGCTCAGCGCGCCGTTGTCGAGCAGCACGCGGCGGAGCGTGGCCGCGCCACCCGCGTCACGCTTCAGGGTTTCAGTGGCCACGGGAGCCCTCCGCTTCTTCGTCTTCGTCGTTCCGTATGTCCGTCGGGCCCGGTGCGCCGACGGCGAGCGCCATCACCGCGTCCTGCGTCGCCTCGTCCGCGCTCAGCTCACCGGCGATCCGGCCCTGCGCCATGACCAGGACCCGGTCGCTCATGCCGAGCACCTCGGGCAGGTCGCTGGAGATCATCAGGACGGCGTGCCCGGAGGCCGTCAGTTCGTTGATCAGCTGGTAGATCTCGACCTTCGCGCCCACGTCGATGCCGCGCGTCGGCTCGTCGAGGATCAGCACCTTGACGTCCGCCAGCAGCCACTTGCCGATGACGACCTTCTGCTGGTTGCCGCCGGAGAGCGTGCGCACGTGCTGGCCGAGCCCGGCCATGCGCACCTTCAGCTGCTCGGCGATGCGGGCGGCGTCCCTCGCCTGCCCCTTGAGGTCCACGAGCCCGGCCCGGGTCGCCGAACGCAGCGTCACCAGGCCGAGGTTCTCCCGCACCGAGGCGTCCAGGACCAGGCCCTGGCCCTTGCGGTCCTCCGGTACGAGGCCGATGCCCGCGCCCATCGCGGCGTTCACGTCATGCCGGGGCAGGCGCTCACCGCGTACGCCGACGCTGCCCGCGTCGTACGGATCGGCGCCGAAGACCGCGCGCGCCACCTCGGTGCGGCCCGCGCCGACGAGCCCCGCGAGCCCGACGACCTCACCGGCCCGCACCTCGAAGCTGACGTCGTGGAAGACACCGTCCCGGGTCAGCCCCTCGACGGACAGCAACGGCGGCCCTGCGTCCGGCCGTTGGCGCGGATACTGCTGCTCGATGCTGCGCCCCACCATGAGCCGGACGAGTTCGTCCTCCGGAGTGGAGGCGGGCACCTGGTCGACGCTGCGGCCGTCCCGCAGCACGGTGACGCGGTCGCCGAGGGCGGCGATCTCCTCGAGGTGGTGGGTGATGAAGACGATGCCGACGCCGTCCTCGCGCAGCGTGCGCACGATGGCGAAGAGCTTGTCGACCTCCTCGGAGGTGAGGACGGCGGTCGGCTCGTCCATGATGAGCACGCGCGCGTCCAGGCTCAGCGCCTTCGCGATCTCGACCATCTGGAGCCGGGCGATGCCCAGTTCGCGCACCTTGGCGCGCGGCGACACCTGGACGCCGACCCGCTTCAGCAGCTCCTCGGCGTCGGCCTCCATCCTCTTGCGGTCGACCATCCCGAAGCGGCGCGGCTGCCGCCCCAGGAAGATGTTCTCGGCGACCGTCAGATCCGGTACGAGGTTGAACTCCTGGTAGATCGTGGCGATACCGAGCCGCTCGGCGTCCTGCGCGCCATGGATGCGTACCTCCTCCCCGTCCACGACGATGCGGCCGCTGTCGGGGCGGTAGGCACCGGAGAGCATCTTGATGAGGGTGCTCTTGCCCGCGCCGTTCTCGCCGAGCAGGACGTGCACTTCGCCGCGGCGCAGATCGAAGTCGACGGAGTCCAGCGCGACGACCCCGGGGAACGTCTTGCGGATGCCTTCGATGCGCAGCAACTCGCTCTGGTCGCTCACGGGTTGCTCCTTCGGATTCGTACGGGGGTCTCCTCGCCGGTGTTGCGACCGGTGTGCCGACCGGGGTCCCGACCGCTGTTCCCGCCGGTGCTCTCGCCGCAGGAACGCCGGACGACGAGGCGGGCGGGCAGGGTCACGGACCGGGGGGTCCTGCCCTCGATCCGGTCGATCAAGGCGTGCACGGCGGCCCTGCCCAGGTCGCCGGTCGGCTGGGCGATCGCGGTGACGGGCGGGTCGGTGTGCACGAACCACGGGATGTCGTCGAACGCCGCGAGCCCGATGTCGTGCGGGACCCGCAGCCGCGCGCGCGGATCGCGTCGAGGGCGCCGAGCGCCAGAGGTTGTCGGCGGCGAAGACGACCTCGGGCGGCTCGGGCAGGGCGAGGAAGCGCTCGGTGGCGCGGCGCCCGCTGGCGGCCTGGAAGTCGCCCTGGCCGATATAGGCGTCGGGCAGGGCGATGCCGTGCTCGCGCAGGGCGTCGCGGAACGCCTCGACGCAGGCTCGCTGCCGGTGGTCGTGGCGGCCGGGCCCGCGATGATGGCGAGCCTGCGGTGGCCGAGGCCGTGCAGATGGGCGACCAGGTCACGGACGGCCGCGCGCCCGTCGGAGCGGACGACGGGCACGTCCACGCCCGGTATCCACCGGTCCACGAAGACCATCGGGGTGCCGGCGCGCACCGCGTCCAGCATCAGCGGGGAACCGCCGTCGGTGGGGGAGACCAGCAGCCCGTCGATCCGCCGGTCCAGGAGGGTCCGTACGTGGTGGTCCTGGAGCTCGGGCCGCTCGTCCGCGTTGCCGATGATCACGCTGTAGCCGAGCGCGCGGGCCGCCTCCTCGACGGAACGGGCCAGCTCGGTGAAGTACGGGTTCAGCACGTCGCTGATGACCAGTCCGAGGGTGCGGGTCTGGTCGGTGCGCAGGGAGCGGGCGACGGCGTTGGGGCGGTACCCGAGCGCCTCGACGGCCGCGACCACGCGGGCCCGGGACGCGGGGCTGACCGAGGGGTGGCTGTTGAGCACCCGCGACACGGTGGCGACGGACACACCCGCCTCGGCCGCGACGTCCTTGATGCTCACCGAGCTTGCGGCCATCGTCGGTCCACCTCCTTGTGGAATCGATTACACGGAGGATTGGAATCGATTACACGGGGCGGTGGCAAGAGGGGAGGGGCGGCTGGGAGGCGAGTGAGATCTGATCGTGATGAATGCGGGGGAGGGGGCTCGGATGAGCGTGCGGGGTTTATCCGATTGCCGCGGGGTGGCCCGGTCGGATAGGAATTCCCCCATGCTCAAGGGTGACAAGATCGGGCTCAGGGCCCGGCACGAGGACGACATACCGGTGCTGCGGACCGAGCTCTACGACGACGTGGTCATCGGCTCGCGGGCCGAGGGCGGGCCATGGCGGCCGATCACACCCGGCGCGAAGGACCCGCGGCTCTTCGTGGACGACAAGGAGCAGGGGCACGTCCCGTTCTCCGTGGTGGAGCTGGAGGGCGGCGCGCTCGTCGGCACCGCGACGCTGTGGGGCATCGACAACCACCACCGGTCGGCCCACATCGGCCTCGGCCTGCTGCCGTCCGCGCGCGGCAAGGGCTACAGCACCGACGTGGTCGCGGTGCTGTGCCACTACGGCTTCGTCGTGCGCGGCATGCGGCGGCTGCAGATCGAGACGCTGGCGGACAACACCGCCATGCTGCGCTCCGCCGAGCGCAACGGCTTCGTGCGCGAGGGCGTGCTGCGCTCCTCGGCGTGGGTGCTCGGCGAGTTCCTCGACGAGGTGCTGCTCGGGCTCCTTGCCGAGGAGTGGGAGCCGTCTCTGAAGGGGTGGGCTGTTGGCCGGGGCGCGGCGGGCTCGGGCGCTGTGCTCAGCTGAACGGGATTGTCGTTGCGGGCAGCTGAACGGCTCCGTCGCGGCGCTCGGCTGAACGGCGCAGTCACTCTGCTGACTTGAACGGCTGCGTCGCCGCGTTCAGCTGCACGGCCCTGTCGCTCCGCTCACTTGTAGGGCGAGGAGTGGAAGCCGTCCCTGAAGGGGCGGGCCGTCGGCCGGGGCGCGGCGGGCCCGGGCGCCGCGCTCACGTGAACGGCTGCGTCGCCCCGCTCAGCTGAACGGCCCCGTCACCCCACTCACTTGAACGGCACCGTCAGCCAAGGGCTGTCCGGGTCCGTGGTCAGGGCGCGGTGGGCGTGCAGGACGTCTGTGTACCAGGAGCCGAACGACTCGTCGTCGAAGTGCAGGCAGCGGCCCAGGATGTATCCCGCCGAGAACTCCTCCCACGACGTGTACGCGGCCTGCGCGGCCCGTGACGTCCGCTCGACGGCGGCGCGCAGCTCCGCCTCGGTCGCGTACCGCGCGCCCCTCAGCGGGCCATCTTGGAGGCGCGGCCGATGTCCCAGGCCGCGACGGTGCGCACGAAGCCGTCGGGCGGCAGGAGTTCGTCGGCGCGGAAGCGGGCCTCGTAGCGCAGGATCTTCCCGACCAGGCCGCGCATCGCCCGCACGAAGTCATCCAGCTCCGGGTCGTCGCCCGGCCGGTGCGGGGTGTCGGGGCCGCCGGTCTCCACGACACGGTTGCGCAAGGTGACCTCGACGCACTCCCGCCACCGCTCCGGGTCCAGGCGGGGGCCGACCTCGGCGATCACCGCGAGCCGGGCGCCGAGGACGAAGTCCCAGTACCAGGGCGAGACTTCGCGCGTCAGCAGCCGCTCCTGGGTGGCGAGCCAGTCCTCGCGGCTGTGCACGCCCCAGGACTCCGCCAGGCGGCCCACCTCGTTGTGGTGGCCCGCGCCGTGCCAGTCGAGGGTGTTCCACGGGGCGCCGTTGGCGAAGCACAGGTGCGCGCCGCAGGCCAGGCCGTGCAGCAGCGGGCCCGGTTCGGGTGCTCCGGTGCGGCGCGTCTCGATGCGGTCGCCGAGGCCGTCGTCCCGGTGGTGGCGCTCGTGCAGGTCGGCCCAGACCTCCCGCTCCTCGTCGGTGGTCAGGTAGTACTGCTCACACGGTGTCGCCGGGTTGATCACCAGGATGTCGACGTCGTCCGGGCAGCCCTCCGCGAGCGCGCCGAGCGTGACGAACTCGTAGACGACGGCGGGGTGCGGGCGCGGCAGCAGCCCGGCGGTGTACACCTGGGCCGCCTTCCGGCCGTCCGGCAGGTCGACGGTGAGCAGCGGGCTCGCGTCCGCGTCCGGGTCCTTCTCGTGCAGCGCCACCGGCCGGTACAGGCCTTCCACGGCGACCGCTCGCAGATACGTGTACGCGTCGTCGGCCTCGCACAGCTCGTACAGGTGCTCTTCGAGGTCGGCGGGTGCCTGCCAGCGGCTGCCGTCCTCCGGGGCGGGGACGAAGGGGAAGATCTCGTCGTGGAACTCGTCCTCGGCCTCGGCTGCCGCGTGCATCGTCGTTACTCCGGTCTCGGGTCCGCGTCCCGGATGCGCTTCCGGGCGCATCCGGATCGATCTTGGTCGTAGCGCACCTTACGCGGGCACCTCAAGCCGCAGCGACTTCAAGCCGTTGATGAAGTGCGAGACCAGCCGCCGGGGCGGCGCCGCGAGCCGCAGTACGGGCAGCGCGCGGGCCACTTCCTCGTGGAACACCCGCAGTTGGAGCCGGGCGAAGTGCGCGCCCAGGCAGACGTGCGGCCCCTCGCCGAACGCCACATGGGGGTTGGGCGAGCGGGCCAGGTCCAGGCGGTGCGGGTCGGTGAAGACGCGCTCGTCGTAATGGGCGGAGGCGTGGAAGACGACGACCTTGTCCCCGGCCGCCACCCGCACCCCCGCCAGCTCCGTGTCGCGGGCCGCGGTGCGCCGGAAGCTGAGCACCGGCGGGTGCGCGCGCAGCAGTTCGTCCACGGCGGTGGCCATGCCGACCGTGCAGTGGCGCAGCCGTCCGTACTCACCGGGGCTGCCGGCGAGCGCGAGCAACCCGCCCGGGGCAGCGGACCGCACGGTGTCGTTGCCCGCCACGGTGAGCAGGAAGAAGAACATCTCCAGCTCCGGGACGGCCAGTTCGGCGTCCGTGGCGAGCGTCGTCAGGATGTCGTCGGCGGGGTGGTCACGCTTGTACGCGGCCAGCGTGCGCGCGTAGCCGAACATGTCGCGCAGCATCGCGGGCGAGCGAGGGTTCACGGGAGCTTCGCCGGGCCTGCGGGCCGTCGGGGCGGCTCCGGCGGTCTCGGCCGCCTCGTCGGGGTCCTGTAGCCGATGACGCGCCGCGTCCAGTGCAGTAACAGGCCGCGGTCGTCCGGTGGGACGCCGAGCAGGTCGGCGAGGTTGAGCAGGGCGTAGTCGTCGGTGTCGGCCCGACGACGTCGAAGGTGCCGTCCCCGGCCGCGCGCCCGCTCCTCGCCCGCGGCCAGCAGGGCGCGCGCCCGCTCGCGGGCCCGCGCCTCGAAGCGCGCCACCCGCTTCGGCGTGAACGCGCGGCTGACCAGCCGACGCAACCGGCCGTGCGTGGGCGGGTCCTGATTGAGCATCATGCGCCGGATGAACGGCAGATCGGCCGGGTCGGGGTCGCGGATCTGGGTGGCGCCCAGGTGTGAGGAGAAGGTGGCCGCGTCCTTCAGGACCCGCACGACGTCCGCGTGCCGGGTGACCGCCCAGAACCCCGGGCCCGCCGGCCAGCCCAGTACGCCGGGCTCCTCCTGCCAGGCCACGGGGTGGTGGTCGCGCAGCACGCGGTACCGCTCGTGGGGGACGCCCGCCGCGTACAGGCGGGGGTCGAAGACGTCGGGGACGGGCGGTGTCGTCGTGCCGCGCCGCGTGCTCACGCCCCGGAGCCTTCCGGGTCGGTGTCGGCGCGCAGGAAGTCCTCGACCGTACGGATGAGTTCCAGCGGCACCTCGTCCATCGCGTAGTGCCCCGCCCCCGGCAGCTCGGCCAGCTCCCCTCGCGGGTACGCGCGCAGCCACGTGCCCCGCAGCAGCTCCGCCGAGAGCGCCGGGTCGAGCGCGCCGGCGACGGCGAGCGCGGGCACGGGCGCCCCCGCGACCTCGGCGTGGAAGTCCTCGCCCGCCCAGGAGTCCAGCCAGGCGCGGAACGCCTTGGCGTCACTGACCGCGAGGGAGCGGTGGACCATGCGGTCCAGCCAGGCGCGGGGGCGCACACCCCCCGTGGTGAAGTCGATGATGGCGCGCCGGTTCTCGCGCGAGGTGCGCGGCGGAGGCGAACAGCTCCCACTGCTCGGGCGGCAGCCGCAGCCCCGACGCGGGCACGGGCGACACGCCCACGAGACGGCGCACCCGGTGCGGGGCGGCGGCCAGACGCGCTGGGCGACGCTGCCGCCCATCGAGTGACCGACCAGCGAGAACCGCTCCCAGCCGAGCCGGTCGGCGAGATCGAGTACGTCGGCCGCGCCCTCGCCCGTCGTGTACGCGCCGGCCGCGTCCCTGGCCTCGCCGTAGCCGCGCAGGTCCACCACCTCGTACCGGAACGACTCCGTGTCGAGGTCCGCGAGCACCGGATCGTACGCCGACCGGTCGGCGAACCAGCCGTGGACCGCGACCACCTTGTGCGGGCCTTCGCCGAGCAAAGTGTGGGGGAGCAGGTAGGAGGCCACATCGACTCCGATCGCCGGCACGTCCGGTCGACGCCGGTCGGCGCCGGCCCGCGACCACGGTGGCCGCAACCATCCGGCCGCGCAAGGGGGCGCGGGCCGTACGGGGAGCGCCGGGGGTGAACTTGGCGGATGGCCTGCGGCGCGGCACCGCCGTTGGTCAGAATGTGGCATGGCCATCCGCCGCCTCAGCTACCGGCTCGTTCAGGAGCCGGACACCGGAGCCGTCCGTCCGATCCCCGCCGAGCCGCGGGAAACACACCGGGAGTCCCTGCCGGAACCACACCAGGAACCCGTGGGGGAATTCAGCGCCGCCGTCGAGCGGATCATCGGAGGGTGCTCCGCGCTGAGCTACAGCCTGCTGCCGGACGGCGGCCGCCTCCTCTGCGCGGAGCTGCGGGACAGCGCGTAGAGGGCGAAGGGCAGCGTGGGGAGGGCGACGGGCAGCTCGCGGAGGGCGAAGGGCAGCGCGTGGAGGCGCTGCACCTGGGGGCCGACACCCCGGGGCCCGGTCCCGTGTGGCCGATCGACACCTGGCGCTCCGCCGCCTGGGAGCCGGACGCCGGTGAGACGCTCGCCGCCGGGTTCGTCGAGTCCGAACTTCCCGTGCCCGAGGCGCACTTCGACAGCGAGCGCCTCGTGAAGTTCGCCAGGGCGCGCGCGGACCGCGTCGCGCCCTTCCTCACCGATGTGCGCCGCCTCTTCGACGACCCCGCGGGCCGCCAGATCGTCCTCGTCGAGGAGGACCCCGAGACCGTGGCCCACTGGGTCGCCCTCGCCTGCGCCTCACTGCCCGACGCCTACGTCTCCGCGCTGACGTTCACCACCTGGACCGCCGACCCGCACGGCGCCCCGCAGCAGATCATCGGCACCGGCCCGGCCGCCGGCTTCGACCGTACGGACGAGGCGACGGTCACGTACCTCTACCGCGTGCACGACGGCACGGGCGGCCCCCAGAGCCCGCCCGCCGCGTTCGACGCCTGGGCCCGGTTGACCGCCGAGCGGTGGCTCTCCGGCAACCCCCCGCGCCCCGCGGCACGCGCCGAAGACGCCTTCGCGCTGCTCCCGCTCCTCTCCGGCGGCAGCGCCCCAGCCCAGGAACAGGAACGGGGGCAGGGACAGAAACAGGCCCAGCAACAGGGGCAGGAGATGAGGGCGAGGAAGCGGTGGGCGCCCCCTCGGGCGCCGACCTCGCGGGACTCGGCGGCGACTGCCTGCGCGCGGTCTTCGACGCCCTCACCCGGTCCGTGGAGCGGGACGAGACCGACTCCCGCACACTCGACGCACTCGAAGGGCTGTGCCGCGGCCTGGAGGGCGAACAGGCCGTCGCCGCACAGCCGTTGGCACTCGCCCTGGTCAAGCGCCACCTCGACGCCCCCCGCGCCCGCGACACGCTGCCCGACCTGACCGCCTTCGAAGGGTTACCGCTCGGCCAGGAAGCCTGGCGGCAGCTGCGCGAGGAGTACGGCGACCGCGCCGACGACGCCCTGCGCCGCAGGCTGCGCGACCCCATCCCCACCTGGACCGAACCGCTGCTGCTCGCCCTCGCCGTGGGCGCCGACGGCGGACCCGGGCTCGCCGAGGCCATGGACCGGCTCGCGGGCAGCCTGCTCCGCCCCGACCGGCGCGACTGCGCGCACGCCGTACAGGTCCTCGAAGAGGTCGGCCACCTCCCCTTCACCCACCGGGTGGTGCGCCTGCTGATCGTGGACTTCACCGACCGCAAGCTCGACCGCCTGCGGGAGCTGGCCCGCTCCCCGCAGGGCGACTGGCTGCGGCGGCACATCGACGGCGCCCCGCTCACCATCCGCCTCGCCGAGGCCGCCGCCCGCTGGTCCGGCTCGCCGGACCACCTGCGCGGGGCCGACCTCTTCGAACGGCTCACCGCGCTCGTGCCCGGCGGGCGGGTCAAGGACGTCACGACGCTGCGGCTGCTGTGGCACATCGTGTGGCGCAACACCCCGCCGGACCGCGCCGAACAGTCCTGGATCGCCCGCACCTGCACCCCCCGCCTGATCGTCGAGGCGGACCTCGGCCGCCGCATCACCGGCTGGATCAGCCACCCCGACCGCTGCGACGCCGAACTGGTCGCCTTCGCCCGCGACATGCGCGAGGACGGCCTGCTCGGCGCCGCCGAGCGCCACACCGCCGACCTGCTCGTGACGGCCCAGGACCTCGCCGACGGCCGCCTCCGCGTCGACCGGACCGCGCTCCAACGCCTCGACGAGCTGTTCCGCAAGGTCGTGCCGAAGAGCCAGGTCCTGCGGCAGGGCATCGGCGAGGCGGCTGGGCCGCGCCCTCGCCCGGGCGAACCCCCTGGACGTGTGCGACCCCCACGGCCTGCGGCTCCTGTTCACCGCCGGGCCCGAACTGCTCGGCAGCTACCGCGCGTACTTCCTCGACGAGACCACCCGGGACCGGCTCCTGCGGGAACTGCCGCACAACGCGGCGGAGTTGGCCGCGTACTTCCACCTCTGGCGGCCCCGCCGGCGGCACGGCGTCAGCGAGGAGTGGCGCAGGACCGCCGCGGAACTGCTCGACGAGGTCCTCGCGCCCGTCCTCACGCGCCTGGACGACCACCACCTCGGCGGCGTGGCCACCGTCTTCCAGCGCGAGGGCCAGGACCTCCAGGAATGGACGGCGTGGCGCCACCGGATCAAGCAGCGGGACGAGTGACCGCTCCCGGTCCCGTTCCGGGCAAGGCGGCCTGGGGGCCGCGCCCACATGCACCCTGCACGCTCCACAGGAAAGGACCAGCGTGAGCGACACCAGCGAGACCGTCGTCGTCGACAACTTCCCCGGCGGCAGCATGGCCAGCCGCCCCGTGCACTTCATCTGGATGCTCGACTGCTCGGGCTCCATGGGCGTGAACGGCAAGATCGGCGAGCTGAACTTCGCCATCCGCGAGGCCATCCCCGAGATGCAGCAGGCCGCCCAGTCCAACCCGGCCGCCTCGCTGCTGGTCCGGGCCATCACCTTCGCCAGCGGCGCCAGCTGGCACGTCAGCGAGCCCACCCCCGTCGACCAGTTCTCCTGGGAGGACGTCCACATCTACGGCGGCACGGACATGGGCGCCGCGTTCAAGCTGGCGGCCGGCGCGCTGCAGACCCCGCCGATGCCGCAGCGCGCCCTGCCGCCGGTCCTCGCGCTCGCCTCCGACGGGCAGCCCACCGACGACTGGCGCGCCGGGCTGCGCGCCATCGACGCCACCCCGTGGGGCAAGCGGGCCGTGCGCGTCGCCGTGGCCATCGGCGACGACGCCGACAAGAGCATGCTCAAGGAGTTCCTCGGCAACCCCGAACTGGAGCCGCTCCAGGCGAAGAACCCCCGCCAGCTCGCCGCGGCCATCCGCTGGATGTCCACCGCGGTCGTCAAGGACGCCTCCACGCCCAAGGTCGACGACGGCGCGAAGCCCCATGTCCCGATCGACGTCCCGTCGATGACCAAGGGCGAAGACGACATCTGGTGACCGGGCCGCAGACGGTGACCGGACCGCATCCGGTGTCCGGCGCCCCGAGCCCGGCCGCGCCCTGGGCGCTGCTCAGCGGCGCGGTCAAAGGGGTGGCGAAGAAGTACAGCCAGGACCGCGGCGTCGCCCTGCCCGTCGCCGGGGGCCGCGCGGTCCTCCTCGCGGTCGCCGACGGGCACGGCAGCGCCGCCCACTTCCGCAGCGACCTCGGGGCGCGCTGGGCCGTCGAGGAGTTCACCGCGTGCGCGCGGCCCTTCGCGTACGAGGCGGTCCGCGTCGGCGGCGACGCGGCGTGATGGACGCGCTGCGCGAGGAGGCGCGCCGCCTGCCGCAGCAGGTCGGCCACCGCTGGCACGAACGGGCCCTGCTGCACGACCGCAACGCGCCCGCGCACGGCGCCCGTCCCCGGCCGCCGCGGCGCGGTGCCACGGTGCGCGACCGCGCGGAGCCCCCGGACCTCGCCGCCTACGGCAGCACCCTCATCGGCGCCGTCCTGACCGAGGCCATGGTGTTCTGCTGGCAGTTGGGCGACGGGGACATCGTCTTCGTCGACGACGCCGGCGCCCCGCACACCCCGCTCTCCACCGGCCCCGACATGGGCGACGAGACCGACTCGCTCTGCGAGCCCGAGCCGTGGCGCAAGACCCGCTCGCACTGGCAGCCGTTCACGGGCGGCGCCCCGCCGTGCCTGCTGCTCTCCACCGACGGGCTCTCCAAGAGCTTCGCCGACCACCAGGGGTTCCTGGACTTCGCCACCGGCGTCGGCGACCGGGCCGCCCGGCACGGCGCGGCGGCCGTACAGGAGCAGCTCCCGGACTGGCTGGCGCGCGCCGCCACGTACTCCGGGGACGACACGACCCTCGTGGGCGCCGTCGCGGCGCCCCCACAGCACAGCCACGAGACGTGAGGCCGCGCAGGCCTCGCGGGCAGAGAGGAACAGCATGGTGAACGGCATGCTCGCCGCCGGAAAGACCCTGGTGGCCGAGTCGGGGGAGAAGCTGAAGGTCGCCGAGCTCTTCGGCTCCGGCGGCCAGGGCGAGGTCTACCGCGTCACGACACCCACCGGCGACCAGGCGGTGAAGTGGTACTACCCCCAGCTGGCCGACGCCCGCCAGCGGGAGATCCTCGAAGGGCTCATCGCCAAGGGCTGGGACGACCCCCGCTTCCTGTGGCCCCGCTCCATCGTGATGGACCCCGAGGGCAAGCAGCCCGGCTTTGGATACGTCATGGACGTACGCCCCGCCCGCTTCTGCGACCTGCCCGCGCTCTTCCGCCGCGACCCCTCGGTGTCCGCGGCGACCATGCGCACCCTGGTGACCGTGGCGCTGCACACCGTCGAGGCCTACCGCGCCCTGCACTCCCGCGGCATCGCCTACCGCGACATCAACTGGGGCAACATCTTCTTCGACCCGCGCACCGGCGACGTCCTGATCTGCGACAACGACAACGCCGTCGTGGAGGGCGCCGAGGCCGGTGTCGCGGGCACGATGGACTTCATGGCGCCCGAGCTGGTCCGCGGCGACAAGGGCAGACAGCCCGGCACCCAGAGCGACCTGCACTCCCTCGCCGTGCTGCTCTTCCTGCTCCTGATGAACGACCACCCCTTCAACGGCGCCCTCGCGCTGAACATCCGCTGCATGGACGAGGCCGCCAAACGCAGGCTGTACGGCACCGACCCGGTCTTCGTCTACGACCCGTCCGACACCCGCAACCGCCCCGTGCCCGGCGAGCAGCCGACCGTCGTGGCGACGTGGGCCGCGCTGCCGCAGATCCTGCGCGACCTCTTCATCGACACCTTCACGAAGGGGCTGCGCAACCCGGCGGTGCGGGTGCGCGAGACGGTGTGGCGCGACGCGCTCAGCCAGGTTCTCGACGCCATCACCCAGTGCGGCGTCTGCGGCAAGCAGAACCTCACCCAGCCCGACGGCACGCCGCCGGACTGCTGGAAGTGCCACACCACACTCACCCTGCCGCCCCGCCTGGAACTGACCACGGGCGCCGGCACCCTGCGCACCCGCCGCGGCATCAGGCTCGCCCCGCACGCCCGCGTCTACGCCCACCACCTGCGGGACGACCCGGAGCGGCACGACTTCTCCGCCGTGGTCGGCGAGGTCACCGAACACCCGCAGCAGCGCGGCCGCTTCGGCCTCACCAACCGCACGAGGGCGGTGTGGACGGCGCGCAAGGAGGACGGGACCGTACGCGACGTGGAGCCGGGCAAGACCATCGCGCTGCGGTCCGGTCTGCTCCTCGAGTTCGGCGGCGGGACGGAGGCCGTGGTCAAGGAGTGACCCCGGGCCCCCGACGCCCCCTCACGGCCGTTGTCGCCACCGGTGCCACCACCCCCGCCACCAAGGAGGTCCGGGCGGCAGCGGAGGCGGAGGCGGCGGTGGTGCCGCGGGCAGGACCGCGTGGGCCGGTGCCGTGTCGATGGCCACGGCGTCGGGGCGTGGCAGCGGCACCGCGGTGAGCGCGCACTCCTCGGCGGAGACCGGGATCTCCACCCGCCCGGCGAGCAGCGCGCTGCGTGGCACCCGGCGCTCCCCGCCCCGCGTCCCGTCGCTCCACGCCACCCGGACGAGGACCGCCGGTTCGGGCCACGCGAAGCGCACCTCGGCCCGGTCGGCGCCCAGTCTCCGTACCGCCAACTCCGTTATAGGCGCGGGGTGTTCGATGACAAGGCTCGGTCCGGAGACGGCCCGCTCGCCGCGCAGGCTCACCGCCGTGACGCGGACGCCGCCGATCGGGCGGCGGGACCAGCTCCGCGCACGACTCGGCGCCGACCGAGGTCGCGGGGATGCGGTCCGCCGCCCCCACGAGGCCCGACACGTCGGTGCCCGGCGGCACCGGCCCCGCCGTCCAGGGCAGCAGCACCCCGTCGCCGACCGCGGGCGGCCGCCAGGCGATGGTCAACCGCCCGCCGTCCGCGTACCGCCGCACGGTCAGCTCCTCCACCGGCGAGGGCCACCGCTCGGCGCGCGCGTCGATGGTGACACCGCGGGACCACACGAGGCCGCCGTCCGGATCGCGGTAGCCGCAGCGCACCTCGTACGTGTACGTCCCCGGGGCGAGGGGCGTGTCGAGCAGCCGGTCGTGGGCGCAGGGCACGCGCACCAGCGACCGCCCGCCCCAGCCCGTGGCGTCGTCGGCGGCGCCGGAACGCGTCACCCGCACCTCGGCCGCCGCCGGGTCGGGCCGCCAGCGCAGCCCGTACGCCGCCCGGCACCACGTCGGCGCGCAGCTCCGTCACGACGGGGGTGAGCAGCACCGGGCGGGTGACGCGCGGCACCCCGGCGATGCGGCCGCGGCGGCGCAACGGGAAGACGGCGTACCGCAGCGGGCGGCCCTCGGGCGCGACGGCGTCGACGCTGCCCGGTGCCGGCTCGCCCGCCGCCGTCTCGACCGCCAGGTGCGGGGCGCCGTCGGGGAAGCGCAGGACGCGGTAGGTGACGTCGTCGGCCGGGCGCCGCGGCGGGTGCCAGGACAGCCGTACGTCCCGGTCGTCGGGCACGGCGCTCACCTCGGCCTCGGCCGGGGCGAAGGGGTCGTCGGCCAGCTGCGCGGCCACCCGCAGCAGGCCGGTCTGGGCGTCGGTGTCGTCCCGGGCCAGGCGGAGCGCCTCCAGCCAGGCCCGGGCGGACGCGCGCAGGGCGCCGGTGGCCTCCGACTCCGCGGCCTCGGCGGTGAGCCGGTCCACGTCCGCGGCTCGCGCGCGCACGGAGTCGACGAGCGCGGCCAGATGGTGGTCGTCGGGTCCGTCCGGGTAGACCGAGGCGCGCGGCAGCCGCGCCACGACCCGCTCCGCCTCGCGCAGCCGTTCGCCCGGCCAGATGTCGTCGAGGCTCTCCGCGGCGTGCCGGGCGGGCCCCGGCCCGGGGAACCCGGCGGCCACCGCGGCGGCGAGCTGTACCAGCCTCGCCGCGGTGCACGCCGAGCGCGACGGCCGCGGCGGCTCCCGGTGGTCCGCCGCCCCGGGAAGCGCCTTCGGTGAGGAGGCTGCGCAGCTCCCACAGGACGAGGCGGCGCAGGCCCATCGCGTCGTCCACGAGGACCGTCGCCAGGACGGTCAGCAGGGCCGTGGCTCCGGGGGCGCGCGGGTCCGGCGAGGCCTGCCAGCGTGCCATCGCGTCCTGGACGTACGGCTGGTCGACGCGCCGCCAGATGCCGCCGCGGCCGGGGAACCAGAGGCCGTCGAGGACCCGGAAGCCGTCGTCCGTGGCGGCCCTGGGGAGCGTGCCGAAGAGGGCGTCCGTCGCGGGCGCGGCCGCCGGGGCGCGCAGCACGTCCGCCGCGTGCCGGAAGCCTTCCTTCCGCAGGGCGTCGAGCAGCTGCGAGGAACCCCCGCATGCCGGGGGTGCGGGGCAGGGCGGGCAGGGGCGGGCGGCGCCGCTCGCCGTCGGGTGTTCGCCGGGGCGCAGGACGGCCATGGCTCAGCCGCCCGGCGCCGTGTAGAAGTACACCCGGACCTCGGCGGTCCCGGGCCGTTCGCCGAGGTTGTGGAAGTCGTCCGTCGCCGTCTTCTTGGTGAACATGTCCGGGCGGCCCTTGCCGAGCAGGCCGTTGACGCGGTGGGCGTAGGCCGTACCGCTCTGGCCGCCGCCGAAGGTCAGCACGAGTGCGGCCGTGCGGCCCGACCACTTGCGGGTGCGCCGCGAGATCTGCGAGACGAGGTCGCCCTTGTCCTTGCCCGACACCTTGAACTCCTCGGGGTGGCGGTCGACGGAGCGGGGCCCTGCCGGGGTGGGGGAAGGGGAACCGCCCTTGGATGCCGAGGGTTTGGGCCGGTCGTCGGCCTGCGGGTCCGGGCGGTCGGCCATCGACACCAGCGCGAGCACGAGCAGCAGTCGGCGAAGAGCCACCCCGCGAGGGCGACCACCCCGAGCCGCCCGCCACGCCCACGTCCCGGCCGCCCTCGCGTCACGCGGAGCCTCCGTCCCGGGGAGCGGGCGGCGGGGGCACGGGACCGCCCTCGGGGAGCCCGCCGCCGGAGTGGCCGTTCCCGGCGTACGGGCCACCGTGGGCCGAAGCCGGGGCCGAGGCGGGCGCAGGGACCGGCCCGGGGCCGCGGCCGGGGAGAACGCGAGCGGGGGCAGCGCCCCCGCGAGGGTGTCCATGCGGCCGTCGAGGCGGGCCGCGCGTCCTGCCAGTGGGCGGCCGCCGCGTCCCACCGCTCCGTGGCCTCGCGCATGCCGTCCACCGCGTCGCCCGTGCGGCCGGTGCTCGACACCAGGGCCTGCGAGGCCGCCTCCGTCGCCTTCACCACCGACTCCGACCGCGCGACGAGCGACTGCTGAGCGGCGACCAGGGCCTTGAGGGAGGCCTCGACCGTGTCACCGGCGGCCTTGACGTGGTCGGCGATCCCGCGGGCCGCGAGTGCGTTGGCCCGGCCCGCCTTGGCGGTCGCCGCCGTGCCGTCGCGCAGGGCGGTGTCGATGCGGTCCGCCACGGCACCGAGCTTCGGCACTTCCTTGGTGAGGGACAGGGCCGCGCTCTTCAGCGCGTCCGTGGCCTGCCCGACGGACGCCGTCGCGCCGCTGAGCGCCTTGTGGCTCCGCTCGGCCTTCACCGCCAGGTCGCCCATCTCCTTGGCGGCCTTCGTGAGCTCGGCGGTGAACTGCTGCGGGGAGGCGCTGCGGTGCGGCGCGAGCAGCATCTGCGTACGGGTGAGCACCGACGCCAGCTCGGCGAGCAGCCGCTCCTTCTCGGCCTCCCGCGCCGCGTCGTCGCGCTCCGCACGGGCCCGCACGCGCGCGTGCCACACCGAAAGGCCCACGAGCAGGGCGATGAGCACCACGGCCGTCAAGGCCACGTTCTCGAACCGTCCGAGCGACGACAGGTGCCCGCCGAAGCCCGACTGCCAGAGCTGGAGGAAGGGCCGCGTGGCCTGCTTGCGGTCCTCCTCGGCCAGCTCGCCGTAGGCCCGCACGGCTTCCCGCAGGCCGAACCAGGTGATCAGGAGCGGCACGAAGACGAGGATGCCGAGGGCCGCCTCCAGGAGGCGGTCACGACGCCCCGACGCCGGTTCCTGCGGTGTCCGCACGCTCTCCGGGCGTACGTATGTCTGTACGAGGTCGAGCTCCGCCCAGCTGTCGAGCCGGGTCATCGAGCCCAGGTCCCGGTGCAGAGCGGTCAGTTCGGCGCCGCGCGGCTCCAGGGCCGGCAGGGCGGCGAGCCGCCGCAGTTCCTTGATGACCAAGGCCTTGTCGAGCAGTTGTGCGGGCGTCAAGCGGGTTCTCCCATGGCTGGCGGGGTGGCTGCGAGGTGGCGTGCCGAGTGGCTCACGAGGCGGGGCATGGGGCGGGGCGCGGGGCCGGCCGCGGGCCCTCTACCCGAGGACGTCACCCCTGCCCCGCCGGTTCCTGCCGCCACGGTTCAGTCGGCGCAACAGCGCCTCGGCGTCGGCGTGTTCAGGGTCCCACGTCAGACACTTCCGCAGGGCCTCGACGGCCTCGTCCCGCTCCCGCGCCGGTCCAGCTCCACGGCGTGCCGATAGGTCCGTTCGGCGAGCAGTCCGCGCACGCGGACGTTCGTCGGATCGTGGTTGTACGCGCAGTTCAGCCACCGCTCGGCGTCGGCGAAGTGCTCGGGGGACATGTCGGCCATCGCGGCCGCGCAGTGCACGTCGATCATCGCGTCCAGCATGTCGGCGCCGGCCGGCCTGGTCGCCGCGTCCTGCCAGGCGACGTGCGCGGCCTGCACGGCATGGTCGTACCGGCCGAGGGACAACAGAGCCTGCGCGCGGGCGAGTTGGCGCCGGGAGGCGTAGTCGAGCACCGGCGCGGGCGCGGACTCCGCGGTGGGCGACGTCGGCGGCTCGGTGGCGGGGCCGGGCGCGGGGCGGTCCGGCCGGTCCAGGTCGTCGAGCAGCTCCCGCGCCTCGGCGATGATCTCGCGCAGCAGGGCGGCGGCCGCCTCCCGCTGCCCCTGACGGACGAGCAGCGTGCTGCCCGATGTCGCGGCCTCCGCCCCGGGACTCCCGGTCGGCACGCGCTCCGTGCGGTGCCACGGCCTCGCGGGGGTCACGCGCGGCCCCGAAGGCAGGAGCGGCGGCGCCCGCATCCCGTACGTCCACGGGCTCCCGTACCGTGTCGGCGTCCACCAGTGTCGCGGTGAGCGGCGGTGCGTCCGAGAGGGTGTCGTGGGTGGGGGCGGCCGGTTCCAGCGGGCCCTCCTCCAGGGCCGAGGGGCCCGCGGACGCCGCGCCGCCCGCCAGCCGCACCGCGTGCTTCAGCGCGCCGAGCGCCAGCAGCTCGGGCGGCGCGAGGACGCTCTGTCCGCCGAGCCCCTCGACCCGCGAACGCACCTGTTCCATCCGGGTGTTGCCGCCCACCAGCAGGACCGTGTCGACGTCTTCGGACCGCATCCCGGCCTGGTCGAGCAGGGTCCGGGCCCGGTCGAGCGTGCGTTGCACATGCCGGTCCAGGTACGCGTCGAGGTCGCCCGCGCGATCCGCACCCACAGCGGCCGCCCCGCCCCCAGTTCCAGGTCCAGTACCGCCGCCTCCGGGCCGCCCGGCGAGCCGAGCGCCTCCCGCGCCTCCTGCCCCCGCGCGCGAAGCCCCTGCCACATGGCAGCGTCGAGCGCCTTGACCGAGCCGGGGCCGCGGTGCTGCGCAGCAGCCTGACCGCCGACGACAACAGCTCGGCGTCGAACGCGCGACCGCCCGACGTGGCCCCGCCCTCGTACCCCAGCGAGCGGAAGTGGCCGCGCACGCTGCGGATCAGGCCCAGCTCGAACCCCTCGTATCCCATGCCGTAGACCAGGCACGTGCCGCTGTCCCGCTCCGTCATGTGGCCGATCACCGCGGCCATGGAGTCGCTGACCAGCCGCGCCGGATCGAGCCCCGCCTCGCGCGCCGCGTCCCGCAGCGCCGCACGCTGCGCCGAGCCGTACCGCGCGGGCACGCTGATCACGGTCTGCGTCACCCGCCCCGGCGCCGCCGCCTCCACGCGCTCGCGCAAGGACCAGCAGCAGACGCACCACGTGCCGGTCCGCCTCGACCGTCGCACCGCCCGCCCGCACCGGACGCCTCCCGCCGAGCAGGCTCTTGACGCTGGGGAAGGTCACCGGCAGCTCGCCCGTCTCGGCGGGCTCGCACAGCAGCCACGGCCCGTCCTGCGCCCCCGCGTCCAGGCGCCGCCCCGGCCCGTCCTGCGGCGCGTACAGCGCCCGCAGCCCCGTGGCGCCGAAGTCGATGCCGAGACTGACGGGGAGCGCCCCCGGCGCCGGGCGGTCCCCGTGGTCGTCCTGCCGATCCCGCGTCATCCGCCTGCCGTCTCTTCCGCGAACCGCAGGATGCCTTCGTAGTCCGGCTTGTCGGGGAGCCTCGGCACGGCCCGCTCGGACTGGGCGATCGCCACCAGGTTCACGAGGTTGCGCGCCTGCTGGGCGGTCTGGACGCGGTTGCCCTGACGGTGGGCCTGCTTGACGTACTCGACCGCCTCGTTGATCTGCCGGACCGTCTCCGGCGGCGCGCCCTCCGAGGCCAGCTCGGCCTGGCGGAACTGGCTCGCCAGACCGCACTGGCGGTACATGTCGTCGAGCAGCAGCTCGGTCAGGCGCTTGTACTCGCCGCTGTCGCCCATCGCGACCGCCCGCTGCGCCTGCTCGATGTCGCGGCGCACCTTCATCGCCTGCACCGGCTCGATGTAGGGCCCGTACCGCTTGAGGAAGTGGTCGGCCTCCCGCTCGGCGAACGCCAGCTGCTCGCGCAGGACCGCGCTGTCCACCAGCTCCTCCACCGGCTCGGGCGGCGGGGTGCGCGGCTTCTCCCGGTTCGGCGTGGCCTCCAGGACCATGTCGGTGCCGCGCACACTGATCTTCACCGTGATGATGCGGTCCGCCGAGTAGTTGAAGGAGACGTCCACCTGGCGGTTGATCTCGATCTCCTGCGGCAGCTCGAACTCCACCACACCCTGCTCGTGGTTCTCGCTCGCCACCTTGCTGTCGCCCTCGTACACCGGCACCCGGATGCGGCGGCTGTCCGTCGCGTGGAAGGTGCGCCGGCGCGGCTCGGAGAGCGGGTACGGCGAGCCCGCCTCGATGATCTCGACGAACACGTCGCGCTGGCTGCCCTTGATCGCGGCGATGCCCATCGCCATGGGCGTCGACTCGTACAGGCCGGTGTCGCCCTTGGACCGGCCGTCGGCCAGGCTGCGGCCGCACGCCGCACAGGCGCTCGCCCCGTAGTCGTTGACCTTCGCGCACCCGGCGTCCGAGCACTCCACGCCGCGCAGCGTCTCGGCGAGGACACCCGCGCCGAACGCCACGCACTCCATCGGGTTGATGTTCCTGCGCACCTTGTCCGCGCCGAAGAACGCCTCCACCGCCTCGTACACGGACCGCGTGAGGGTGCCGCCGCCCACCAGGAGGACGTCCGAGATGTCGTCCGGGGACAGTTCGTACCGCGCCAGGGTCTCCTGGACGAGTGACATGGTCCGGCCGACCAGCGGCGCGATCATGGCGTTGAACTCGGCACGCGTCAGCTTCATCTCGACGTCGATGACCCCGTCCGCGCCCCGGTACGCGGCCGGGACCACGATGTACGTCTCCTCCATGTCGTTCAGCTCCCGCTTGGCGCGCTCGGCGGCCTTCTTCGCGTGGAAGAGAAACGCCTTGTCACCGGCCGGGTCCACGTGGTGCTGCTCGCGCATCCACGTGATGATGTGCTCCACGATCGCGAGGTCGAAGTCGTCGCCGCCCAGCCAGATGTCGCCCGCCGAGCGCAGCACCTGGAACTGGCTGCGGCCCTCCTGGTCCTTGACCGCGTTCAGGACGGAGATGTCGAACGTGCCGCCGCCGAGGTCGTACACGAGCACCCGGCTGCGCGCCCCGCCGGGCTTGTGCAGGCCGAAGGCGACCGCGGCGGCCGTCGGCTCGTCCACGATCTTCTTCACCACCAGGCCCGCCTTCTCGGCGGCCTCGCGCGTGGCGGCGCGCTGCGCGTCACGGAAGTAGGCGGGGACGGTGATCACGGCGTGCGTCACCGGCTCGCCCAGCGTGCGCGAGGCGTCCCTGACCAGCTTGTCCAGGATCACACTGGAGATCTCGGCCGGGGTGCGGGCCCGGCCGCCGAGCATCACATGCGCCCGGGGGTCCGTCTCGGGGCCCGCGACGATCTCGTAACTCATCCGGTCGCGCGCCTGGACCACGGAGGCGTCGGCGAAGTCCCGCCCCATCAGGCGCTTCACGGAGGCGATGGTCTCCTTGGGCTGCCTGATCGCCCAGTTCAGCGCGTCCTCGCCGACCAGCGGCTGGTCCTTGCCGTCCCGGTGCGCCATGCCGACGACCGACGGGGTGAGCCGCTCGCCCTTGCTGTTGGTGAGCACCGCGATGTCCGCGCGGTGCGGATCGTGGGCGGCCACCGCGCTGTTGGTGGTGCCGAGGTCGATGCCGATGGCCTTCATTCCCGCTCCGTCCCTTGCTCCGTGCCACGTTTCACCGTGACGCCGTCCACCGTGTCGCCGTCCACCGTGTCGCCGTCCACGGCGACGACCACCCGGGCGGCGCGCAGCACGTGCCCCCGGAATCGATACCCGCGCTGAAGGACCTCAAGGACCTCGTCGTCACCGGCGCCGGGCGGCGCGGGGCGCACCTCGGTCACGTGGTGCGTCGCAGGCCCCGCCCGCTCACCGACCCGGCCGACCCCTTCCATCCCCTCCTCGGTCAGCGCCGCCTCCAGCTGCCCGGCGATCAGCGCGAGGCTTCCGCGGTACGTCCGGACGTCGCTCGCCGCACCGTCCGCGAGGAGCCGGTCGAGGGAGTCCAGTACGTCGGCGAAGCGCAGCAACAGCCGTTCGGTGAGCGCCTGGTGGGCCGCGTCGCGGGCGGCCAGGTCGCGGGCGTACTCGTAGGCGAGCCGTGCCGTCGGATCAGACATCGAAGCGGATCAGGTCGTCCAGGAGCCGCGTGGTGGCCTCCGGGAGCGGGGCGGGCGGAACGCCGGACGGCTCGGCCGCGGGTTCCGGCGGCGGGAGCGCGGCCAGCAGTCGCTCGAACTCGGCCTCGGCAAGCGGCAGTTCGACGTCCGGGTCCACGTCGTACAGCAGCAGGTCGACGAGCAGCCTGCGGCGTACGCCGCGCAGCTCGTCCCACGCCTGCTGGGTGACCGGCGTCATCAGATGCCGGGCGAGCAGCTCGAAGGAGACGTCCCGCATGGCGGCGTGCGTCGTCCAGGGGGTCACACCGGCCGGGGCGAGCACCTCGTAGGGGAAGGGGCCCTCCCAGCTCGCGTCGGGGTCCTTGATCACGCGACACTGCCTCCTGCTTCGGTCTCGGGGGTTCCTGGCGGGGTCGTGCTCCGGGTCCGTCCGGGCCGCAGCTCGGCGAGCCAGCGGCGCACCGCGTCGAGCAGGGCCTGTCTGACCCGGCTGTCGGTGGGGTCCGCGCGGGTGGCGCGGATGAGATGGTGCAGCGCCCACAGGGTCTCCCCGCGGTACAGCGCCCGCTCCGCCTTCTCCGTCAACTCCGCGGCCCAGGACGGCAGATCGTCGTCGTCCGGCGGCGTCTCCTGGCCGTCGCTGCGGATCAGGTCGCCCATGCCGCCGACACCGAGGTGCCGGGTGAGGAGCTTCTCCATCTCGTCGAGGGCCTCGCCGAGCGTCTCGCGGTAGCGGTGCGTCAGGGCCTGCCCGAGGCCGACGTCCAGCAGGCCCAGCGCCTCGCGGAGCAGCTCCAGACGTGCGGGCACCTCGTACGTCCGCTCGTCCAGGGTGAACACCAGGGCCCGCGCGAGGTTGTCGCGGGCGTGGCTGGACTCCGGGTTGAGGGCGAGCGCGCGGCGCAGGTCGGCCTCCGCGCCGTACACGTCGGCGCGCATGCCGTGCTTGGTACGGGTGTAGCCGCGCCACACACCCCGCATGGACAGCAACGCCGAGAGCTTCGCGTGCAGTTGGCCGAGCACGTCGCGGTCCAGGGGGTGCAGCACCTCCGCGGCGGACTCGACGAGCGTGACGGCCTCGTCCAGGCAGGGGCCGAGCTGGACACCGTCCTCCCCGGTGAGGGCCTCGACCCGGCCGAGGACCGTGCGGATCACCGCCTTCTTCGAGCGGGCCTGCATGCCCGCGTCGCGGGACACCCGCACCAGCTCCCGCCAGTGGCCGAGGGCCTCGTCCAGCCCGCCGCCGCCCCGCGTCAGGGCGGCCTTCGCCAGCGCGAGCCGGACGTGCACGGCCAGTTCGACACCGTCCTGGAGCAGGCGGGCGTGGCGGCGCGGCAGCCGTACGTACGCGGGGTTGCGCAGCAGGAAGTCACGGCAGTGCGCGCAGTCCTCGGCATGCCCGGCGGCCGCGGCGGGGCCCGCGCAGTCGTCCGGCAGGGTGCTCAGCGTGCGCAGGGCGGGCAGCGCGCGCAGGGCGGGGCCGAACTTGCGCACCTCCGACAGGGCGAAGCTCCGCGCCAGCTCCGAGAAGGCCCAGCGCAGCGCGCGCACCGCGTACTCGCCGGGGTCCCTGCCCTGCTGGGCCGCCGTGTCGAGGCTCGCGACGAGATCTCCGAGGGGTTCCTGGAGGCGCAGCAGCCGCAGATAGCGCGGGCCGCAGGCCAGGGTGGCGCCCGCGCCCGGCACGGCCGGCAGGCCGCCCACGTCCTTCAGTACGCGGGCCCCGCCCAGCTCGGACTCCAGGAGGCCCGCCAACGCCTGGTAGGCGGCGGCCTGTTGCGGCCGGTCCTGCTCGATGTGCCGCTGCTCGTAGGCCGAGAGCTGACCGAAGAGGTGCCGGCTCAGCTCCCAGCGCAGCGCCGCCATGTCCTCGTGGGTGACGTCCCGTTCGTAACAGGCGGCGCGTTCGGCGCGCCAGCCGTCCCAGTACTCGTCGTCGCTCAGCAGCGTCGCCCAGTACGCGAGCGCCGCCTCCCAGGCGCTCACCGCGTGCTCCCAGGCGCCGGTCTGCTCCAGCTCCTGCGCCTGCCACAGCCGGGCCGCGGCCAAGCCGTGCACCACGGCCATGTCACCGGGGGCCTCCTTCAGACGCCGCTCCCACTCGGCCGCGGCGGCCTCCCGGTCCGGCGCGAGGAGCAGCAGCAGCGGCGCGTCGCGCGGGAAGCGCTCGCACAGGGCGTCCAGTACGCCGGGCCCCTCGTCCGGGGAGAGCGCGGCGAGGGCGTCGCGCAGGGCCTCGGGGGAGTGCCACCGGTAGAGCAGGGCGTCGAGCCGCAGCCGCCGGCCCGGCAGCCGCAGCCGCTCCAGGGCGACGCGCTCGTGCCAGGACATGGAGCCGCGCTCCAGCAGCGCGTACGAGGCGTTCTTCACGGCGTCCATGGAGGCGCCGGGGCCGACGCCGGCGTCCCGCAGGGCGAGATAGGGGAAGGCCTGGTCGCGCAGCGCGAACGGGTCGGCGACCAGGGGAGCGCTGATGAGACCGTCCGCCCAGGGGAGCAGCCCGAGGAGCCGCCGCAGCCTGCGGCACCGCACGTCGACGCGGTCCAGCACACCGCGGGCCCGCTCGTACGCGGTCACAGCCGCGCTCCACGTGCCCGCGGACTCCAGCAACCGCCCCTGGGCGTATGCCAGATGGGCATCGGCGTCCCGGTGTCCCGGGCACTGCCGGAAGGCGTCGGCGGCCCGCTGCCAGTCCTGGTGCGCGTCGGCGAGGCGTCCGCGCGCGTAGGCGGCGACGGCGGACGCGTCCCGGTGCGCCCCGAGCGCGTCCGCCGCGGCGACGACAC
>RBWT01000096.1 GCA_004010275.1 Streptomyces huasconensis
AGTCGTCAACGGGATCTTGTGGAAGCTGTCGACCGGGGCTGCCTGGCGTGACCTGCCGGAGCGTTACGGGCCGTGGAAGACGGTCTACGACCGCTTCCGGCACTGGTCCGCCGACGGCACGTGGGACCGCCTTCTGGCCCACGTCCAGCAGCACTCCGACGCCGTCGGGCAGGTCGACTGGACGATCATCTGCGTGGACTCGACCACGGTCCGGGCCCATCAGCACGCCGCTGGGGCCCGAAAAGGGGGACCTGGGAAGGCGAAGCACTCGGCCGCTCCCGCGGCGGGCTGACCAGCAAGATCCACCTCGCCTGCGACGGCCGGGGCCAGCCGCTCGCCTTCACCCTGACCGGCGGGAACGTCAACGACTGCACACAGTTCGAACCCGTCATGGCCAAGGTCCGAATCGACCGGCCGGGGCCGGGCAGGCCCCGGACCCGGCCCGACCGCGTCGTCGCGGACAAGGGCTACTCGGCCCGCAGGATCCGCGCCTACCTCCGCAGACGCGGCATCGCCGCGACCATCCCGGAGCGGATCGACCAGATCAACGGACGCACCCGGCGAGGCGAGACCCTCTGCCGCCTCGACCGGGCCGCCTACCGACGACGCAACGTCATCGAACGCTGCTTCAGCCGACTCAAACAGAACCGGGCCCTGGCCACCCGCTACGACAAACGAGCCACCCACTACCAAGCCATGGTCACCCTCGCCTGCCTCCGACTCTGGCTCCCATGACTTTCCAGACAGGCCCTAAGCCCTCGTTCATCAGCCGACGGCCCTCACGTACGTACTGGTCCGTGTAGCTCATACGGATGTCCCATCGCAGTCAGTTCGACGGCCGCGCAGTGCAATCAGACGACAACCGTGAATTGCTTGCTCAACTGGCCGCGAAGGGCGCCGTGTTGACGCCCGTGTCTTGTGGTCTGCCGGTACTGGTGCGTCACTGCATTTTGAGGGGTGCACCCGTGAGGGGACGGAGGCTATGCCGTCCTTGGGTGTGGTCGACAGCGGGATGCGGCGGGACGAGGGTGCGGCAGGCATCGCAGCCGGCGCTCATCCAGGTCCGTTGTCCGTCACCGCGCGGACGGATACGGACAGGGCTGCTGCAGGCTTCGCAGGTGTGCTCGGGGGCGGTCACGGCCACATCAATCAGGGCGTGCGGCACGGTCGGCGAACTCGCTGTCGAACTGGCCTTCTTGGAAGCGGTCGCAGTGATGTGCAGGCCGCCGAGCTGCACGGCGAACGACTCGATGCGGTACTCGGCATCGAGCGCGAGCAGGTCGTGGCGGAACTGGTCGAGCAGGGGGGACAGCCGGGTCCGACGGTGTCGGCCCAGGCGGGGAGCTGCCGCTCGGTGGGGCGGGAGTGGTCCGTCGTCGTTATGGCGTCATGGTCGCGCGACCCACTGACAACGCCGGGGGATGCGGAGCACTCTCGTGGCTGCTAAGCGGCCCCGGTGCGAAGTCCACTGCCGATCCTTTGCCGCTCCTGTCGACCGCGAAGCCGTCCGGAGCAAGGATCAGCAGTGGACTTCGTGTCATGCCTTAGCGGTGCGCGGTCACAATCTGGCATCTCACCGCGGTCCGCGGCAGGCTTTCGGCATCATGTGCGAGTGCGCTCACGGAGACTACGAAGACGACAGCCACCAGCTCCGGAAACGGGCCACGACGCTCTGCTCGCTTTCGCCGAGGAGGAGTTGGCCTGGTACGCGGGAACGCGCGACCGAGCCCGGCGGCTCCATCAGCTGACCGAACTGACAGCTTTGCTCACCGGCGCTGCGACTGTGGTCGCCGCCGGGATCCAGGCGCCTGCGGCGGTCACGGCGTGCCTGGCCGGAGCGGCTGTGTTCATCGGCGGGTTCCGGCAGGTCTTTCAGCACGTCGACCGTTGGGTTCTGGCCGCGGAGAGTTGGACGAGCCTGCGCGTGGAAGTCCATCGCTACCGGCTCCTCACGGATGAGGAACGCGACCATTCGGCGCGGGAACGACTCCTGCAGAAGATCGAAGAGGTCGCGGCAACTGAGGTCACAGCGTGGGCTTCAGGTCGTCGCGCGGCCGGAGGAGGAGCCGCGCACCAAGGACAGATCACTCCGTGAACGCTCAACAGGGTCAGGCCCGCCCGCCCGCATACGACGCCCAAGCCATCGGCACCGTCGTGACCCAGGCACGAACTCGCGTATCAGGATCAGCAGCGAAACTCACCGAAACCGCTTAGGCCAGGCTCTCGAAGGCGTGTTGAAGGGCGCGGGCGGTGGGCGGCGGGCGCGGTCGGCCTGCAGGCCGGAGGCGATGGTCTCCTCGAACGCGGTGAACGGCCAAGGCCGTGTGCCCGTTCAGGGCTTGACCTGACCCAGGGCGAGTTCCCTGTGCAGGTCGGGGGTGCTCTGCGTGGTGTCGCGGGTGCTGATCGGGTAGGTGCCGGTCCAGCAGGCGTGGATCACCGCGCAGAGTGACGACACCTCGGACGCAGTGGTCAGCGGGAGATCGTGGACGGGGGTGGTGGTCAGACGGGTGTGCGCCAGCTAGGGGCACATGAACCAGTCGTACGCTTCCCGGTAAGTCACCGGGCCGCTGCCGGGGGTCCGGTCGGGGGCGTGGGCCATGGCGAAGTCGAGCAGGTGGGCCTGGTGGCCCTCGAGGATGAAGGGGACTTCCTGGAGGTCGCCGTTGCGCCAGCCGCCCGCGTGGAGGTCGGCCACGGTCTTGCACATCGCCGCCACGCACGCGGCGGCTGCCGAAGCATCGGGAGCGGGGCGGCGCTTGGCGAACGCCGTCTCGGCGTCGTCGCCCTGCATCCACCGCAGTGCCAGCCACGAGCCAGCCGCCGGGCCGCCGGACAGGACACCATGACCCTGGTAGACGCCGGGCGGGGCAACGAGGCCCGTGGCCAGTAGCAGCTCGCCCTCCACCAGCGCCAGGCGTCCGGAGTCCGCATGCCCCTGCGGATCGGCCGATGCTCCGTCCGGCCCGTACGCGCTGACGATCACCGTTCCGCGCGTACAGCGTCGAGTCCTTCACGCAGGACGGTGCCACGACGCACCTGGCCGTGACACGGAAGCAGGTGACCGGCGGCGCGCAGAGGGTGGAGACGGGGCACAGCCTGCCCGTCTCCCTGCCCCCGGCTGTGGAGGCGGATGTGTACCGGGAGGTGGAGGCGGCCATCCACGCGACCGGTATCCGGCACGGCGCCTCGCACACTGAGGTCATCGTCAGTGGGGACGGATGCATGGTCATCGAGATCGGCGCCCGCCTCGGCGCCGGGCAGATCGGGGTTCTGATCCAGCACGCCCTGGGCATCGACGTGTGGGCGGCGCTGCTCGATGTCGCCCTCGGCCGTCCGGCCGCGCTCGCCCCTTCAGCCTGCGGATATACGGCCGTGCGGTTCGTGACCAGTCCCCACACCGGGCGGCTTACGTCGCTCTACGGCTTCCCCAGGACGGGGCCGGGCGTGCCGTTCGTCCGCTGGCGTGCGGCCATCGGCGGCCTCGTCCGCGAGCCGGGCGCCAACGTTCACCGGCTGGGGTCGTCCGTGGTCACCGGCCTTGATGCCGACGAGGTCGAGGAGCGGGCCGACGCTCTTCTGCGGCGGGTCCGCATCCACGTGGAACCAGCGACGGAGAACACCGGTCAGGTCAGGCCAGCGAGCACCTCGGCCATCGCGCCGTAGCTCTCGCGGACCGCGTCCGCCTTGGCCAGCTGGTGGCGCTCAAGGCGGACCGCGCCCAGGTGCCGGGCCTCGTAAAGCCGCGCCCGCCACACCGCCGTAGACGAGCGGTCCAAGGCGCCGTAGGACTCCCAGAACGCGGTCCGCTCGTCTGCCTTGGCCGCTGCCATGCGGATGGTCCAGTCCGCCGCCCGGTCACCGAATACGCAGCGATCAAAGTCCAGGACGCCGTTGATCACCGGCTCGGGGGCTGCCGGGTCCATCAGGGCATTGACGGTCCACAGGTCCCCGGTCAGCAGCCTCGGTTCGGTGACCTCATCGAGCACCGCGCTCCCGTGCGCAGCCACCGCAGCGGCCTTCCAGATGTCGGCCGCGTCCAGGCCGACGCTGTCCAGGTCGGCGGCGACCTCCTCCAGCGACGCGATCACCGCCTCGCTCCACCTCCCGTACCCCGGGCCGCTGACGGGCCCGAAATGCGGGCCCCGTACGTCGTGCACGGAGCGGGCGATGGCCCCCATCTGCCCGACCACCTGGACGGCATCCCCGCCCCGGAGCACCTGGGGACGTATCCGCGTACCGCATGGCCTGTCTGGATCATCCAGTCCCGGGTGATCACCTGGTGCGACCAGTCCGCGGCGAGCACCCGCGGCATCAGCGGCGCGATCACGGCCAGCCAGGGCTGGCTCGCAGACTCGTTGCGCATCAGGTGCCGCTCGCTGCGGAACTGACGGTGCTCTGCCGGCGCGACGCGCACGATTACCGGCCGGTCCCGCCTGGCCAGGATCACCCGGTAGACGTTGTTGTACATACCCCCGCCAAGCTCGACAGCAGACACCGGCACGAGGGCACCCCCCGGAGGCCCGCCCACAGACCTTCCCGATCTCCTGCGCGGTCAATGACTGCTGGAACGCCTCCGAGGCACGCTCAACCGGCTGGAAGTCCATGCCGCTCAGCATGCCCCGCTCCCCGGCTGTTCGTCACACGGGCACGGCGGGCAAGGTCACCGACTGCCAGACCGGCCTCTCGCTGCATCTTGCTTCCGACGGCTCCTCGGCGGCGGTGAACTGGCGTCTGTTCCTGCCCGGGAGCTGGGATCATCCAGCCCGCCGGAGGTGAAATCCGCAAGGCCACGGCTGGCACCGGGCTTCCGGTCCGCTGGCTGCCGGCCGAGTGGCCCGCCGGCCAGAACGAGCCAGCGCAGTTCTGGCTCTTTCGAAGGCCGAACCTGGCCAGGCTGCCACGACCACGTCCCCCTCGTCTCGGCCGCCCCCACCTTCTGCACTCTGCTGCGACTGAGCCGATCTCAAAAGAGACGGTGTCGGCCTGAGCCTCTACCGAGTCGTCCGCGAACTGCAGACACCCCTACGCGGTCTGAACCGGCGCCTGCCCCTCCTGTCACCGCGACATGCCAGAGCTCACACCAACATGACCAGCACTACTAGTAATTGATCACGAGTTACAGCACGACACAGAAGGCCTGATCAGTGAAGGCAGCTAATCCGCATGCACGCAAAAGGAATTGACGCCGCGTCACCCATTGGGTGCCGGTGACAACTTGCATTGCCACTGATTCGCGAAGGCATCTCGGGACGGTCTTACGCAGTTCGCCAGGGCGGACGCCACACCCCAGCAGGTCAACCCCTTGCAGACGTAATGTCCGGGCTTAAGGGTTTCAATCTGCAGACGTGAGCATGCTCACAGGTTGGTAAATGTGAAGGGCGCGTCAGGGCGAGATATGTTCATGGTCATCGGGGCGGCCCTGACCAGGCAGTACCGATGAGTGAGAAGAAAAGTAAGTTCGTACGGGGGGAGCGGAATGCGCGCCGGATCTGGTGTGCAAATCATTCCGGAGTGCCGATTCCACACCCCCCTTGCGTGTGTACGCAATGGGAAGTGTAACGTGAATCGCAAAACCATGCATGTGGGTGCCGTCACGGTGATGGCCGCTCTGGCCTTCGGTGTCGGCGGAACCGCCGCACATGCCGCCATCGCCCAGCCGGTACGCGCCGAGGTGACCTCGGCCACGCTGACCCAGCGGCAGGCAGTCCAGCAGCTCGCTGCGAATCTCCTCAAGTACGAGGGCAACCGCTTCAATGCCCAGGAGCGGGCGGAGCTGCAGGCCATCGCAGACGGCACCGCCGTGGAGCGGCCGGCGCCGGCGGCAAGTTCGGTCCCGTGATCAAGGCGCTGAAGAAGGTAAAGGGCTTCGCCAAGGCTGTCGCGGGAAAGTACAGCGACTTTAAGAAGTGGTACAACGGCCTGCCCTGGTACGTCAAGGGTCCGCTGGCCGCTATGGGTGTCGGCTCCGACCTGTACAGCATCTGGCAAATGTTCCACTGATCCACGGGTCAGTGACGCCGTAACCCACAAGTGGTGTCCCCCGGCATGTCATGCCGGGGAACACCGGCCCAAGAAGACAAGGAAATCACCGTGCCCCCCACCATGAGTGACAAGAAGAAGACGGAGTTCCCAACTCTTCCCGTCTGGCTGTCCGTCACCGTCGGATTCGCCGTAGCGTTCGCCCTCGGCGAGTACTACGGATTCCCGTGGTGGCTGCGTTTGGTCGCCGTCGGTGCCGTCAGCCTCGTCATTGAAGCGGCCAATCAGATCGTCCGGCGCCTGGCAGACAACAGGAAGAACGCAGACAAGGCATGAACAATGCCGTCGCCGTGATGCATGGACCCAGAACGGCAGGGGCTCAAGAGACTCGCTGATAGGTGGCGGGACAAACCACCTGAGGACACCGGCCTTTCATGGCGTAAGCGTTACTGCCTGAATGCCGCTGCCGGGCTGAGCGGCCGCTCACACAACGGCTCGACGTGGAGGACGGCGCCCAACTCGCGGTCCGGTGAACGCCTTGACCGTCACGTAGGGAGCCATCTCGCAGAAGGCGACCAGTCCGGTCTGGGTGGCGCTGCCGGTCGTGGCGAGGACGAACCAGGGCAGTGCCACAACGGAGATCCGAGTGCCGGTCAGCGACACGGCCATGGCCGCCAGCCCCGCCCAGCGGCCGTAAGGACTTCGTGCCGGGTATGCCGCCGGCCTTCGAGGCGTCGTCGGTCATGACGTCGGGTCTCCTTCCTCGCTTTGGGGGTCGGAAGGGGTCGGCGACGCGGCGGGCACGTCCAGTTCGGGCAGGATCGGTGTGATTACGGCGACCCGTTCGGCTGAGTTCTTCGCAAACAGATCTCGCGAAGAACTCTTTGTGGTTTGGCTCTTTATGGCTAAATGCCGTGTCTGCTGGTGCCTCTACTCGGCCTCGGGGCGTTCTTGTCACGCAGGGGTCGCAAGCCGCCGGGCAGGTCGGGGAGTTGGAAGGAGTACCCGCCGATCATGTTGACGTGATGCCGGATAGGCGGGCGATGTCCTCGTCCCGGACGTCGATACCGTCGGCGCGAGCTGGGTGACGGCGGCGTCCATGTTCCCGAAGAGGTGGTGTGCCGACCCTGCACGAAGCGCCTCGTAGAAGACCTGCGCCTGCTGGGAGTTGGCAGCGCCGAGGGGGCGCTTGCGCGGTCTGGCTGATCGCTGTGGACTGCGCGGGTGACCACGGACCGCACCCTGTACCTGATCGCGTGCGCGGCCCCGCCGGCCCGTCGCCTCGAAGTCCCGATCCGTGCCGCCCAGCGGGTCGGCTGGGACGTCTGCCTGATCCTCACCCCGTCCGCCCACCGGCGGCTCACCGAGGACGCCGAGGACGAGATCGAGGCGCTGGAGGAAATCACCGGGCACCCCGTGCGCTGGCAGTACAAGCTCCCCTCGCAGCCCGACGTGCTGCCCCCGCCGGACGCGATCCTCGTCGCCCCGCTCACCAACAACACCCTGGCGAAGTGGGCGACGGCGATCAGCGACACCCTCGCCCTCGGGCTGATCACCGAGGCCATCGGACTGGGCCTGAAGATCGTCGCCCTGCCCCACCTCAACGACGCGCAGGCCGCCCACCCGGCCGTCGCCCGGCACGTCGACTTCCTGCGCGAGGCCGGCATCACCGTGCTGTTCGGCGACGGCGGCCTCACCCCGCATAAGCCCAAGCAGGGCAACGTCGACGCCTTCCCGTGGCAGGCCGGGCTCAACGCCCTTTACACGGAGGCTGATCAGTACCGGCTGGGCCCGTTAGACCCAACGGGCCCAATCACCAGACCCGCCGCCCCACAAGACGTGCCAAACGTCGCGCGTCACGCCCTGTCGGGCCCGTTAGGTCTGACGGGGGCAGCACTCGAAGTCGGCGTGAGGCGTATGAAGGAGCTGCACCCGGTGATGGGGTCCAGCACCGCGACCTTCAGCGGAGACCGGGCAGCGGCCTGAATGCGAGAGAGCCAGCCCTGGTTCTGGACCAGGATCGTCAGCTCCGCCGACCACTCGACAAGTGCTCCGGGATCAGGGCAGACCACACCGGCCAGGTTGAACCCGCCGCTCTCCCACCGGGGCCGGGAGTAGACGAGCAACCCGTCACCGTGAGCGGGGCTCAGGTCCCCCCATTTGATCGCCTTGCCCGAGGCGGAGCGGACCATCTGTGTGAAGGTCTCCCACACCGCGGGGCCCATGCCCGGCACCTCGAAGAACCTGGCCAAGCGCCGTATCTCGGCTGCCATCTCCACCGCCCCCTGCAGTGCCCGCCGCTCAGCGTCCCGGCGGCGTTGGGCGGCCGCGGCGGCCCGCTCCTCGGCACTCTTTCGGCGGCGCTCGGCGGCAGCAGCCCGCTCGACGGCTTCTGCCTCGGCCTCCATCCGGGCGCGTGCAAGGGCCAAGCCCTCGTGCGCGGGAGCCGTCCACCACACCGTTCCGTTCGCTGCGGTGTGGACCCGTACCCGCCCGTCGAGGACCCACTCGATCGCATCACCGAGCGGGCAGGTGATGTGCACCCACTTCGCCTTCGCCCTGAGCGTGCGCGGCTCCCAGGCGTAGCGCGCCATCCCATGGCACACCGTCCAGGTCTCGCCCCGCTGACTCGGGAAGCGCGCCCGCAGCGAGGGCACGACGCGCTCCCACGGCCGGTCCTGCAGGGCGAGCCAGCACACCGCCACACCATCCCGGGCGCAGCGGTCCGTACGCATCTGCGCCTCCTCCTGCGTCATGGGGGACAACTGCGCCTCCAACGCCATGAAAGGGCGGTCGTGCTCGTCGAAGACCATGACGTCGGCCCGCCAGTCCCGGGCCTCGCTGCTCACTTCCAGCTCGGCTCGCAGCCCGCCGCCCGGGCGGACATAGCCAGCTCCAGCTTCAGCAGGTGGTGCTCCGCCGACTCATTCGCCGGCTCGCACCGGGGGCGCACCTGGTGGGAGAAGTGCCGGATGACCTGCCGGGAAGCCGGGCGAAGGCCCGCCCGCCGCACTCAGGACAGGCCAGACGCAGTCCCTTGACCCGGGGGACATCCGCCCAGGCGCGGCCACATCCGAGGTCGTCCATCGACCACCTACCGCCTGATGTCCGGCTTCGCCGCAGGCGGGGTCCCGAACGGACAGGACGAGTTCAGGCCCGAGGAAGAAGCGTCCGTCGACGGACTCACGCGAGCCTCCAAGGTGGTGTTCTCCTCCTCGCTCAAGGAGCCACTGACCTGGGCCAACTCCACGCTCGTCCGCGACGACGCCGTCGAGGCGGTCCGCGCGATGAAGTCGAGCGGCTCCGGGCTCCTCAGCACCATCGGCAGCCTCAGTCTGTGCCGGTCCCTACTGCGAGCCGGACTCGTCGACCGCTTCCGGATCGTGCTGTTCCCGGTGATCACCGGGGCCACGGGCCAGGAACGCATCTACGACGGCTATCCGGACATCGCCCTCGACATGACCGAGCACCGCACCTTCGACGGCCGTATCCGACTGGTCGAGTACAAGGCCCGCGTGCTCGACCACCCGCCGCTCGGCGCCCCTGCGTGACGCGGGCCACCTACGTCATTGCGCGTGCGCCCACTGGAGCAGCTCGGGCGAGTCACCGAACAGACGTGGGGCTCGTACGTCCAGATGCGCGGGGGCGTCCTGCCTGGCCGGTTCGAGGGCCAGAGTCTGTACGCCGTCCTGCTCCGCCGCGACGGCGTCGTCGGGGTGCTCGCGGAAGCCCGCGAAACGGTAGGCCACCTCCATCATGCGGTTGCGTTCGGTGCGCCGGAACCCGGCAGTCAGCAGGACCCCGGCACGGGCGGCCTCGTCGGAGAGCCAGCGCAGCAGCGCCGCCCCCACGCCGAAGGACACCACGCGGCAGGAGGTCGCGAGCAGCTTGATGTGCCAGGAAGCAGGGTGTCGCTCCAGCAGGATCACGCCGATCGCGCCGTGTGGGCCGAAGCGGTCGACGAGCGAGGCGACCAGCACCTCGTGCTCCTCGTCGGCCACCAGGGCGCGCAGGGCCTGATCGGAGTAGTGAACGCCCGTCGCGTTCATCTGGCTGGTGCGCAGGGTCAGCTCCTCGACTCGGGAGATCGCCTCGTCGCCGGCCCGCTCGATGCGCAGCTCCAGGCCGAGCGAGCGCAGGAACTCCTCGTCGGTGCCCGTGTGCTCGGTGCGCTCGGCCTCCCGCCGGACACCGGCCTGGTACATCTGCCGCCGCCTGCGGGCGTCGCCGGTGACGACGGCCGGGGTGAACTCGGGGCGGCCGGGCAGGCCGAGGGCCTCCTCCGCCGGATAGCAGCGCACCTCGGGCAGGTGAAACTCGACCTCGGCGCGCTCGGCGGGCTGGTCGTCGATGAAGGCGATCGTCGACAGCGCGAAGTTCAGCTCTTCGGCGATGGCCCGAACGGAAGCCGACTTGGCGCCCCAGTTGATGTGCGGCAGCACGAAGTACTCCGCGATGCCCAGCTTCTCCAGGCGCGCCCAGGCGTGGTCGTGGTCGTTGCGGCTCGCGACGGCCTGGAGGATGCCGCGCGAGTCCAGTGCGGTGATCACCTCGCGCAGGCCCTCGTGGAGCACGACCTCGCCGTCCTCCACGAGCGTGCCGCGCCACAGAGTGTTGTCCAGGTCCCACACCAGGCATTTGATCGTCGGCCGCGCCTCGTTCGGCTGCTGCGCTTCGGTCGTCACCGGCTTCACACCTCCCACAACGTCACCGTCCACGCGGCGACCGGACTGTTGCTCAGGACGAGGACATGCCCTCCGGGGCCGACCTCACCGGAGGCGAGGAGGCGGTCCAGGTTCAGGACCACGTCCATCGGGCCGAGATGGCCCAGCTCCGCCAGGTGGGTGGCGCAGACGGGGTGGATCTGGAGCCCCAGCGTGGCCTTGTAGAAGTCGAAGGCGCTGGAGGTGACGTTCTGCATCAGGGTGGCGGCCACGTCGTCCTTGCCGATCCCCGCGTCTGCGAGCACCTGGTCGACGAGCCTGCCGAGCCTGGTGCGGCTATGCATGGCCAGCTCGAAGGAGTAGCGGTCGTTGTCGTCGCACACCTCGCGCCACTGCGACCAGGGGCTGTTCTTGTACTCGACCTTGAACAGGTCGTGGAAGGAGCTGTCCGCCTCCATGCGGTGCGCCTTGAGCAGCGCCGGCCGCCGCGCACCAGCGTCATGGCGAACGCCCCGTCCCCGATCACCGTGACGGGGCGGCGCACCCGGTCGGCGGCGGTGGGCCGACTGCCGTAGGTGAGCAGGACGTCCGCCGGGACGGGTCGCCGTTGAGCAGGTCCCTGCCGAGCGCCCAGGCCGCCGACGAGCCGGCGCAGCCCAGACCGTCGACCGTGAAGGGGAAAATGCCGGTGAGTCCCGCGAGATGGGCGATCTTGCCCGCGTCCGAGCCGATCAGTACGTCCGGTGCGCGGGAACCGATGTGCAGCATCAGGTCGGGGTCGCCGGGGTGCGCGGCGAGCAGTTCCCGGCAGGCCCGCGCGGCGAGTTCGGTCGGTTCGGTGTCGGGGAAGACGCCGACCGACTTGATGCCGGCCTGCCCGGCGAACCGCAGCTCCTCTTCGGTCAGCCTGGCCAGCTCGGGCAGGTCCTCGACGGCCACGCGCTCCTCGGGCAGCAGGCAGTGGATCGCGCCTATTCCTATGTCTTCGCCGGCCGTCGTCATGCCACACTCCAGCGCGCGCTCGGCGAGGATCAGCTGGCAGATCTCGTCGCTGCCCTCGATGATCTGCAGCAGCTTGGCGTCCCGGTAGGCCCGGGCCACCGGTTCGCCGTCCACCGACCCCGCCGAGGCGAGTACCTGCACCGCGGTGGCGGCGGCGTGTGCCGCGTGGCCCGCGGCGACGTACTTGGCGAGGCACCGCCTCGCCCGACAGCTCGGGGGAGGCGCTGTCCCAGCGGTCGGAGGCGTGCTCGCACACCCGGGTGGCGGTCTGCTCGGCGACGAGCAGCTCCTACAGGTGCCGGGCGACGAGCTGGTGCACGGCCAGCGGCTTGCCGAACTGCTCCGCCGGCGGGCGTGGGAGGCGGCGGCCCGCAGGCAGCCGCGGATGATGCCGACGCACCCCCACGCCACCGAGAGGCGGCCGTAGGTGAGGGCGATGGTGGTCAGCAGGCCGAGCGACTGGCTCGTGCCCGAGAGCACACGGGACACGGGCAGGCGTACGCCGTCGAGGACCACGTCCGCGTGGCCCGCGGCGCGGCAGCCGAGGGGCTGGGCGACCGGCTTCACCGTGACACCGGGGGTGTCGGTGGGGACGACGACGGCCGCCGCGCCGTCCTGGTAGCGGCCGAAGACGACGACCACGTCGGCGTAGACGGCGGCGGTCGACCACACCTTGTGCCCGTTCAGGACCACCTCGTCGCCGTCGTCCGCGATCGTGTGGTGATCGCGGAGAGGTCGCTGCCGGCCTGCGGTTCGCTGAACGCCACGGCCGCCAGCGAGCCCGAGGTGAGCCGGGGGAGCTCCGCCGAGCGCTGGCGGCGGGTGCCGAAGCGCTGGATGGTCCAGGCGGCCATGCCCTGAGAGGTCATCACCGACCGCAGCGAACTGCACAACGCCCCCGCGTGTGCCGTCAGTTCACCGTTGGCCCGGCCCGTCAGACCGTGTCCGCCGTACTCGGCGGGCACCTCGGCGCACAGCGCGCCCTTGGAGCCGAGCCCGCGCAGCACATCCGGGGGGATCGCCCCCGCCAGATCCCACTCCGCGGCCCGGTCGGCGATCTCCGCACCGATCAGGGCCGCGAGTTCGTCACTCACCTGAGCCCGCTTCGGCGAGCCGGAGCACCAGGTCCGTCATGGCGTTGACCGTACGGAAGTTGTCGATGCGCAGGTCGGGGCCCTCGACGGCGATGCCGAAGGTCTTCTCGACGTGGACCACCAGCTCCATGGCGAACAGGGAGGAGACCCCGCCGGTCGCGAAGAGGTCGGTGTCCGCCGCCCAGTCGGTCTTGGTGCGCTCCTCCAGGAACCGCCGCAGCTCGGTCCTGACGTGCTCCGCCGACAGGGGAGGGGTGGTGGTGGGCTCGCTCATCTCCGTGCTTCCTCTCAGGGCTTCTTGTGGACGAGGGTCAGGCCGTCGGCGACGGCGAGCATGGAGATGTCCACGCGCTCGTCGTCCCGCAGCAGGGCGTTGAGTTCACGGATGGCCAGGGTGTCCGGGTCCTGTGCGGCGGGGTCGACGACCTTGCCGAAGAAGAGGGTGTTGTCCAGGACGAGCAGCCCGCCGGGGCGCACCAGGGTGAGCGCCTGCTCGTAGTAGCGGACGTAGTTGGCCTTGTCGGCGTCGAGGAAGGCCAGGTCGAAGCTGCCGGGGCCGTGCTGCGCACGCAAGTCGTCGAGCGTCCGCGCCGCGTCACCGAGCCGCAGGTCGATCAGTTCCCCGACCCCGGCCCGCTCCCAGTAGCGCCGGGCGACGGCGGTCCAGCGTTCGCTGATGTCGCAGGTGACGACCTTGCCGCCGGGCGGCAGGGCGCGCGCCATGCACAGGCTGCTGTAGCCGGTGAAGGTGCCCACCTCCAGGACGCGGCGCGCCCCGGTGACCCGAACCAGGAGGGCGAGGAGCTGGGCCTCCTCCGGCAGGACCAGCATCGCCTGGAGCATGGGCATGCCCGCGGTCTCGGCGCGCAGCTCGCGCAGCACGTCGTCGTCGCGCAGCGACATCTGCCGTACGTAGTCGAGAAGGGTCTCGTCGACGGCGAGCTGACCGGCCATCAGGAAAGCACTCCCGTATAGGTGTAGAAGCCCTTGCCGCTCTTGCGGCCGTGCTCGCCCGCGGCGACCTTCCGCAGCAGCAGCTCGCACGGGCGGCAGCCTTCGTCGCCGGTGCGCTCGTGCAGTACCCGCAGGGAGTCCACGAGGTTGTCGATGCCGATCAGGTCGGCGGTGCGCAGTGGCCCGGTGCGGTGGCCGAGGCAGTCCTGCATCAGGGTGTCCACGTCCTCGGCGCTCGCCCTGCCCTCCTGCACGACGCGGGCCGCGTCGTTGATCATGCGGTGCAGTACGCGGCTGGTCACGAAGCCGGGGCCGTCGCCGACGAAGACACCGCGCCGGCCGAGCGCGGTGAGGAGCCGCCCGACCGAATCCGCGGCCCGGGACGAGGTGCGCGAGCCGCGGATCACCTCGACGGTGCGGATCAGATACGAGGGGTTCATGAAGTGGACGCCGAGTAGGGCCTCGGGGCGCGGGAGCTTCGCGGCCAGTTCGTCCACCGGGATGGAGGAGGTGTTGGTGACCAGCGCGGTGTCCTCATCGACCGTGTGGCTCACCTCGGTCAGTGCCGCGATCTTCAGGTCGGCGTCCTCGGTGATCGCCTCGATCACCACGTCCGCGTCCGCGCAGTCGGCCACAGAGGCACCCGTGACCAGTTCGGCGCGGGGCTTGCCGGAGCGGACGCCCATGAGCTGTGCGGTGCGCAGTTCGCGCTCGATCCTGGCCGGGGCGTCCGCCCGCTTCGCCGGATCGGTTTCCACCAGAACCACCGGAACGCCGTGTTCGAGGGCGAGTGTGGTGATGCTGACCCCCATCACGCCGGCGCCGAGAACGGCCAGCCGCGGGGTGGGATCTTCCTCTGTCACCGCGTACCTCCCCATGCCAGGCGGTTGACATACATGAATGGTTCGCTCGGGAAGCGGGTATGGACATCCGTCCGGCACGCGAAGAACGCGCGAAGATATCGCCGTGTGGCGCCACCACGGCGGAATTCTTCATTCCGGAAACTCGGGTACCGGTCGGCGAGACGCTCGAAGGGTCGCAATGCGACGCCGCGTTCCTTCCCCTCGATCCGACGCCGCACGACCGTAGCATGATTGTTCCCCGGTGACGCCAGGGGTCAATGGCCCCTGAATCCCCGGGATTCCGTCGTGAATGCCGGTCGGCCTGCGGCTTCTCTCTTTTTTGCGGCTACTTCATTCTTCGGTGAATATGTCGGGGGCAGGTGGGGAATAGGTTTCCCGGTTCGGTCCGCACGCCTCGCCATGGTGCGGATCGTCCGTCTGTCGACGCGCGTGAGGGGGAGGGGAGTATGCGGCAGAGGCCTGCGGCAAAAGCGGTCCAAGCTCCCGCACTTGGGCGCAATCGGACGGATCGGCGGGCGGGCGCGCGCTACGGACGGTGGGCGTACCGACCAGACCGGGTCACCCCGGGTCTGCCGGGTCCCGATGCGGTTCCTGTCCGGAAAGTATCGCCCGGAAGGCCCCCGGACGCGACGGAACGGAAGCTTCCGGAGAAGTGGTTTTCGCTGGCCAACGAGGGTTCGAAACGGTTTAGTTGAATAGCTGATCAGGTCCGGACGCATAAATGATCACGTGGTTGCCGCTTCTGGATATCAAGTGTTAGATTTCAGTTGACCGATGAAGCTGACGGGGGGTCGACCGCTGGGCATGCCTACGGACAGTGATGCAAGTGGAGTCGACGGCCGTCGCCCCGCAGTTCGCCCGGTCAGTCTCGTGACAATTGGTCCGGACAATCCCTGACTGATGCCTCCCCGCACCGGCAGGCACCCTTTACGTGCGCACGTGAGTTCCGTCTCATGTAGGCCGACCGCGAGCCGACACCCTTGATCGGTGCTGAATATCTTCAGCCCTCATTGACGAATTGTTCACCTTGGACCGCGCCGCATTGTGGCGCGGTGCTGTGGGCCGCCCTAATTCGAGCCGTAAGGCACCCGGATGAGACGAAGGTCTATGGACGACAAGCGTGCTCTTCTCCTGAAGCTGCTGGCATCCGTGCGGCAACAGGCTGCTCCGGCCACCGCGTCGCGACGCCCCACCGAGGACATCGCGGTCATCGGCCTCGCGGGGCGCTATCCACGGGCGCGGACACCGGACGAGCTGTGGCGCAACGTCGTCGAGGGCCGCAACTGCGTCGGCGAGGTGCCCGCGGACCGCTGGGACGTGGACGCGCACTATCACCCGGACGCCAAGGACGGGCGCGCCTACAGCAAGTGGGGCGGCTGGCTCGACGACGTCGACAAGTTCGACCCGCTGCTCTTCCAGATCTCTCCCTCCGACGCGCAGGAGATGGACCCGCAGGAACGTCTCTTCCTGGAGACCGCCTGGGCCGGCATCGAGGACGCCGGGTACCGCCCGCGCGGGCTGGGCGAGCACGGTGCGGTGGGTGTGTTCACCGGGGTGATGAACAACGACTACGAATGGCTCGCGGGGCACAGCAGCGCCTTCGGCGAGCACACGCACGCGCGCTCCGCCCACTGGTCGATCGCCAACCGGGTCTCCTACGTCCTCGACCTGCGCGGGCCGAGCCTGACCGTCGACACCGCCTGCTCCGCGTCGCTGACCGCCATCCACCTGGCCTGCGAGAGCCTGCGCCGCGGCGAGTGCGCCATGGCGCTCGCCGGTGGGGTCAACCTCATCCTGCACCCCATGCACCTGCGGATGCTGGCCGACCGTCAGATGATCTCCCGCGGTGACGAGTGCCGCAGCTTCGGCGCCCACGCGGACGGCTTCGTCGACGGCGAAGGGGTCGGCGCCGTCCTGCTCAAGCCCCTGCGGGCGGCCGAGGCCGACGGCGACCGCGTCTACGCGGTGCTCAAGGGATCGGCGATCAACGCCGGCGGCAAGACCAGCGGTTACACCCGTGCCGAACCCCACCGGCCCAGGCCGAGGTGATCACCGCGGCCCTGCGCCGGGCGGACGTCGCGCCGGACACCGTCGGCTACGTCGAGGCACACGGCCACCGGCACCCCGCTCGGCGACCCCATCGAGATCGCCGGACTGCGTGCGGCCTTCCGCCCCGGCGCCGACGGCAGCGCTGCCCCGGGCAGCTGCGCCATCGGCTCCCTCAAGTCCAACATCGGACACCTGGAGTCGGCGGCGGGCATCGCGGGCCTGACCAAGGTGCTGATGCAGCTCAAGCACGGCATCCTGCCGCCGTCCCTGCACTCGGCGGAGCTGAACCCCGACATCGACCTGACCGGCACCCCCTTCCACGTACAGCAGGAGGCCGCGCCCTGGCACCGGCCCGTGCTGCGCGACCAGGACGGGCGAGAGACGCACGGGCCGCGCCGGGCCGGCGTCAGCTCGTTCGGCGGCGGTGGGGCCAACGCCCACTTGATCGTCGAGGAGTACCTGGCACAACCGGCCGAGCCCGGCACGTCCGCGCCCGAGAGGTCGCCGGAGGAACTGATCGTCCTGTCCGCGCTGAGCGAGGAGCGGCTGCGGGCGTATGCGCGCGAGCTCGCCGACTTCCTCGACCGGCGGCCGGGCACGGGGCAGCCGCTCGGCGAGTGTGTCCGGGTGGCCGCCGACGTCCTGCGGGTCCAGCCGCGGGACCTCGACGCCGATCTCGAACTCGCCGAGTACGGGCTCGGCGCGGCCGAACTGGCCGCGCTCAGCGAACGCCTCGGCCTTCCGACGACCGTCTCCGACCGGACCACCCTGCGGGAACTGGCCCGTGCCGGGTCCGACCCCGCGCCGTCCCTCGCCGACGTCGCCACACGCTGCGTGTCGGCAGGGAGCAGCTCGACGTACGCCTCGCCTTTCCCGCGCGTGAACTGGCCGATGTCCAGGCCGTGTTGCGGGATGTCGCGGACGGCGTGGAGAGCGGCATCGCACTGTCACGACGCGGCCCGCGCGCCGCGCACTGGCGGCGACGCGGCCGATCGGCTCGCGCGCGCCCTGAGCGACGGTGACCTGACCGAGGCCGCCCGGCTGTGGACCCAGGGCGCCGAGGCCTGGTGGCCGGACACCGGCGCCCGCCGCATCGGCCTGCCCACGTACCCGTTCGCGCGCAAGCGGTACTGGATACCCGAGCCCCCGCGGGCGGCGGAGCCCCTGCGGGGCGCGTCGCGCGTACGGGCCCCCAGGAGACGCGCACGGAGCCCCAGGAGAGACGCGCCGACGCCACACCCGGCGATACCACGTCCGCCGCCTCGAAGGCGCGCGAGGACGTCCCGGAGCTGGGCTTCTACCAGCCGGTCTGGTGCCCGCAGGAACGTCCCGGGCCCGCGCACCGCACCACCACCGCCGAAACCGCCGCCGCCGAGGGCCCCGAGGTGGCCGTCCTCACCGCCGGTGAACCCGGCCCGCTCGCCGAGGCGTTACTCCGCCACCACCCCGCTCCCGCATCCTGCGGCTCGACCGCGAGGACCCGGCCACCCTGCTCGCCCGGCCCGTGCGGCACCTGTACCACCTCGGCGGACTGCACCGCCCCGACAGCCTCGAAACCGCGCTGCGCGACGGGGTGCTCGCCCTGTTCCGCAGCCATGGCGCCGGCCCCCGCATCACCGTCGTCACCGCCGGCGCCCACGACGACAACCCCCACGCGGCGGCCATCCTCGGATACGCCCAGGTCCTTGCCGCCGAATGCCCCCACCTCGACCTCACCAGCGTCGACATCGAGGGCACCGACACGGCGGACGCCCTGCCCGCGCTCCTGGCCGAACCCCCGCACCCGGCGGGCCGCGCCGTCCTGCTGCGGGCCGGCCGCCGCCACGTCCGCAGCTCGTGCGCACCCCCGTACCGGCACCGAGGCGCCCGCCCTACCGCACCGGCGGCACCTACCTCATGGTCGGCGGCAGCGGAGGCATCGGCCGGGCCCTGTCCGAAGAGCTCGCACACCGCCACCGGGCCCGCATCGTGTGGATCAGCCGAGGCGAACTCGGCGCGAACAGCGCGCCACCGCCGACCGAGTGCGCGAGGCCGGGGGACAGCTGCTGCACCTGCGGGCGGACGCGTCCGACCCCTCGGCGATGAGCGACGCCGACGCCGAGGCCCGACGGCGGTTCGGCGCCCCGCACGGCGTCTTCCACGCGGCCATGACGTTCAACGCCAGCACCATCGCCGAGCTGACCGAGCCGGAGCTGCGGGCGGCCCTCGCGGCCAAGGTCGACGGTGCCCTCGCGCTCGTGGCGGCGCTGGGCGACGAGCCCCTGGACTTCCTCGCCCTCTTCAGCTCGGTCGGCTCCTTCGTCAGCGCGGCGGGCAACGCCGCCTACGTGGCGGCCAGTTCCTTCCTCGACTCCTACGGGCGCCACCTCTCGACCCGGCTCCCGTATCCCGTACGGGTGGTGAACTGGGGCTACTGGGGGCGGGTCGGCTCCGGGGCGCAGCCAGGGCTCCAGGAGGTGTTCCGCAGGACGGGCGTCGCCGAGTTCACCGTGCGCGAAGGCCTCGACTGCCTGGAGCGGGTGCTGGCCGAAGGCCCCGTCCAGGTCATGCCGATCCGCGCCGACGCGCGGGCCCTCGCGGCACTCGGCCACCGCGCGTCGCCGCTCGGCGAGCGGTTCACCGCGCCCGCACCGGCCGGGCCCGGCGCCGACGCCGTCATCGTGGGCTACGACCGCCTCTCCGCGCTCTGCGAATCGGCGCTGCTCGGCGTCTATCAGCGGATGGGCGCCTTCCTGCGCCAGGGCGAGCGGGACAGCGTCTCGGCGCTCGCCGACCGGCTGGGCATCGTGCCCAAGTACCGCCGGCTGCACGCGGCCCTGCTCAACATCCTCGCCGACGCCGGGCACCTGAGCGTGCGCGGCGACGCCGTGGAGGTCCTCGCGGCCGACGCGGACCCGGACACGGACGGCAACGGTGGCACGAGCGTCGAGTACGCCGAGAGCGAGCTCGACCGGATCGCCGCCGACCATCCGGACATCCGGGCCACGGTGGAGCTGACCCGGCTGTTCCTGCGCAGCTATCCGCAGGTGCTGCGCGGCGAGACCGGTGCCACCGAGATCATGTTCCCGAACGCGTCGATGGACCTCGTCCAGGACTTCTACCGGGGCAATCCGCTCACCGACTCCCTCAACGAACTCGTCGCCGAAGCGGTCACCGACCACGCCCGGCAGCGCGTCGAGGAACTGGGTGCGGGGGAGCGGCTGCGCGTCGTCGAGTTCGGCGCCGGCACCGGAGCGACCACCGAGTGCGTGCTGCCCGCCCTCTCCGGCTGGGCCGACCGGGCGGAGTACGTCTTCACCGACATCTCGCCGCAGTTCCTGGAGAGCGCCGAGCAGCGGTTCGGCACACGCCATCCGTTCACCCGGTTCCGTACGCTCAACCTCGAACGCGATCTCGCGGAACAGGGCCACACCCCCGGCAGCGCCGACATCGTCGTGGCCACCAACGTCGTGCACGCCACCGGCGACTTGCGCGCCACCCTGCGCAAGGCACGGGAGCTGCTGCGTCCCGGCGGCAGACTCGTGCTCAACGAACTGACCGCGATCCGCAGCAGCATCACCGTCACCGGCGGGGTCCTCGACGGCTGGTGGGCCTTCACCGACGAGGAACTGCGCATCAAGGACGCGCCCCTGGCCACCGCGCAGACCTGGCAACGGCTCCTCCTGGAGGAGGGCTTCGCCGACGCCCTCGTCCTGGACCGGGGCGCCCACCTCGGCCAGCACGTGATCATCGGCGTGAACGCGGGCGCCGGCCACCGCGCACCGGTGAGCGCCCCGGACAGAACCGTGCCGCCCGCCGCGTCCTCCTCCTCCGGCCGCGGCCCGCTGGACACGCTCCGCGGCATCGTCACGGCCACCCTCAAACTGGACGAGCCCCTCGACCCCGATCGGCTCCTCGCGGACTACGGCTTCGACTCGCTGAGCGGCATGAAGATCGCCGCCGTGATCGAGGAAGACCTGGGCGTCCGGTTGCGGCTGAGCGACCTCCTGGAGCACGCCACCCTGCGCGAGCTGAGCGACCACCTCGGCGAGCTGACCGGCGCGGTGCCCGAGAGCACCGCCCCGGCGGCATCTCTCCGCTTCCCCCTGTCCGCCGGCCAGCGCGCCCTGAGCGTCATCGAGCAGACGGCGCCCGGCACGTACGCCTACAACCTGCCGCTCGCGTTCTGGCTGGAACCGGGGACCGACCCGGCCGCCCTCCGCGAGGCGCTGCAGACCATGGTGGGCCGCCACCCCCAGCTCCGCGCCCGCTTGGACGGCGGCCACCAGATCGTGGAGGCACGACAGCAACTGGCTTTCACCGAGAGGAGGTTGGACACCTCATCCGTGGACGCCGTGCGCGAGGCGGCCAGGGAGTGCGTCCGCGAACCCTTCGACCTGGGGCGCGGGCCCCTGCTGCGGGTCACGCTCTTCGCCCTCGCAGACGCCCGGCAAGTGCTGCTGCTCACCTTCCACCACATCGTCTGCGACGGCCTGTCCATCGCCGTCTTCCTGCGCGAGCTGTCCGCGTACTACCGGGGACAGCCGCCCACCGTCGAACCGCCCGCCACCTTCGCCGACTTCGTCGACTGGCAGCGGGAACTGCTCGGCTCACCACGCGGCGAGCAGCTGCGCTCGTACTGGCTGCGCCGGCTCTCCGGCGACCTGCCCACCCTGCAACTCCCCTTCGACCGGCCCCGCCCGGCGGTGCCCGGCCACCGGGGAGCCTCCGTCGAAGGGCGCCTGGCGGCGGCAAGCGTCCGGGCGGCACGGGACCTCGCGGGCGACGAGCGGACCTCCCTCTTCTCGGTGCTCCTCACCGTCTACACGACACTCCTGCACCGCTACTCCCAGCAGGACCGCGTCCTCATCGGCACCCCCGTGGCCGGACGGCCCTCCGCCCGCTACGCCGACGTCCTCGGCTACTTCATGAACATGGTCGTCCTCAAGCACGACATCGCGGACGGCCAGGACTTCCGCGGCCTGCTGCGCCAGGTGCGGGACACCACCCTGGAGGCCCTGGAGCACAGCGACTACCCGCTGCTGAGCCTCGCCGAGGAGCTGCGCGCCTCGCGCCTGTTCGACACCGCCTTCTACTTCCAGAACTGGGTCGAGGACGACACCGACGTCCGCCCGGTCACCGGCGTGTTCCACGGTGTCCATCAAGAGGGCGAGTTCGACCTCACCCTGGAGGTCGTGGAGGAGCGCGAGGGCGCCCGCTACTGCCTCAAGTACGACCCGGACCTCTTCGACGAGGACACCGTGCGCGGGATCGGCGAGCACTTCCGCCTGCTGCTCGACGCCGCCCACGCCACCCCCGACCGTGAGCTGGGCGCGCTGCCCCTGCGCAGCCCCGCCGACACCGCCCGCGCCCAGGAGCGGCAGCGGCTCACGCGCCGCGACTTCCCGCCGACCGGGTGCTGCCCACCCTCCTCGCCGAACAGGCCCTGCGCACCCCCGACGCCGTGGCGGTGAGCGACCGCCACACGACGCTGACCTACCGCGAACTGACCGAGCGCGTCACCGCGCTGGCGGCCCGCCTGCGGGGCCGGGGAGTGGCGCCGGGACGCAACGTCGGGGTGCTCGTCGACCGGTCCGCGGACATGCTCGTCGCCCTGCTCGGCGTCCTCGCCGCGGGCGGCGCCTACGTGCCGCTCGACCCCGGCTACCCGGCCGAACGGCTGCGGTACATGGCCGAGGACGCCGGACTGCACCTGCTGATCACCGGCCCGGGGGCCCGCGTCGACCTCGGCGCGCCGGTCCTGGCCATCGACGCCGAGGACGCGCCCGCGGGCGTCCCCGAGACGGGCGAACTCCCCGCGCCCGGCCCGGACGACACCGCGTACGTGATCTACACCTCGGGCTCCACCGGCCGCCCCAAGGGCGTCCAGGTGCCGCACCGGGCGCTGGCCAACCTGCTCCTGTCCATGGCCGAGGAGCCGGGACTGACGGACAAGGACCACCTGCTCGCCCTCACCACCGTCTGCTTCGACATCGCCGCGCTCGAACTGTTCCTTCCGCTGATCACCGGCGGCCGGGTGGAGATCGTGCCCGCGGAAGTCGCGCGGGACGGCGTCCTCCTGCGCAAGCTCCTGGAGTCCAGCCCCGCCACCGTCGTCCAGGCGACCCCCGCCACCTGGAAGATGCTGCTCGCGGCCGGCTGGACGGGAGCACCGGAGCTGAAGGTGCTGTGCGGGGGAGAGGCCCTTGACCAGGACACCGCGGAGTTGTTGCTCGCCCGCGCGGGCCAGGTGTGGAACATGTTCGGACCCACCGAGACCACCATCTGGTCGGCCGTGTGCCGGCTCACCCCCGGCGAGCGCGTCACCATCGGCCACCCCATCGCCAACACCGGCCTGTACGTCCTCGACGCGCGGGGCAGTGCGGTGCCGCCCGGGATGCCCCGGCGAGCTGTACATCGGCGGCGCGGGCCTGGCCACGGGCTACCTGGGCCGCCCCGAACTGACCGCCGAACGGTTCGTCACCCTCGACGGCGAGCGCCGGTACCGCACCGGTGACCTGGTGCGCGAACTGCCCGACGGCCGCATCGAGTACCTGGGCAGGCTCGACGCCCAGGTGAAGGTCCGCGGCTTCCGGATCGAGCCCGGCGAGGTCGAGGCCGCGCTGCGCGCGCAGGACGGCGTCCGCGAGGCCGCCGCGGTGGCCCGGCCGGTCGGCGGCGAGAACGTCCTGCACGCCTTCCTCGTCCTCGACGCGGGAGCCACCACCCCGCCCCGGCGACGCGCTCGCCGAGCGGCTGCCCGCCCACATGGTCCCCGACATCCTGGTGGAGCTGGACGCCCTGCCCCGGACGCTCAACGGCAAGGTGGACCGCGGCAGACTGGGCCGGGCGCCGCTGGCGGAGCTGCGTGGCGAGGCGTCTCTGCCGGAGCCGCGCGACCGGGCGTCTCTGCCGGAGCTGCGTGGCGGGGCGCCGACGGGCGAGGCAGGGGGCGCGGGCGGTGTGGCCGTGCGCCTGACCGATGCCGCCGCCCGCACCACCGCCGCCCGTACCGCTGCCGCCCGCATCCCCGAGCTGAGCGGCCTCATCGCCGACATCCTCGACACGGACCCCGGGCAGATCCCCGCCGACGTACCGCTCGGCCGGCTCGGCATGAACTCGATCAGCTTCACCGTCCTGAGCACGCGCGTCAGCGAGCGGTACGGGATCGAGGTCCTGCCCACGCTGTTCTACCGCCATCCGAGCCGTCGCCGCCGTCGCCGTACACCTGGGCGAGGTCCTCGGGGACGCCGCCGGTGCCGCCGCCACCGCCGCCGAGGAAACCCCCGCCGGAACCGAACCGGCCGAGGCCGTGCCCGACGCCGGCCGTGCCGCCCCCCGCGGCGGTGACGTGGCCATCGTCGGCATGGCCGGACGGTTCCCCGGCTCCGCCGACCTCACGGAGTTCTGGGACCACCTGGAGCAGGGCAGGGACCTCGTCACCGAGATCCCCGGCGACCGCTGGGACTGGCGGGCGCACACCGGTACGTCCCGTTCGCGCTGGGGCGGCTTCGTCCCCGGCGTGGACCGCTTCGACGCCGCCTTCTTCGGCATCTCGCCGCGCGAGGCCGAGCTGATGGACCCCCAGCAGCGGCTGCTCCTCGAAGTGGTGTGGACGGCGATCGAGGACGCCGGGTACCGCGCGAGCGACCTCGCGGGCAAACGCGTCGGCGTCTTCATCGGCACCACCAACTCCGACTACGCCGAAGTGCAGCGCGCCGGCGGCAGGTCGGCCGAGCGCACACGCTCACCGGCGCCGCGCTGTCGGTCATCCCCAACCGTGTCTCCTACCTCTCGACCTGCGCGGACCGAGTCGTCGCGGTCCAGACCGCCTGCTCCAGCTCGCTGACCGCCGTCCACCAGGCCGTCGGCGCGCTGCGCGAGGGCAGCTGCGACCTCGCCGTCGCGGGCGGCGTGAGCCTCATCCTCGACCCCCGTCTCTACGACGCCCTGAGCCGCAACGAGATGCTCAGTGAGGACGGCCGCTGCAAGGCCTTCGACGCCTCCGCCAACGGCTATGTGCGGGGCGAGGGCGTGGGCGTCGTCGTCCTCAAGGACCACGCGCGGGCCCGCCGCGACGGCGACCGCGTCGCCGCGGTGCTCAAGGCCGTCGCCGTCAACCACGGCGGCCGCACCACCTCCCTCACCTCGCCCAGCCCGCACGCGCAGGCGGAACTGCTGGTCGAGGCCTACCGCGCGGCCGGCGTCGACCCCCGCACGGTCGGCGACATCGAGCGCACGGCACTGGCACGGCCCTCGGCGACCCCATCGAGATCAGCGGCCTGACCGATGGCCTTCGAACGGCTCGCCGGGGACGGCGCGGCGACCGGAGCCGAGGGCCCGCGCTGCGGCATCGGCTCGGTGAAGACCAACATCGGCCACCTGGAGGCCGCCGCGGGCATCGCCGGACTGCTCAAGGTGGTTCTCGCGCTGCGCCACCGGACCATCCCGGCCAGCCTGCACTTCCGCGAGCGCAACCCCTATCTCGACCTGGACGGCGGCCCCTTCGAGATCGTGGACACCACCCGGCCGTGGCCCGCGCCGCCCGCCGCGGACGGCGCGCAGCCGCTCCGCCGCGCGGGCGTCAGCTCCTTCGGCTTCGGCGGCGCCAACGCCCATGTGGTGATCGAGGAGGCCCCGGCGGGAGCGGACGCCGCCGCCGACGACAGCACGGACGCGGAGCTGTTCATCCTGTCGGCGCGGACCGAGCGGGCCCTGCGGTCGCAGGCCGGGCGGCTCGCCGCGCACATACGCGCCGCGCGGCCCGCGCCCGCCGACGTCGCCCACACCCTGCGCGTCGGCCGGGAGGCCATGGACGAGCGGCTGGCCTTCGTGGCCCGCGGCCGCGCCGAACTCCTCGCCCTCCTCGACGCCTGCGCCGCCCCGCGACCCCGAGGGCGCGCTGCGCGCCCGGGTCGGCGCGGCGCAGCGCCGCACCGCCGCCACGCGGGGCAACGCCTGGCGGGAGTTCGTCCGGGCGCTGTCCGCCGAGGGCGACCTCGAATCGCTGGCCCGGCTCTGGACCGACGGCGCCGACGTGGACTGGTCCTGGCTGCCGCGAGGGCACCGCATCGGGCTGCCGACGTATCCGTTCGAGCCGACCCGGCACTGGGTCGACACCGCACCCGGCGCCCCGGCCGCGGCCGCCGCACGCCCCGCGCTCGTCGGCGCTGCTCGACGAGAACGTCTCGACCTTCGGCGGGACCGCCTTCGCCAAACACCTCACCGACGCGGAGTTCTACCTGGCCGACCACCGGGTCGGCGACGAACTCGTGCTGCCCGGCGTGGTCTACCTGGAGATGGCCCGGCTCGCCGGCGAGCGCGCCCACGGCACCGCCCCCGTGCGGCACGTCGACGAGATCGTCTGGGCCGCGCCCGTCGCGCTCCCGCCCGGCGCCTCGCGGGACATCCGGGTGGTGGTCGCGCCCTCCGGCGCCTTCGAGATCACGGGCGAGCGTCCGCACGCGAGAGGCCGCCTGGTGTTCGGCCAGGACGGCACCGGGCAGAACGCGGCGCCCGCGCCGATCGACCCGGCCGCCGTACGCGCCCGGTGCGGCGAGCGCAGGACCCGCGAGGACTGCTACGCCTACTTCGCGGACCTCGGCTTCCGGTACGGTCCCGCCTTCCAGGTCATCGAGACACTGGCCCTCGGCGACGGCGAGGCCCTGGCACGGCTGCGCCGTCCCGAGGTCGGCGACCACCGCTTCCACCCCTCGCTGCTCGACGGGGCCCTGCAGGCCGCGGGCCACCTGGTGCGCGGCACGACGGCACACCTGCCGTACTCGATCGGTTCCGTACGCCTCTTCGGCGAGCTGCCCGCCGACTGCCTCGCCCATGTCGTCGCGGTGGAGGGCAGGGCCGACGCCCAGGTCTTCGACATCAGCCTGACCGCGCCCGACGGCACGGTCGTCGCGCGCGTCGAGCGGTTCACGCTGCGGGCCGTGCCGGACGCCGGGCGCGACCTGCCCGGGGCCGCCGAGCGCGGGGTGCTCGCCTTCGAGCCGTACTGGCAGGAGGCACCGGCCACCACCGCGCAGGCCGAGCCGGCCGGGCCGCTGGCCGTCATCGACGCCGGGGACGGCCGAGCCGAGGCCCTGCGCGACGAACTCGCCGTGCTCGCCCCGCGCCTGGACGTCGTGCTCGGCGCCCGCCCGGACGCCTCGCACCTCGTGCACCTCGCCGCAGGCGGGTTCGGCAGCGACCTCGACGTCGCGCTGCTCGTCGGCTTCCACACCGCCCTCGACGTGTGCCGGACCCGGATCGCGAAGCACGAAGGACCGCTGCGCTACCTGTTCGTCCACGAGGACCGGGCAGGAGCCGCAGGGGCGCGCACGCCGCGCACGCCGCGCTGACGGGGTTGCCCGCTGCATCGGCCAGGAACACCCCGACATCCGGATGAGCGTGCTCACGCACACCGGCTCGCCCTCCGCCCGCGACCTCGCCGAGCTGGTGCTCGCCGAACTCCCGGACGCGCGCCGGAGGTACGCCACGACGGGCACCGCAGGCTCGTGCGCGCCTGGCGCGAGAGCACGCTCCCCGAGACGGGCGACGCGGCCTCGCCCCTGGCGGCGACCGGGGCGCACCTCGTCACGGGCGGCACGGGCAAGCTCGGCGTGCTGGTCGGCGGAGCGGATCGCCCGCCACCCGGGCGCCGGAGTCGTCCTCATCGGCCGGTCCGACCCGCCCGAGCCGCTGCCCGAGGGCTGGCTGCACGTCCGGGCCGACGTAAGTGTGCGCGCGGACGTCGAGCGGGCGGTGGCCGAGGCCAGGCGCCGGTTCGGCCGGATCGCCGGCGTGGTGCACGCGGCCGGTGCGCTCCGTGACGGGCTCGTCCTCCACAAGAGCCGCGCGGACGCCGACGCGGTGCTCGCACCCAAGGTGCGCGGCCTGGTCCACCTCGACGAGGCGACCCGCGCGGACGCCCCCGACTACTTCGTGGCGTTCGGCTCGACGGCCGCGGTCTTCGGCAACGCGGGCCAGAGCGACTACGCGTACGCCAACAGCTTCCTCGACCACTACCTGGAGCGGCGCCCCGGCGGCGGCCTCGCCGTCGACTGGTCGCTGTGGCGCGACGGCGGCATGTCCCTCGACGCCGACGCACGCGAGGGCATGCGCCGCGAGTTCGGCATGGAACCGCTGCCCGCGCAGGCCGCGCTCGACGCCCTGGAGGCCGCCCTGCGCGGCGGCGCCTCCCGCCTCCTGCTGACCGCGGGCGACCAGCGCGCGGGTCGGCGAGGCGCTGCGCGACACCGCGCGGCCGCCGCGGCCCGCGGCCGCGCGCCCCCGGGCCGAGGACACGGACAGCGGCGACCTGCGCGCGCCCATGGTCGCCCACCTCCGCGAACTCCTCGCCGAAGAGCTGAAGATGGCCCTGGAGGATGTCGCCGAGGACGAGGCCTTCGACCACTACGGCGTCGACTCCCTCCTCGTCCTGAGTCTCACGCGGTCACTGGAGGAACGTTTCGGGCCGCTCTCCAAGACGCTGTTCTTCGAGTACCTGACCATCGGCGAGCTGGCCGACTTCCTGGTCGCCCACCACCCGGCCGAGGCGCGCGCCTTCCTCGCGCCCGCCGCCCACGGCGTCGCCCCCGCCGAAGACGACACCTCGGAAGCACCCCTCACCCCCGCGCCCACCCCGTACGCCGCCCCGCCTGCGCCGCTGCCCGAACGGGACGACGACGACATCGTCATCGTCGGAGTGGCCGGACGCTACCCCGGGGCCGACGACCTCGGACAGTTCTGGCGCAACCTGCGGGAGGGCAGGGACTGCGTGACGGAGGTCCCCGCGGACCGGTGGGACCACGACCGGTTCTACGACCCCGACCGCGTCACCCCCGGCAAGACGTACGCCAAGTGGGGCGGCTGGCTCTCCGACGTCGCCTCCTTCGACCCGATGTTCTTCCGCATGTCCCAGGTGGAGGCGGAACACATCGACCCGCAGGAGCGGATCTTCCTCCAGACGGTGTGGCACCTCCTGGAGGACGCGGGCACCTCGCGCGCCGCCCTCTCGAAGGTCCGCACCGGCGTCTTCGTCGGCCTGATGTACGGCCACTACCAGCTCTACGGCGTCGACGAGGCGCTGCGCGGCACCGGGGCGGCCACCTCGTCCTCGTACGCGTCGGTGGCCAACCGCGTCTCGTACTTCTTCGACTTCGACGGCCCGAGCATCGCCCTCGACACCATGTGCTCGTCCTCGCTCACCGCCCTGCACCTCGCCTGCCGGGCGATCAGGGACGGCGACTGCGACGTCGCCGTGGCCGGCGGGGTCAACGTCTCCAGCCACCCGCTCAAGTACCTCCAGCTCGCCAAGGGCGGTTTCCTCTCCACCGACGGCCGCTGCCGCAGTTTCGGCGAGGGCGGCGACGGCTACGTGCCCGCCGAGGGCTCGGGGGCCGTGCTGCTCAAGCGCCGCTCGGCGGCCGAGGCCGACGGCGACCGCGTCCTCGGCGTGGGGTCAGGTCGACGGCCGTCAACCACGGCGGGGCGGGCAAGGGCTTCAGCGTGCCCAACCCCAAGGCGCTGGGCGTGCTGATCGGCGAGCAACTCGACCGGGCGGGCCGCACCCCGGCGCAGCTCGACTACCTGGAGGCACACGGCACCGGCACCTCGCTCGGCGACCCGGTGGAGATCACCGGCCTGGTCCGCGCCTTCCAGGGACACGACCTGACGGGCGTACGCATCCCCATCGGCTCGGTCAAGTCCAACATCGGGCACGCCGAGTCGGCCGCGGGCATGGCCGCGCTCACCAAGGTGCTGCTGCAACTGCGCCACCAGGAACTCGTGCCCTCCCTGCACGCCGAACGCCTCAACCCGCACCTCGACCTGGACGCCACCCCCTTCCGCCTCCAGCGCGAGCGGGCGCCCTGGACGCCGCGCGTCGACGCCGCGGGCCGACCCCTGCCCCGTACCGCCGGCATCAGCGCGTTCGGCGCGGGCGGCGGCAACGCACGTGATCCTGGAGGAGTACGTGTCCCCGACGCAGCCGCCCGCGCAGGAGCCGCCGTACGTGTGCGTGCTCTCCGCGCGCGACGCCGAGCGGCTCGACGCACACATCGCGCGCACGGCCGAGTTCCTGCGCGGCGAGGGACGTGACACCCACCCGGCCGCGATCGCCGCGACGCTGTGCACCCGCGAGCCGATGGCGCACCGCCTCGCCGTGGTCTTCGACGCCGTGGACGACCTCGCGGACGCCCTGGAAGGCCACCTCGCGGGAGCCGACTCGCCGCGCGTCATGACCGGCACCGTGAGCCGCTCGGCCGCACCGGCCACCGGCCGCAGCGCGCCCGAACTCGCCGCGGCCTGGGTGCGCGCCGCCCACGTCGTCTGGCCCGGCGGCGGACCCCGCGTCTCCCTGCCCGGCTACCCCTTCGCCCGGGAGCGCTGCTGGCTGCCCGCCGCCGACGCCGTGCGCCGGCCGCCCGTCACCGAACCGCGTGGTGAGGTGGTGCTCTCCACCGATACACCGGTCATCGCCGGCCACCGCGTCCAGGGCCGCGCCCTGCTGCCCGCCCTCGCCTACCCCGACCTCATCGCCAAGGTCTTCCGCGACCACGGGTACGCCGTGGAACCGGCTGACGGTGCGCGACCTCACCGCGCTGCGCCCGCTCGACGTCCTCCGACGGGCCCGTGACCGCCGAGATCCGCTGCGCCCCGGCCGGCGAGGGCCGCTGGCAGGTCACGGTGGGCGACGGCGAGCCCTACGCCACCGCCGAGGTGGACCTCACCGACGCCCCCGCCTTCCGCGACCGGCTCGACGGCCATCCGCTCGGCACACCGGCCCCAGATCGCCGAGACCTACGCCAGGGACAGCGGCAACGGCCAGCACTACAGCGGCGCCGCGCGCGCCGAGGGCACCGTCCGCGCCGATCAGGAGCGGTTGACCGCGGAACTGCGGGCTCCCGGCGGCGACTTCCTGATCCACCCCGCCCTGCTGCTGGCCGGCGCGGTCGCGGCCGGTTCGCTGCTCGACACCGACGGCCAGGCGTTCCTGCCGCTGCACATCGGTTCCTTCCGCACGGCGGGGCCGCTGACCGGCGCCTGCACGGCGCGGGTGCGGCGTACCTCGGTGAGCCGCAGGGGCGAGGTCGCCCGGTTCTCCGTGGACTTCTTCGACCCCCAGGGACGCCAGGTGGCCGAACTGACCGAGCTGTCCAGCAAGGCCGTGTCAGGGGCGTCCACCCCGGCCCC
>RBWT01000097.1 GCA_004010275.1 Streptomyces huasconensis
CCCCCCTCACCCCGGCCACCTCCCCCCACCCCACCGTGCGATCACACCACCGCTCAAGCAGCACCCGGTCATGCCCCACAGCCAACAACCCCGCCCCCGACTCCCCCCGATACTCCTCCACGACGTGGACCAACGCCGCCGTCGTCGAAGCGTCAAGCATCGCCGTCATCTCGTCACAAATCAGCCACCGCGGACGCAACACCAACGCACGCGCCAGACAGGCCCGCTGCAACTGCCCGTCACTGACCTCGTGCGGCTGGCGCCCCATGAGGTCCTTGCCGAGGCCGACCCGCGCCGCCAGCTCCGGGACGACCGCGGAGACCTCGGCGGCGCGCCCCACCGCCCGCAGCGGCTCGGCGACAAGGTCCCGCAGCGCCAGCCGGGGATCGGCGGAGAGCCTCGGCTGCTGGAAGACGACACCGAAGGCGGTGCGCTGCTCGCGCGGCGCCCGGTGCCGCCAGCCGCCCGCGTCGGTGCCGTCGATGACGACCTGCCCGGCGTCGGGCCGGTGCAGCAACGACGCGACCCGAGCAAGGGTCGACTTGCCGCAGCCACTGGGCCCCAGCAGCCCCACCGACTCACCGGGAGCGATGGCGAGGTCCGCCGAGCGGACGACGGGAGCGCGCCGGTCGTACCCGGCGGTGATCGCGCGCAGTTCAAGCACGGGGCGCCTCCAGCACGTCCACGTGGGGGTGGTGACACGCGGCCCCACCGCTGAGCGCCGGCACGGCACCGTACGCCTCATCGGCCCGGTCGCAGCGCGCCGCGAACGCGCAGCCCGCCGGCAGCGCGGACAGCTCGGGCGGCAGGCCGGGCACGGGGGTGAACTCCCGTTCCGGCAGAGCGTTGAGGAGCCCCCGGGCGTACGGATGGCGGGGCCCGCGCGCGCCGAAGAAGTCGGGCGCCGTCGGCGATCTCGACGACGCGGCTGCGTACGTCACGGCGACGCGGTCGGCGATGCGTTCGGCGGCGGCCGAGGTCGTGGGTGATCAGGAGCAGCGCGCGGTCCTCCCCGACGTGCCGGCGCAGTTCGTCGACGGTGCGGTCCACGAGGTCGCGGTCGAGGCCGGTCGTCGGTTCGTCGGCGAGCAGCAGCGGGGCGTCGCGATGAGGGCGAGCGCGGTGGCGGCGCGCTGGGCGAGGCCGCCGGACAGCTCGTGGGGGTAGCGGTCGAGGTCGCCCGCGGGGAACGCGGCGCGCGCGGCGGCGGCTTCGGCGGCGGCCCGCACGTCCGCTCTGCGTACCCCCGTCAGCTCCCGCAGCGTCTCCTCCAGCTGGGACCGCACGGTCCGCACCGGCGTGAGGTGCGCGGCGGGGCTCTGCGGGACGAGGCCGACGCGCCGCCCGCGCACGGTGCGGGCGAGGGTGCGCTCGTCGGCGGTGAGCAGATCGGTGTCGCCGAGCAGCGCCGAACCGGCCGTCTCCGCGTTCTCGGGGAGCAGGCCGAGCAGCGCGGAGGCCAGTACGGACTTGCCGCACCCGCTCTCGCCGACCAGGGCGAGGCACTCCCCCGCCGCGAGGTCGAAGGTGGCGTCGGTGACGGCGGAGACATGGCTGCCGCCGCGCATGCGGAACCGTACGGACAGACCCTTGACGGAGAGGACGGGGACCGTCACAGCATCAGCTCCGATCGGCGCCGGGGGTTGATCCGTTCCCGCCAGGCGCCCGCGAGGCCCGCGATCGCCAGGGTGGGCACGATGATGAACAGGCCGGGGAAGAGCGTCGGCCACCAGTCGCCCGCGAGGAGCGCGCCGCTCGCGCTCTGCACGAGGGTGCCGAGGCTGGCCTGGTGGGTGGGGAGTCCGAGGCCGAGGAAGGACAGCGCGGACTCGTGCCAGATGGCGTGCGGCACCATCAGGACGGCGGCGAGGCCGGCCTGCGGCAGGACGCCGGGCAGCAGGTGGCGCACCGCGACGCGCAGCCGTGAGGCGCCGCCGGAGATGGCGGCGTCGACGTAGGGCCGCGAGCGCAGGGAGAGCACCTCGGCGCGCACGATGCGGGCGGTGGAGAGCCAGTGGGTGAGCGCCACGGAGACGACGACGGGCCACACCCCGGGCCGGAACATCGCGACGATGAAGATGCCGAGGAGCAGGTGCGGCACGGACGAGAAGACGTCCACGAGCCGCATCACGATCCGGTCCACCCAGCCCCCGGAGGCGGCGGCGAGGGCGCCGACCGCCGTGCCGACGACGGTGGCGACGACGGCCGCCACGACGCCGACGAGCAGCGAGACCCGCAGCCCGTACACGCAGCGCAGGAGCAGGTCGCGTCCCACGTCGTCCGTCCCGAAGGGGTGCGCGAGCGACGGCGGCCGAAGCTTCGCCGCCAGGTAGACGGCCTGCTCGTCGAGGTTGACGAGGGGCGGGGCGACGAGGACGGCGAGGACGACCGCGGCGACGATCACCGCGGAGGAACGAGCGCCACGCGCGCGTGGAGCGTCGTACGTCTCCCTGGGCGCGCCAGGCGATGTCAGCCATCGAATCCCACCCTCGGATCGGCGAGGCCGTACAGGAGGTCGGCCACGAGGTTGCCGAGCAGCACCGCGGCGGTGGCGAGCGCGGTCAGCGCGGCGAGCAGCGGGAAGTCGACGGAGGTCGCCGCCTGGACGGTGGCCGCGGCGATGCCGGGCCAGCTGAAGACGGTCTCCACCAGGAGCGCTCCGGTGATCAGTTCGGGTACGCGGGAGCCGATGAGCGTGAGCACGGGCAGCATCCCGGAGCGCAGCGCGTGGCCGAGGAGGACGGTCCGTTCGGCGAGGCCACGCGCGCGTGCGCCGTTCCACGGGGTCGTCGCCGAGCGCGTCGCCGACTGCCCTGGCGTACGTAGAGGACGAACCAGGGCAGCTGCGAGACGGCGAGTACCCCGGCGGGCAGCACCAGGTGGCTCGCGACCTGGCCGGCCGTGACGGTCGAGCTGGCCGTGTCGGTGAGGCCGCCCGAGGGCAGTACGCCGAGCTTCAGCGCGAAGAGCCAGACGGCGAGCAGGCCGAGCCAGAACGGCGGCGCCGCTTCGAGCGTGTACGCGAGCGAGGTCACCGCGCGGTCGACCCAGCCGCCGGGGCGGCGCGCGGCGAGGACGCCGAGGGCCGTGCCGAGCAGGATGGCGACGAGGAAGGCGGTGGCGGCGAGCAGCACGACCAGCCGACGCGTTCGCCGATGACGTCGGCGACGGGCTGGCGCAGGGTGCTGGAGTCGCCGAGGTCGCCGGTGAGGGCCGAGGTCAGCCAATCCCACCAGCGGGTGGCGAGCGGACGGTCGACGCCGAGGTTGGCGCGCAGCTGGTCGAGGTTGTCCTGCGAGGCGGTGAGTCCGGCCGTGCCCGCGTACGCCTTGACGGGGTCGAAGGGCGAGGCGGCGGCGATGGCGAAGACGCCGAAGGTGACGACGAGCAGGACGGGCACGGCGAACAGCAGCCGCCGTCCCGCGAGGCGCGCCATCGGACCCCAGGGGAGGCGGCGGTGTGCCGCCTTCCCCGGGGTCTCGCGTATCGCGGTCGTCACTTCTTCGGCTGCCAGTCCTCGACGTTCCACCAGGGACCGGAGGCGAGGCCGTGGTCGTGCGGCTCGACCTGCGTGGTCAGGTCGCCGAACTTCTTGTCGACGACGTAGAGGTGGTCGATGTGAGTGAGGAAGGTGTAGCCGGGGTTCTTGACCAGTTCACGCTGGATGGTGTCGTAGGCGGCCTTGCGTTCGGCGTGGTCGCCGCTCTTGCGGGCGTCCTCCAGGGCCTTGTCGACCTTCGGGTTGTCGTAGTGCGCCATGTTGTTGAAGCCGTCACCGGCGAGGGAGGACTTCAGGAGGGTGTACTGGTCGAAGTCGGGGTCGGCCGGGGAGCCGCCGCCCGCGAGGACGGCGTCCTTGGGCATGCGCGGCTCGATGACCTCCCAGGTGCCGGACTGCACCTGGACCTTGATGCCGAGCTTCTTGGCGTCGGAGGCGTAGGCGAGGGCGTGCTCCTGGCGGAGCTTGTCGCCGGAGAGGTACCAGAGCGGGAACGTCGCCTGGACGCCGTCCTTCTCGCGGATGCCGCCCTTGCCCGGCTTCCAGCCGGCGTCGTCGAGGATCTTCTTGGCCTTGGCGGCGTCGAACTTGCGCTCGGTGCCCTTGGTGAACCAGGGGCTGTCGGTCGGGACCGGGCCGTAGGCCTCCTTGCCCGCGCCGTCCAGGATCGAGTCGACCATGGCCTTGCGGTTCACGCCGACGTCGAGGGCGCGGCGGACGGCGGTGTCGCCGGCGACCTTGTTGCCGGTGGGCAGCGTCACGACGCGGTAGTCGAAGGTCTTGGCGGCGTACGTCTTCTTGCCGCTGTCGCCCCGGTACTTCTTCGCGAGGTTCGGCGGCAGGATCGCGCCGTCGAGTTCGCCGGCGTCGAGCCGGGTGGCCCGTACGTCGTCGTCCTTGATGATCGCCATGGTGAAGTTCTTGATCTTCGGCGCGCCGCCCCAGTAGTCGGGGTTGGCCTTGAAGGTCAGCTTCTCGCCCTTGGACCACTTGACCAGCTCGTAGGGTCCGGTGCCGACGGGCTTGGTGGTGAAGGCGCCGTTGTTCACGTCCTGCTTGCCCGCGATGTGCTCGGGCGCGATGGGCAGGACGGTGCGCTCGGCGAAGGGCGCGTAGGGGTACTTGAGGTGGAAGACGACCGTGTCGTCCCCCTTGGCCTCGACGCTCTTGACGGCGTCCAGCTCGGTCTTGGAGGCGTTGTTGGTCTTCGTGTCGAGGATCGTCTCGTACGTGAAGACGACGTCCTTGGCGGAGAAGGGCTTCCCGTCGCTGAACTTGACGCCCTTGCGCAGCTTGTACGTGTAGGTCTTACCGTCGTCGGTGACCTTGGGCAGCGCGGCGGCGAGGGCGGGCTTGAGCTTCATGTCGGCGTCGTGCGTGAGCAGGCCGTCGAAGATCTTGGAGTTGCCGTCCTTGCCGTAGCCCAGCAGGGGGCTGAGGGTGTCGGGCTCGTAGGCGATGCCGACGACCGCCGAGTCCTTGGCGCCGCCGCTGCCGCCGTCGCCCGGCGCCGAGCAGGCGGAGGCCGCGACCGCTATCGCGATGGCCGCGGCCAGGCCGCCCGTGCCCCGTATCGATCGGGCCCTCATGCTCCACACCCCTACTGAAGATCAAGCGTTGTTGCGAACGGCTCGCAATTATGCCTTACCCGGACAGGGCGCCGCCGCATGCCCACACGGGGTACGTGTGGGCCACATCTTTCTCGTTCAGGGTGTGTACGCAGGTCAGGGCGCCGGCAGCGCGACCAGCTCCGCCACGGAGGTGCGGTGGTGTCCCGCCGTGCCGTAGGCGATCGAGTCGGCCTTGGCGCGCTTGAGGTAGAGGTGCACGGGGTGCTCCCACGTCATGCCGATGCCGCCGTGCAACTGCACCGCCTCCTCCGCGGCGCGCACCGCCACGGGGGCGGCATACGCCTGCGCCACCACCGCGCGAGGGAGGGCTCGTCGCTCCCCCTGGCCAGGGCGTCCGCGGCGTGGCGGGCGGCGGCGCGGGTGTTCACCACCTCCAGCCACAGCTGGGCGAGGCGGTGCTTGAGGGCCTGGAAGGAGCCGACGGGCCGGTTGAACTGGTGCCGCTCCTTCACGTACCGCACCGTCTCGGTCAGGCACCATTCGGCGATGCCCAGCTGCTCGGAGGCGAGCAGTCCCGCCCCTGCCCGCAGCCCCTGGGCGACGGCGTGCCGCGCGTCCTGCGTGAGGGCACGCGCGCGTGCCCCGTCGAAGGTGACGGTGGCGAGCGGGCGGGTGAGGTCGAGCGAGGTCTGCGGGTGACGGTGACGCCGTCCTGGCCGGTGTCGACGGCGTACAGCCCGCCGCCCGCCGGGACGAGCAGCAGATCGGCGCCCGCCGCGTCCGCGATGCCGGTCAGCTCCCCGTGCAGGGCGCGCCTTCGTGGCGTACGTCTTTGAAGGCGGCGCCGGGAGCGGCGGCGAGGCTCACCGCGAGCGCGCCGACCGTGCGTCCGGAGGCGAGCGCGCCGAGCAGTGCGGCGGCCTCGCTCCCGTCGCAGGCGAGCAGGGCTTCCGTGGCGACGACGGCGCTGGTGAGGTAGGGCACGGGCGCCACGGCGCGGCCCAGCTCCTCCAGGACGACGGCGGCCTCGCGGTGGGTGGCGCCCTGGCCGCCCAGCTCCTCGGGCACGAGGAGGCCGGCGAGCCCCATGCCGCCGGCGAGCGTCTTCCACAGCTCCGCGTCGTGCGGGGCGTCGGACTCGGCGCGGGCGAGCACGGACGCGGCGTCGCAGCGGTCGGTGAGCAGATCGCGCACCGCCGAGCGCAGTGCCTCTTCCTCTTCGGAGTAGAGAAGGTCAGTCATCGCGCGAGGTCCTTCCAGGCGACGTCCTTGTCGGTGCGCGGCTCGGAGGGCAGCCCGAGGACGCGCTCGGCGACGATGTTCAGCAGGACCTCGCTGGTCCCGCCCTCGATGCTGTTGCCCTTGGAGCGCAGGTAGCGGTAGCCCGCGTCACGGCCCGTGAAGTCGACGATCTCGGGCCGGCGCATCGTCCAGTCGTCGTACAACAGCCCTTCCTCGCCGAGGAGTTCGACCTCCAAGCCACTGATCTCCTGGTTGAGGCGGGCGAAGCCGAGCTTCATGCCGGAGCCCTCGGGGCCGGGCTGGCCCGCGACGAGCTGCTGGCGCAGCCGCTCGCCGGTGAGCCGGGCGACCTCGGCGTCGACCCAGAGTTTCATCAGCCGCTGGTGGAGGTCGTGGGTGCGCAGTTCGGGTCGCTCGCGCCAGGCCTTGGCGACGGGCCCGATCATGCCGCCCTCGCGGGGGATGCGCATGCCGCCGATGGAGACGCGCTCGTTCATGAGCGTGGTCTGGGCCACCTTCCAGCCCTCGCCGACGGCGCCGAGGCGGTGCGCGTCGGGGATGCGCACATCGGTGAGGAAGACCTCGTTGAACTCGGCCTCGCCGGTGATCTGGCGCAGCGGCCGCACCTCGACGCCCGGGTCGGTCATGTCGCACACGAAGTACGTGATGCCGCGGTGCTTGGGCTGCTCGGGGTCGGTGCGGGCGATGAGGATGGCCCAGCGGGCGGTGTGGGCGCTGGAGGTCCACACCTTCTGGCCGTTGACGATCCAGTCGCCGCTCGCCTCGTCGCGCACGGCGCCGGTGCCGAGCGCGGCGAGGTCGGAGCCGGCGCCCGGCTCGCTGAAGAGCTGGCACCACACCTCCTCGCCGGTCCACAGCGGCCGCAGGAGCGGCGCTTCTGCTCCTCGGTGCCGAAGCCGAGGACGGTCGGCGCGGCCATGCCGAGGCCGATCCCGATCCGCCGCGGGTCGTTGTCGGGCGCGCCCGCGGCCTCCAGCTCGGCGTCGACGACGGCTTGCAGGGAGCGCGGCGCGCCGAGCCCGCCCAGGCCCTCGGGGTAGTGCACCCAGGCCAGTCCTGCGTCGAAGCGGGCCTTGAGGAAGTCGTCGCGGCCGGTGCTCGCGGGCGGGTGCGCGGCGAGGAACTCCCGGGTACGGGCGCGCAGTTCGGCGGCGTCGGTCATGCGGCACCTCCCTGCGGCAGGACGGCGACGCGCCCGGTGGTGACACCGTCGGCGACCCGCTGCACGGCCGCGGCGGCACCGGCCATCGGCACGCGCTCGCTCACCAGCGGCTTGATGGCACCCTTCGCGGCCAGCTCGGTCAGCTCCTCGTGGCAGCGCCGGATCGCACGCGGGTCCTTGGTGTTGTACAGGCCCCAGTGCAGGCCCATGATCGTGTAGTTCTTCACCAGGGCGTGGTTGAGCGCGGGCGAGGGGATGGAGCCGCTCGCGAAGCCCACGACGACGATGCGGCCCTCGAAGGCGACGCATTTGGCGGACTTGGCGTACGCGTCGCCGCCCACGGGGTCGTAGACGACGTCGGCGCCGCCGGCCGCCGGTGGCCTCCTTGACGGCGGCGACGATGTCGTCCGTACGCCGGTCGATGACGAGGTCGCAGCCCAGCTCGCGGGCGACCGCCGCCTTGTCCGCGCCGCCGACGACGCCGATGACCTGGGCGCCCGCGGCCTTGCCGAGCTGCACGGCGGCGCTGCCGACTCCGCCCGCCGCCGCGTGCACGAGGAGGGTCTCGCCCTCCTGGAGGTGCGCCCGGCGGTGCAGGCCGAACCAGCCCGTCTGGTAGCCGATGTGGAGCGCGGCGGCCTCCGCGACGTCCAGCGCGTCGGGCGCGGGCAGCAGGGCGGCCTCGTCCGCGACCACGTACTCGGCGAATCCGCCGTGCGGCAGTGCGGGGGTGGCGAGCACGCGCCGCCCGTCCTCGGTCTCGCCGCAGATCTCGACGCCCGGCGTGAAGGGCAGCGGGGGCCTGACCTGGTAGTGGCCGCGGCAGAGCAGCGCGTCCGGGAAGTTGATGTTCGCGGCGCGGACCTTCAGGAGCACCTGCCCGTCACCGGGCTCCGGGCGGGCGGCTTCCACGAGGCGCATCACCTCGCCCGGCTCGCCGTTCTCGTGCACTTGCCATGCCTGCATGCGGGGCCTCCACGGGGCTGTCGTAGACCGGGCTCGATCGCATACTAAGCGGTCGCTTGCCGCAGGGGAACCGTCAGTCGCCCCCGTCCTTGCGGGCGGGCCGCGCCCGTACGTGCATCCGCTCGCCCTGGGGTCCGAAGAGGCTCAGGAATTCCGCCCCTCCCTCGCTCGTCGCCCCGAACCAGTGCGGGACGCGGGTGTCGAACTCGGCGGCCTCGCCGGGGCCGAGCACCACGTCGTGGTCGCCGAGGATCAGCCGCAGCTTGCCGGAGAGGACGTACAGCCACTCGTACCCCTCGTGGGTCTGCGGGTCCGGGGCGGGGGCGGTGCGGGCGGGCTCGACCACCTTGTACGCCTGGAGGCCGCCGGGCTGGCGGGTGAGCGGCAGCATCGTGCGCCCGTGCCGGACGATCGGCTTGGCCCGCACGCGCGGGTCGCCCACCGGCGGGGCGCCCACCAGCTCGTCCAGCGGGACTGGTGGCGCGGGCGATGGGCAGCAGGAGTTCGAGGCTCGGCTTGCGGTTGCCGGACTCCAGGCGGGACAGGGTGCTGACCGAGATGCCGGTGGCTGCGGAGAGCCCGGCGAGGGTGGCGCCGCGCTCCCGGCGGATGCGGCGCAGCCGGGGCCCGACCTCGGTGAGGACCTGGTCCATCTCGTGCGGAACTTCGGTCTCGTCGCTCATGCCCCCATCATGGCGCGTCTTTGCGGTATCAGCAAAGCTATTTGTCGAAAACGCAGCACCGGCGGGAGAGTGCGTCGTGGAGGTGGTCACCATGACCCACAACAACGGATACGACGTCGTGGTCGTCGGGGGCGGCACGGCGGGTTTGAGCGCGGCGCTCGTGCTCGGCAGGTCGCGGCGGCGGGTTCTGGTCGTCGACGCCGGGGAACCGCGCAACGCGCCCGCCCGCGCACATGCAGGGATACCTGTCGCGGGACGGCATGCCGCCCGCGGAGTTCCTCGCCGAGGGGCGGCGGGAGCTGGCACGGTACGGCGTGCGGGTGGTGCGGGGCGCCGTGACGGAGGTACTGCCGGACGGGCGCGGCGAGTTCGGGGTGCGGCTCTCCGACGGCCGGGCGGTGGATGCGCGCCGGGTCGTCGTGGCCACGGGCCTGGTGGACGAGGCGCCCGCGGTGCCGGGGGTCGCCGAACGCTGGGGCCGCGACGTGCTGCACTGCCCGTACTGCCACGGCTGGGAGGTGCGGGACCGGCCCTTCGGGGTGCTCGCCCCGGAGCCGTTCACCAGCCACCAGGCGCTGCTCGTCACCCAGTGGTCCATGGACGTGACGCTCTTCCTGCACACCGTGCGGGAGGTGCCCGACGTGGAGTGGGAGCGCCTCGCGGCCGCCGGTGTCTCGGTGGTGGAGGGCGAGGTCGCCGGCCTGGAGGTGACCGACGACCGGCTGACCGGCGTGCGGCTCGCCGACGGGCGGGTGTTCCCCCGCTCGGTCCTGTTCGTCGCCGCGCGGCCGGTGCCGCGCGACGGCTGCTGACCGCGCTCGGCGCCGGGACCAGGGAGACCCCGTTCGGGCCGTACCCGGCGGTGGACGAGACGGGCCGGACCACGGTCCCCGGCGTGTGGGCGGTCGGGAACGCGACCGGCCCCGCGGAGCAGGTGATCAACGCAGCGAGCGCGGGCTACCGGGCCGGCGTCACGATCAACGCCGAGCTGGTCCGGCGGACATCGACGCGCGGGCGGCCCGCCGCAGGGCAGGGGTCTTCACACCGGAGGCGGAGGCCGCGGTGGCCCAGGTGGTGGCGGGTGGCCGCGAGCATGGGCTTGTCGGATAGGTCACGCCACCGGGGGCAGGCGCCACGGCCGTCGTGAGCCCGGCGAGCGCCGACCGGGCACGCCGCGGTCCGGTGCCGCGGCTCCTGCCCGAGGCCCCCGCGGAGACCGGGCCGAAGCCGAGCGGGCCGACCGGCCGCGGCGGCCCTGTGCGGGTTCTCACGCCGTGAGCCCACGAAGCGCTGTTCCGGCCGCGCGGCGCCGGGTGCGGGCCTGCGACACTTAACTGATGGACATCGAACACAGGAACAACATCACTGTCACCGGCAACCCGCGCGGACGGACGGTGGTGCTTGCTCATGGGTTCGGCTGCGATCAGAACATGTGGCGCCTCACGGTGCCCGCCCTGGTCGACGAGTACCGGGTGGTGATGTTCGACTACGTGGGCTCGGGCCGCTCGGACCTGTCCGCGTTCTCGGAGGACCGTTACTCCTCGCTGGAGGGCTACGCGCGGGACGTGGTGGAGATCTGCGAGGGGCTCGACCTGCGCGACGCGGTGTTCGTGGGGCACTCGGTCAGCGCCATGATCGGCGTGCTGGCCGCCGACATGGCCCCGGAGCGGATCGGCGCCCTGGTGATGGTCGCGCCTTCTCCGCGCTACATCGACGACGAGGGGTACCGCGGCGGTTTCAGCGCGGAGGACATCGACGAACTGCTGGCGTCCCTGGACCTGAACTACCTGGGCTGGTCGGCGGCGATGGCCCCGGTGATCATGGGGAACGCCGACCGTCCCGAACTCGGCGAGGAGCTGAAGAACAGCTTCTGCGCCACCGACCCGGACATGGCGCGCGTCTTCGCCCGCACCACGTTCCTCTCGGACGCACGGGACGACCTGAAGAAGGTGCAGGTGCCCACGCTGGTGCTGGAGTGCACGCAGGACGCCATCGCCCCGCGCGAGGTCGGCGCCTACGTCCACGCGTCGATCCCCGGCTCGACCCTGATCACCCTCGACGCGACCGGGCACTGCCCGCACCTGTCCTCACCCGAGGCCACCAACGAGGCGATCACCGACTTCCTGGCGGCCGTACGGTGATGGGCCGCGCAGGGCAGCACTCCGAACCGCCCGACCGCGGTGACCCCGAGCCGCCCGGCCACGACGGTGCCGGGTCACCGGACGCGGCGTTCGCGGCGCTGCTGGAAGACAGTGCCGAAGAACTGTACGAGAGCGCGCCGTGCGGGTATCTGTCCACGCTGATGGACGGCACCATCGCGAGGATCAACGCCAGGCTGCTGGACTGGCTCGGCCTGGAGCGCGAGGCGGTGGTGGGCCGGAAGCGGTTCACCGACCTGCTGACCATGGGCGGCAAGCTGTACCACGAGACCCACTTCGCCCCGCTGCTGCGGATGCAGGGCGAGATCAGCGGAGTGGCCCTGGAGATCAAGCAGGCCGACGGCGGCCGGATGCCCGTACTGGTCTCGTCCGTGGTCAAGCACGGCACGACCGGTGAGCCGCTGCTGATCCGCACCACCTTCTCCGACGCCCGGGACCGCCGCGCCTACGAGGAGGAACTCCTCCGCCGGCGGAAGGCGGCCGAAGAGGCGCGCCGGCAGGCGGAGGCCGACCGCGCCCGGCTGCAGGAAGCCCTTGCCGTGCTCCAGCAGTCACTGCTGCCCGCCGCCCTGCCGCCGGTCCCCGGCGTGGAAACGGCCGTTCAGTACCACACCGCCTCTCCCGACCGGCTCGGCGGCGACTTCTACGACGTCTTCGCCCTCGACGGCAAGCGCTTCGGGTCCTCGGCGACGTCTGCGGAAAGGGCCCCCAGGCGGCGGCGGTCACCTCGCTCACCCGCTACACCCTGCGCGCCGCCGCCCTGCACGATCCCGACCCGGTGTCCGCCCTGACGACGCTCAACACGGTGCTCCACGACCGGTACACCGGCAGCGGCGACCCGCGCTACTGCACCACCATCTTCGGCAGCCTCGATCCCGACCCCGTCTCCGGGCACGTCACCGTGCACCTCGCCTCCGGCGGCCACCCCTCCGCCCTCACGCTGCGCGCCGACGGCACGGCCGCTTTCCTGCCCACCCCGGGCGGTCTCCTCGTCGGCATCCTGCCCGAGGCCGACTTCGCCACCGCCACCACCGTCCTCGCTCCCGGCGACACCCTGCTCCTCTACACCGACGGCCTCACCGAAGCCCGTACCGGCGAAGGCCGCGGCACCTTGTTCGGTGACGACGCCCTGCTCGCCTTCGCCACCGAGCACGCCGGGAAGTCCCCGCAGGACCTCATCGACGCACTGACCGGCCTGCTCGACGACTTCGGCGACGGCCTCGACGACGACACCGCCCTCCTCGCCATGGGCGTCCCCGCCCCGGCCCCGGCAACGAAGAACCGCCCATGAGCGCGCTGACCATCACGATCCGCGATGCCGCGACCGGCCCGGTGCTGGAGGTCAGCGGCGCACTCGACTACCACCACGCCCCCGAACTGCGGGAACGGGTCACCGCCCTGCCTCTCCGGCCCGGTCAGCGACTCGTCCTGGACCTGTCCGGCATGGACTTCTGCGACTCCAGCGGCATCACCGCCCTGATCGCCGCCCGTCACCACGCCCACGCCGCCCGCGCGGACATCGCACTCGCGGCCGTGCCCGCCAACACCCTGCGCATCCTGCGCATCGTGGGCCTCGACCGGGTCTTCACCCTCCACCCCGACAGCGACGCCGCCACGCGGAAGTGACCGGCGCGCGACCGGCCGGGCGGCGTGCTCCCGGGCCTGCCGCACGGAGGACCGGCTCAGGTCGGCAACCGGGACCTGATGACCCGTCAGGTCCCGGGCGCGGGCTCACCGGCTGAAGACCTCGAACCCCACCGCGGGCTTCCCGCCGAAGCGCGGGGCCAGCGCCTGGGCGTTGCCCGTCAGGAACGTACGGCAGTACGTCTCGGGGTCCTCGTCCGTCAACGCCTCGATGTAGGTGCGGTGTTCGAGGAGGGAGGCCACCGAGCGGTCGAGTCCGACGGAGGCGTCCGCCGCGTGCGTGGGGGTCGACGAACCGGCGACGGCGACCCACCGCACGCCGTTCCACGGCTCAAGGCCCTGCTCCTCGATCAGCTCGGGGAAGATCCAGCGGTTGCCCGCGTCCGACGCGGCGTCGAGCGTGGCCCGGCCCACCGCCACGTGGTCGGGGGTGTTCCAGGCGACGCCGCCCCAGGTGTCGCGGTGGTTGAGCGTGATGACGAGTTCGGGCCGGTGCCTGCGGATCGCGGCGGCGATGTCGCGGCGCAGCGCCGTGCCGTACTCGACGACGACCGTCCCGGTGGTCGAGGAACTCCACGGTCCCGACGCCGACGACCGCCGCGCTGGCCCGCTGCTCCCGCTCGCGCAGCGGCCCGCAGGTGGCGGGGTCCAGCGTGTCGATGCCCGCTTCCCCGCGCGTGGCGAGCAGGTAGGCGACGTCCCGGCCCGCGTCCGTCCAGGCGGCGATCGCCGCCGCGCAGCCGTACTCCAGGTCGTCGGGGTGCGCCACGACGGCGAGCGCGCGGTGCCAGTCCTCGGGCATGGGGGTGAGTTGGGCGGGCGCTGCGGCCTCGGCTGCGGTCTGCGACTCGGTCATGGCCGCAGCCTAAGGCCCGCTACGGCGGCACAACGCGATGGGTCACGCCGTGGGGTGCGGGTGCGCGAGGCGGGTGAAGCCGGCGAGGCGGGGCGTGTGGGTGACGGGGAAGGACTCGCCGTCCGGGGCCTTCAGGGCCGCCATGATGTCGTCGTCCGGCTCGCCGTAGATCTCGAAGTGCCGCACTGTGCAGTGCTCCATCACTTCACGGATGTACGGGTCCGACAGCCGCCAGTGGGCGCGGATCGCGTCGGAGTCGCGGTAGAGCTGGAAGCTCTACGCCAGCATCCGCTCCTCGTCGATGAAGACCTCCACCATGAGCTGGGGGCCGTGCTCCTCGGTGAAGGCCACCGCCTGGGCGATGGCCTTCCGGAAGCCGTCGAGGTGGCCGTCGGTGATGCTCATGGTGTTGCGGAAGAGGATGGCGCCGCTCTCTGTGATCTTCATGCGCCCAGAGTTGTCCGCCGCCCGCGCGCGGGTCAAGGGTGCGGCCGTACCCCGTCGCGCCCAGGGGAGCCGCGCCTCACGCCTCGCCGCGGGCCAGCGCGAGCAGCCGGTCGAGGACCCGCGGTCCGCTCACCCGCAGCCCGTCGTGCTCGAACTCGTCCGTGACCCAGGTGCGCAGCCCCCGGATGGCGCGGGCGGTCCGCAGCGCGTGCCCGGCGTCGACGTACATGTCGTCGTGGTAGACCGACGCGGCGGCCGGCACCTCGTTCGCCGCCAGCCGGTCCTGGTCGTACAGGCGCGGCCAGTCCGTGCGCTCCGCCAGCAGGTCCGCGGTCTCGCGCAGCGGGCGCAGCGCCGGGTCGCAGTCGAACATCCAGCGCTGCACGGCCTCCCCGGTGAACAGCAGCGGTTCGTCGCCCGCCAGCGCCTTGTCCGCGTCGAACTGCGGGAACTCGGCGCGCACCCGCTCGGCCGACCAGGCGGTGGGCCGCTCGCCCTGGCCGTAGATCGCCTCGTGCAGCAGGGCGTAGAGCGGATTTCCGGCGTACGACAGGACGGTCTGGACGTTCTCCTGGAACGCGTCGGAGAGCACGGGCCCCGACGCCGTGCGCACGAAGGCGTCCTCCAGGAGGTAGTGCAGCCGGTGGCTGCCGTCGCCCGTGCCGAGGAGGATGCCGAGGGACTGGAAGGCGGGGACGGTGAGCCGGTAGCCGCCGTTCAGGACCGGCTCGTGCTCGGCGAGGTGGGCCGCGACGCGGCGGGCGCGCTCGATGTCCTGCGGGTAGCGGGCGTAGTGCGCGATGCTCTTGCGCGCCATGCGCGGGTACGTCGCGCGGTACACGTCGTCGGCGTGACCGTCCAGGGCGGGCAGGCCGCCGGTGATGAGCGCCGCGGCCAGGCCCTCGGGCGCCGCCGACAGGTAGTGCGTGGCGCAGAACCCGCCGAAGCTCTGGCCGAGGACGGTCCAGGACGCGCCGCCCGTCACCTCGGGGCGGATCGCCTCGCAGTCGCGGACGATGGAGTCGGCCCGGAAGTGGACGAGGTAGTCGGCCTGTTCGCGGGGGCCGCCGCGCAGCGGGAGCGTCTGCCGGTTGGCGGGGGTGGAGCTGCCGGTGGCCGCGCTGGTCCGAGGAGGAGGACGCGGAAGTCCCGCAGGGCGCGGTCGAGCCAGGACTCCCGGCCGTGGAAGCGGGTCGCTCCGAAGCCCGGGCCGCCCTGGAGGTACACCAGCCAGGGCAGGTCGGCGCCGCCGCGCGCGGCCGGGACGACCTCGCGGGCGTAGAGCTCTATCCGCTCCCCCGCCGGATCGTCGTGGTCGAGCGGCACGCTGAAGCGGCGGTCGGTGAGAACGACTCCGGGCTGGCGGTACGTGACGGTCAAGGCTGCTCCTGAGCGCTGGTCGTGAGCGGGTCCGCCCCATCCTGCCGTGTGTCGTCATCCTGCCGTGTGTCGTCGCCAAGGGACGGCGCGAAGGGCGCCCCGCCCGGCCCCATGCGGGCGACCACTGCCGTACGCCGCCCCCTCCCACGTACGCTGCATCCACCCGATGATCGGCAAGGAGGAACTCGCCATGCGTGTCGCCCTGTTCCCGACCTGTGTCAACGACACGCTCTATCCGGACACGGGCCGCGCGGTGGTGAAACTGCTGACCAGACTGGGCGTCGAGGTCGACTTCCCGATGGGGCAGACCTGTTGCGGGCAGGCGCACTACAACACCGGGTACCGGCATCAGGCGGAACCGCTCGCCCGGCGGTTCTCCGATGTCTTCGGTTCGGACGCGTACGACGCGATCGTGACGCCCTCCGGGTCGTGCGGGGCGATGGTGCGCGAGCTGTACCCGCGCATGGGAGAACGGGCGCGGGCGGAGGGCCGCGGGGACGGCCTCGCGCGCAGGCTCGCCCCGGTGGTGCCGAAGACGTACGAGCTGACCGAGTTCCTGGTGGACGTCCTCGGCGTCACCGACGTCGGGGCGTGCTACCCGCACAAGGTCACCTACCACCCGACCTGCCACGGCCTGCGGAGCCTCGGCCTCGGTGAGCGGCCGGCCCGGCTCCTGCGGGCGGTCAAGGGCCTCGAACTGGTGGAGCTGCCCGGCGCGGAGGAGTGCTGTGGCTTCGGCGGCACGTTCGCCGTGAAGAACCCCGATGTCTCGGCGGCGATGGGCGCCGACAAGGTGCGCCACGCGGAGTCGACGGGGGCCGAGGTGCTGTGCGCGGCGGACAACTCCTGTCTGATGCACATCGGCGGCACGATGGCCCGGCTGCGCACGGCCGTGCGGCCCGTCCACATCGCCGAGATCCTCGCGAGCACGGAAGAGGAGCCCCTGTCATGAACGGCCCCGGCATGAGCGGCCCCGCCATGAACGGCCCTGGCGGAAGCGGCACGTATCTCGGGATGCCGGCCTTCCCGAAGGCCGCGCACGAGGCGGTCAAGAACGTCACCCTGCGCGCCAACCTCCGGCACGCCACCCACACCATCCGCGACAAGCGGCCCGCGCGGTCGCCGAACTCGACGACTGGGACGCCCTGCGCGAGGCGGGCCGCCAGATCAAGGATCACACGCTCCGCCATCTGGACCACTACCTCGTCCAGTTGGAGGAGTCGGTGACGGCGGCGGGCGGCACCGTCCACTGGGCCGCCGACGCCGACGAGGCCAACCGCATCGTGACGCGGCTCGTCCGGGAGACGGGCGAGACCGAGGTCGTCAAGGTCAAGTCGATGGCCACGCAGGAGATCGGGCTGAACGAAGCCCTCGAAGAGGCGGGCATCCGCGCGTACGAGACCGACCTCGCCGAGCTGATCGTGCAGCTCGGCGCGGACCGCCCCTCGCACATCCTCGTCCCGGCCATCCACCGCAACCGCGGCGAGATCCGCGCCATCTTCGCGCGGGAGATGGGCCGTTGGGGCCGCCCGGCGCCGGACGGTCTCACCGACAGCCCCCGCGACCTCGCCGAGGCGGCCCGCCTCCATCTGCGCGAGAAGTTCCTGCGCGCCAAGGTCGGCGTCTCCGGCGCGAACTTCATGGTCGCCGAGACGGGCACCCTCGTCGTCGTCGAGTCCGAGGGCAACGGCCGGATGTGCCTGACGCTCCCGGAGACACTGATCTCGGTCGTCGGCATCGAGAAGGTGGTGCCGACCTGGCGCGACCTGGAGGTCTTCCTCCAGACGCTGCCCCGCTCCTCGACGGCCGAGCGCATGAACCCCTACACCTCGACCTGGACGGGTACGACGGACACGGACGGCCCCCGCGCCTTCCACCTGGTCCTGCTGGACAACGGCCGCACCGACACCCTCGCCGACGAGGTGGGCCGCCAGGCCCTGCGCTGCATCCGCTGTTCGGCGTGTCTCAACGTCTGCCCGGTGTACGAGCGGGCGGGCGGGCACGCGTACGGCTCGGTCTATCCGGGCCCGATCGGCGCCATCCTCAGCCCCCAGCTGCGGGGTACGGCGAGCGAGATCGACGCCTCGCTCCCGTACGCGTCCTCGCTCTGCGGCGCCTGCTACGAGGTGTGCCCGGTGGCCATCGACATCCCCGAGGTCCTCGTGCACCTGCGCGAGCGGGTCGTGCAGGGCGGCGAGGTGACGCGGCGCGGCGTGAAGGTGACGCTGAAGCCGGCGAAGGGGCACGCGGCGGAGCGGGCGGCGATGCGGGCGGCGGGCCTCGCGTTCGCCCGCCCCGGCGTGCTGCGCGCGGGCCTGCGCCTGGCGTCGCGCACCCGGCGCTTCCATCCGCGCACGCTCCCGGGGCCGGGCCGCGCGTGGACGGCGACCCGGGAACTGCCCAAGGTTCCCGCGGAGTCCTTCCGCGACTGGTGGCAGCGGACCGGCGGCGGCAAGGACGACGGAAGGGGCGGCAAGTGAGCAGTAGGGACGTGATCCTGGGCCGGGTGCGCCGGGCTCTCGGCGGACCGGGCGGGGCCCCGGCCTCGTACGCCACGGACATCGACCGCGGTTACCGCCGTCGGCACGGGGAGCGGACCGTCGAGCAGACGGTGGACCTGCTGGCGGAGAACCTCGCGGAGTACCGGGCGATCGTGCACCGTACGGACGCCGGGGAGCTGCCTCTCCTGCTCATGCGGCTGCTCGCCGAGCGGTGGCCGGACACCGTGCTGGTGCCTCCGGGGCTCCCGCACGAGTGGATGGCGGCCGTCGACGCTCCGCTGGTCCACGACCGCGCGGTGAGCACCGCGGCCGAGCTGGACCGGTCCGGGGCCGTCGTCACCGGCTGCGCCGTGGCCGTCGCCGAGACCGGCACGATCGTGCTCGACGGCTCGCCCGATCAGGGGCGTCGCCGCATCACCCTCATCCCGGACCATCACATCTGCGTGGTGCGGGTGCCGGACCAGGTCGTCTCCTCCGTTCCACAGGCCCTCGAACGGCTCGATCCGGCGCGCCCGCTGACCTGGATCTCGGGGCCCTCCGCGACCAGCGACATCGAGCTGGACCGGGTCGAGGGGGTCCACGGACCGCGCGTCCTTCAGGTGGTGCTGGTGAGCGGTGAGTGACGGGCGCGGCTAGCGTGAGGGCATGATCCGGTTCGAGCAGGTGACCAAGCGCTACCCGGACGGCACGACGGCCGTGGACGACCTCTCCTTCGAGGTCGCCGAGGGCGAACTGGTCACGCTGGTCGGCCCGTCCGGCTGCGGCAAGACCACGACGATGATGATGGTGAACCGCCTCATCGAACCGACGTCCGGCCGCATCTTCGTGAACGGCGAGGACATCGCCGGCGTGGACCCGGTGCGCCTGCGCCGCCGCATCGGTTACGTGATCCAGCAGGTCGGCCTCTTCCCGCACCGCACGGTCCTCGACAACACGGCGACCGTGCCCGCGCTCATCGGCTGGAAGAAGGCGAAGGCCCGGGCCCGGGCGGCCGAGCTGCTCGACCTGGTGGGGCTGGACCCGAAGACGTACGGCTCCCGCTACCCCGAGCAGTTGTCGGGCGGTCAGCGCCAGCGGGTGGGTGTGGCGCGGGCGCTGGCGGCCGATCCGCCCGTCCTTCTGATGGACGAGCCGTTCGGCGCGGTCGATCCGGTGGTGCGCGAGCAGTTGCAGGACGAGTTCCTGCGGATGCGGCGGGCCGTGCGCAAGACGGTCCTGTTCGTCACGCACGACATCGAGGAGGCGGTCCGCCTCGGTGACCGCATCGCGGTGTACGGCCAGGGGCGCATCGAACAGTTCGACATTCCGGGCGCGGTGCTCGGGGCGCCGCGACGCCGTACGTCGCCGAGTTCGTGGGGGCCGACCGCGGTCTGAAGCGGCTGTCGGTCACCGAGATCCAGCCGGACGACCTGGAGGAGCCGCCGGTCGCCCGGCTGGACGAACCGGCCGCGCAGGCCGCGGCCCGGCTGCGCGAGGAGGGGGCGCCCGCTGGGCCGTCGTCCTGGACGGCGGACGGCGATCTGCACGGCTGGGTCGGCGTCGACGAGGTGGCGCAGGCCGGTGCCGGGGGCACGGTCGGTGACCTGGCGCACCGCATGAACTCGTGGGTGCCGGTCGGGGCCCCGCTCAAGCAGGCGTTCGGTGTGATGCTGCAGCACGACGCGGGGTGGGTCGCGGTGCTCGACGGGGCGCGTTTCCTCGGCGTCCTGACCCCGGCCAAACTCCACGAGGCCCTGCGCCGTTCGGTGGACGCGGACGCGCAGGGCGTGGCGCGCGACGAGGTGCAGTTCGACTCGGTCGCCGACGCGTGAAGCGCCCCCGTCAGGGGCGCGGGGAACTGCGCGACCAGCCACGACGCGCCCGCAGCGGAGTATTCACAGCAGCCCCTTGTCCTCCAGATAGTTCCGCGCCACGTCCTGAGGCAACCGCCGCCAGCTGTCCACCTGCTCGTTCATGGCCGCGAGGTCGGCGGTCGTCAGTACGGAGTTGAGCCGCCCGAGGGCCGCCGCGACGCTCCCGCTGCCCGCCTGGGAGCGGTTGACGACGGGCACGATGTAGTCGGCGTTCTGGAGGTGCTTGTCGTCCTTGAGGAGTACGAGCCCGAAGTCGTCGAGGGTGGCGTCGGTGGACGTGGTGAGCACCATCTGGTCCTGGCCGTTCTGCACGGCCTTCTTGGCCTGGGTCGTGCCGACGCCCTTCGGGTCGACGCCGGTGACGTCGATGCCGTAGACCTTCTTGAGGCCGGGGGCGCAGTACGGGCGCCGGACGCACTCGTCACCCGCGGCGAGGCGCACCTTCAGGCGAGACGTGCCGAGGTCGCTCAGTGTCTTCAGACGGTGCCGGGCGGCGTACGCGGCGGTGACGGCGAAGGCGTTCTGGTCGACCGCCTCGCCGGGGTCGAGGACGGTCAGGCCGCGCGGTGCCGCGAGGCGGTGCAGGGCCTTCATGGTGGTGGCGAGGTCGGGCGAGCCGACGGGCGGGGCGTCGGCGCCGTTCTTCTTGGCGTTCAGCCAGTCCGCGAAGGTCGCGGCGTACTCGGGGACGACGTCGATCTGGCCGGACTCCAGGGCGGGTTCGTACAGCTCGCGGTTGGCCACGGAGAGGATCTGTGTGCCGTAGCCGGCCTTCTTCAGGAGCAGCGCGTACATCTGGGCGAGCAGGTCGGACTCGGTGAAGCCCGCGGAGCCCACGACGAGGTTCTTGTTGTCGCCCGGGGGCGCGGTGACCTGGCCCCGGTCCTCCAGTGAGGGCCCTGAGGCGCAGCCCGTCACCAGGGCGAGGAGGGCCGCGGCCAGGGCGGTGCGGCGGCCCCTCATCCGGCGCTCCCCCGGCCCCGCGTCCAGGCGGGGGCGATCCGCTCGGCCACCTCGAAGACGCCTTCGACCAGGAGGGCGAAGAGGGCGACGAGCACGGCGCCCGCCACCACCTGCGGGGTGCTCGCCAGGTTGAACCCGGCCGTGATGATCCGGCCGAGCCCGCCGCCGCCGGCGAGCGCGGCGATGGTGGCGGAGCGCGAGTTGCACGGCGGCGAGGCGGACGCCGCTGAGCACCAGCGGCAGGGCGAGCGGCAGTTCGACCCGCCAGAGCATCTGCCGCCCGGTCATCCCCATGCCGCGCGCGGCCCGCACCACGTCGCGGTCGACGCCGCGCATGCCAGACGTAGGCGTTGGTGAGCAGCGGCGGCACGGCGAACAGCACGAGGGCGACGACGGTCGGCCCGTCACCCCACCGGCCGAGCGGGGTCAGGAGCAGCAGGACGAGCACCGCGAAGGTGGGCACCGCGCGTCCGACGTTGGAGATGTTGACCGCGAGCGCGCCGCCCTTGCCGAGGTGGCCGAGGACGAGTGCGACGGGCAGCGCGATCAGGCAGCTGATGACCAGGCATACGACGGTGAGCACGAGGTGCTGGGTGAGCCGGTGCCAGATGCCGTCGTCGCCGGCCCAGTGCGCGGAGTCGGCGAGCCAGGCCCAGGCGTCGGTGAGCGTCCTCATGGGCGGGCCGCCCCTGCCGCTCTCTCCCAGGGCGTGAGGAGACGCTGTACGCCGAGCAGCAGCAGGTCGGCGGCGACGGCGATGACGACGCAGAGCACGGAGGCGGTGAGTACCTGGGCCTTGAAGTAGGTGTTCATGCCCGTGTAGATGAGGTTGCCGAGCCCGCCGAAGCCGACGATCGCGCCGATGGTGACCAGGGAGACGGCGGAGACCGTGGCGATGCGCAGCCCGGCCATGGCGGCGGGCAGCGCGAGGGGCAGTTCGACGGTGAGCAGGAGGCGGATCGGCCCGTATCCCATGCCGCGGGCGGCCTGCCGGGTCTCGTCGGGGACGGCGCGCAGTCCGGCGAGGATGTTCCGTACGAGCAGGGTGAGCGAGTAGAGGACGAGGCCCGCGACAACGAGGGACGCGGAGAGCCCGTACACCGGCAGGAGCAGCGAGAACATCGCGAGCGAGGGGATGGTGTACAGGAGCGTGGTGAGGGCGAGTACGGGCCCCGTGGCCCACCGCCAGCGGCGGGCGAGCACGGCGAGGGGCACGGCGACGACGAGCGCGATCAGGACGGAGACGGCCGTCAGTTCGAGATGCTGTACGACCGCGTCGAGGACGATCCGGCGGCGGGTGCTCAGGTACTCACCGCAGATCCACTCGTTGCGCGCGAGGCAGTCGTCGGGAGGCGCGGTCACCCGTCCATTCAAGGCGGGCCGGCGGCGGGCGGCGCGTTCTGGTGACCCGTACGGGGGCAGGGGCCCCCGGAACGCGTCGCGAGGCCCGGCACCTGCTCGCGTTCCACGGCGTTCTACGGCTGGAGCACTAGGTCGTGTCCGCAAAGTGGTGGTGTCGTTGGCCTGTGTGTGGTGCGTCGTCATGAGCTGACTGATGAAGCGTGGGCGGTGATCGAGCCGTTGCTGGCTCCGTCGCGGATGGGCCGGCCGGTCCGGGACCGCCGTCAGGTGCTGAACGGGATCCTATGGAAGCTGTCCACAGGCGCCGCCTGGCGGGACCTGCCCGAGCGGTACGGGCCGTGGAAGACGGTCTATGAACGCTTCCGCCGCTGGTCGGCCGATGGCACCTGGGACCGGCTCCTGGCCCACGTCCAGCAGCACTCCGATGCCGTCGGCGCCGTGGACTGGACCATCGTGTGTGTCGACTCCACGACCGTGCGGGCCCACCAGCATGCTGCCGGGGCCCGAAAAGGGGGCTCTGGCCGGGCGAGGCACTCGGCCGCTCCCGCGGCGGGCTGACCACGAAGATCCACCTGGCCTGCGACGGGCAGGGCCGGCCGCTTGCGTTCACCCTGACCGCCGGCAACGTCAACGACTGCACCCAGTTCGAGCACGTCATGGGCGCCGTCCATGTCAGCCGACCGGGTCCTGGGCGGCCCAGGACCCGGCCCGGGCGATCGTCGCGGACAAGGGCTACTCGTCCACGAAGATCCGTTCCTACCTGCGCAGACGCGGCATCAAAGCCGCGATCCCGGAGCGCATCGACCAGATCAACGGCCGCATCCGCCGCGGTGAGAGCCTGTGCCGGCTCGACCGGGCCGCCTACCGCCGCCGCAACGTCGTCGAGCGCTGCTTCAACAAGCTCAAGCACAACAAAGCCCTGGCCACCCGCTACGACAAACGCGCCCGCCACTACCAAGCCCTGGTCACCCTCGCCTGCCTACGACTCTGGCTCCCCTGACTTTCCGGACACGACCTGGGGCCTGTTCCGGAAGTGGACCTGTAGATGACTGCCGACCGGGCGGGCGCCCGAGGGCGTCCGCCCGGGAGGTGTCAGAGTTGGCGGAAGTAGACGGTGCGTGGGTGGGGAGTGCAGTCGAGCGACTCGTAGAGGGCTCGAGCCGGTGCGTGGAACTGGTCTCCTCCGGTGCCGATCTCGACGACCTCGGCTCCGAAGGCCCGCATCTGGTCGAAGGCGTGCTCGCACAGTGCCGTGCCCACATGGTGACGTCGGTGCTGGGCCGAGACGGCGAGGATCTTGACCTCACCCTTCTTGCGGTCCGGGACGACGTTCCACGCCACGTAACCCGCGATGGTGCCTTCCACTTCGGCGATGGCGACGTGCGAGTGCCGTTTGGGAGAGTGGAGCTCGGCGACCTGTTTGCGGTAGTCGTCGCGCCAGCTGCCGTGCTGAACAGCGAAGACGGCCTCGCCCATCAAGGGGCGGAAGGGATTCCTCATAGAACGGCCGGAACGTGTCGATGGTCAGTTCGGTGAGTGGTGCCAGGTCGTGCTGGGTGAATGCGCGGATGAGCACGGAAGTGTGCCTCTCAGGCCGAGGGCTTGATACCCGGGGCGGAACACGGACATCGTTCAGCCCGCCCCCTGCCACAGAATCGGCGGTGAGACGGGCTCCTCAGCGACGTGTACGCCGGGCGTCAAAACACTCCATGCCCCGCATCGTAGCGCCCGGCGTGTACTCCCAATACTTCGATCACAGCCACTCGTTGATGGCTGCGATAAGAACGGCCGCCTCGTAGCGGACCGCCAGCTTGTCGTATCTCGTGGCCACGGCGCGGTGCCTCTTGAGGCGATTGATTCCGCACTCGACTGCGTGGCGCTCGCGGTAATCGACCGGGTCGAACTTCGGCGCCGGCCGCCGCGGGAGCCGCGCTTCTTGCGGTTGCGGGCCTGGTCGGCCTTGTCCGGGATGGTGCAGCGGATACCCCGTCGACGCAGGTAGGCGCGGTTCAGCACGGGCTCGAATTGCGGGGAGTCCCCACGCTGCCCGGCTGTGATCACGATCGACAGGGGCTTCTGTCCCTGCTCGACGGCCAGGTGCAGTTTGGTGGTGAACCCGCCGCGTGAGCGCCCCAGTCCGTGATCTCCGGGCTCGGTGAAGACACCGCCCGGCGGTTCCTTTTGCAGGTCACCCTGCTTGCGTGCCCCGGCCGCATGCTGATGAGCGCGGCACACGGTGGAGACGATGCTGAGGTCCCAGGTGATCACGCCCTTGGCGTCGGCCAGGGACTGGAGCCGGGTGAGGACTCGGTGCCAGGTGCCGTCCCGCTGCCAGCGGCGGAACAAGTCGTAGATCCGGCCCCACGGTCCGTACTGGACGGGCACGTCCCGCCACGGCACACCGGTCCTGACCCGGAACCGTATGCCGTCGATCAGCTGCCGCCGGGACCAGACGGGCGGTCGCCCTGCCTTCCTCCCCGTAGGCAACAACGGCTCTAACACCGTCCACTGTTCATCCGTGAGATCTCCCCGACCCATGAACCGTGATCATTCACACCTCAAGATCCACTTTCGATACACGGCCTGGGCGACGGCACGGCGGTCCAGGGGGTGGCGCGGTGGCCGCAGCCGCACGCCTGCCCCCGCTCTCGCGGCTTCCTTGGCTCTCTCGGCTCCCCCGACTCCCTCGACTTCTTGGTCAACAGCCATGAGACGAAAGGTACTTGCTCGCCCGAGATGCCTGCTCACCGGCTGAAGCCGGACTCGGCCGATCATCGACCGCGACCGGCGCCGGGCCGAACACGGCTGACGCCGACGTTCTCGCCGTCACCGGACAAGGGGTGTGCCCCCTGCCAAATAGCAGTGGGGCACACCCGGCAGTTCATTCAGCAAGGAGGTGACCTTGGGGCCTAATCAGGGCCGCCGGAAGCTGTTCACGAAAAGGACCGGAGCCCCGTAGTCGTCCTCGTCTGCCACTTCCACGTCGAAACCCGCCGAAGTGAGGGTTCCAAGAAGGGCGTCCCGCATATGCACGCGGACGGTTGAGTGATGGCGAAGAGCGAAAGGCTGATTCGCAGGATCGAATCTTCTGCCCTCCAGAAGAGCGCCCTCCAGCAGTTTTACGGCAGCAGTCGTCAGTTCTGCCCCCGTGTTCCAGTCCACCACCACTCGGCCGCCGGGGGTGGCTTCCATGTGAACCTCCGCCCCAGGCCTGCCTTCAGGCCCACCCCCAAGTTCAACCCGATGAACGGGAATTCCGGCTTGGGACAGTGCTCGGCAAGCCTCATCGGCCAGCTTGTCGCGTTCAGCGAGGATCTCCGGTGAGGATTTCAACGGCAGATCAAATTCGTACTCGGCCATACGTCGTTCACTTCCCTTCCTGTTGTTGGCCTGCCAGGGAGCGCGCCGAACGCCCCCCGCCAGCTCGCTTGACGTATTCAGCCAGCAGTTGCTTCGCGCCGCTCTCCATGCCGGGGAGGTATGGGACCGACCAGGTGACCGGTGTGCCCTCTTTGAGAGCGGCGGCCAGTTCGGAGGCGCAACTCCCACAGGGTGAACGCTCAGTGTAGAGAGTGGTGATCTGCTTGGGGTCGAATCCCTTTGCCTTCAGCTTGTCCAGGATCTCTGTCTCCGAGTGACCGGAAAACTTGCTGTTCGCGACCACGAGGTCTCCGGTCTTAGGGTCGTTCCACCCCGGCACCTTGGCGACGGCGACATTGTGCTGCGCTCCGAAGTAGCCGTTCTCGGTCCTGTAGTGGTAGGCCATGCGGCTCAGCTCGTCGCTGTTGTAGCGGATCAGGCCACCGCATCCCTCACCGGGCACGGATGCCGGTGCGGTCAGGAGCCTACGGGTCGTCCTCTTGGTGCAGAACTTGGCAAACTCGTCCAGTGCCCGGTACCCGATGCGGGCGACGACGTCGTCGGCCAGACCGACCGTACGCAGCGCCTTGAAGGCGTCGGTGATGCCGATGCCGGTCCTGACTGCGGCGTCCAACGACCTGACAGCGTCGGCGATGGGCCGGAGAATCTTGCCCGCGAACAAGGTTGCGACATCCACGGCCGCCCAGGCGCAACCACCCAAGCTCCCCTTCTCACCACCGGGGAGGATCTTCTGGACGCATCTGATCCAGCTCCCGAAGAGGAGGTCGATCGGGTCGACGCCCTTCTGGTACTCCGCGATCGTGATGTTGTGTGTGACCTCGGTGGACAGTGCCTTGGTCGAGTGCTCTCCCAGATACACCGTCGAATTGGCGGGGCAGCCCCACTTCATCGCGTCCACGCCTTCGGCGGTGCAGAGGAACAGGTCGAGGTCGGCCTTGTATCCGATTTTCCCGGTGATCGTGCAGTCGCCGTCGTAGAAGAGCTGGTCCCACCAGCCGTCGCAGCCCTCCGTCTTCTTCAGGACCTTCATGTCGCCGACTTTTTCTACGCGGTTGATGACGTAGAACATGCCGCCGATGGATACGCCAGCTTCATCCGGGACCGTTCCGGTCTCGATCTGCTTGTTGGCCTCCTTGCGCTGTGCGGAGTCCGAGGCTTCCTGAGCTTCTTGGGCGTACTTCTCCGCGTCCTTGGCGTACTGCTCGGCCTCGGTCGCCGCCTCGTCGGCACGGTCGGCCGCGGCACGGGCGTCCTTGAGCGTCCTGTTCGGCGGCGTCTGCCGCGTCCCTGGCCGCTTGTGCGTCGAGGGCGGCTTCGTCGGCGGAATCGCGGGCGTCCTTGGCATAGCCTTCGGCCCGGACCGCCGCCTTGTCGGCCGCCTCGGCGTCCGCGGTGGCCTGCTTGCCGTACTCGACCGTGCGGGCCAGGGACTGCGCGGCCTTCGTGGCTGCCTTGGCGGCGGCTGCCGAGTGGCCGAGGGCTTCCTTGGCGTAGCCGCGCGCGGTGGCCGCGTAGCCGGCGGCGTTGGCGGCGTGCTGGTAGGCCGCCTTCGTGTCGTCCTGCGCCTTGTCGGCGATGACCTTGGCGGCCTTGGCCTCCTCATCGGCGTTCTTGGCGTGGGCGTCGGCGACGGCCTGCTGCTGTTCGGCGATCGTCTTCGAGCCCTGCCCCGTCAGCACCACCAGGGAAGCGGCACTGTCGGTGTCGGTGTAGGGCGAGCCGATCTGGATCGCGTCGTTGGCCGGCTTGGCCACCTGCACGGCGGCTTTTCCGGCGTCGACGGCGGCTCCGGCGGTGACGTGCGCGTACCCGGCGGCCTTCACCGATGCGGCTCGGGCCTTGGCGGACTGTTTGCTCGCCTCGTCCGCGTGGGATCTGGCGGTCTTGGCGAGCTGCTCGGCCTTGTCGGCCTCCTTCACGGCCTGGTCGGCCTCGTAGGCGGCGTCCTTGGCCGCCTGGATGGCGTCGGCGGCGGAGCTGGTGGCCTTCCTGACGGCCGCGTCGGCTTTGAGCTTCGCCGCTTGCGCGTCGTCCGCGTGCGCGCGGGCTCTCTTGGCCGCGGCCTCGGAGCGGGTGGCCGCGGCGTCCGCCTCGGCCGCCGCACGGGTGGCGGCATCAGCCTCGGAGCGCGCCTTCTTCGCCGCGGTCTCCGCCTCGGTGGCGTGCTTGTCCGCCTTGTCGGCCGCCGCGCGGGCGTCGTCTGCCGCGTCTCCCGCGTCCAGTGACCGGGCGTGGGCCTGTTTGGCGTCCGCCTTGGCGCGGGCGGTGTCGGCCTTCTGCTCGGCGTCCCACGCGTCGTCGCGCAGGTCGCGCGCCTTGTCGCTGGACTTTTTGGCGTCGTCCCTCTTCGACTGGGCGGTGGCCTCGGCGCCTTCGGCGTCCTCCTTGGCCTTCTTCGCCGTGGCCGCGTGGCCCTGTGCCTTGGTCTTGTGCTCCTTGGCCTCGGCCTGCTTGGCGGCGGCGGTCTCCCTCTCCGCCTTGGCCGTCTTCTCCTCGGCCTCGGCGGCGAGCCGCTTGGCGTGCGCGTCCGCCGCGGCGGCCTTCGCTTCCCCTTCGGCCTTCTCGGTCTCGGCGAGCTTGGCCTCGGCGGTCTCCCTGTCCTCCTTGGCGTTGTCCCGGTGGACCTTCGCCGCGTCCCGGGCGGCCTTGGCCTGCAACTCCGCGATATGTGCCGCTTCCTTGCGGAACTCCGTCTTCGTCTGCGCCGTCTGGGCCAGCGCGCGCTGTGCGATGGTCTGGCTGTCGCCGCCCGAGGCGCGGGTGGCGGCTTCGGCGGTCTCGCCGGCCTTGACCATGGCGTCGAGCGCGGCGACCGCTCCGTGGGTGACCTGGGCCTTCTGCTGCCCGACGAGGAGACCGCGGCCACGCGGGGCGCCGGCTGTGTCCGCGACCTGGTAGGCGGCCTGTTCGGCGGTGTCGGAACTGGCCGCCGCCTTCTTCGCCTTGACGGCCTGCGCCTTGAGGAACTCAAGGTTCACCCTGGCCTTGCTACGCGTCTTCGCCATGCCCGCGGCGGCCTGGTTGAACTGGACCTTCGGCGGCACGTCTCCCGCGTAACCGGACGGCTTGATGTCGAACTGCTGCGGGCCGGCGCCGTTGCACGCGTACAACTGCGCGTTGTGGCCGTTGTCGTACTTGGGCAGACCCAGGCACTTGCCCGTCCCGGCGTTCTTCAGCGCCGTGGTGGCGTTCAGGTTGTACTCCCACGTCTGCGCCGGGCCGCTTTTGCACGTCCAGATCTGGATGACCGTGCCGTTGGCCGCATTGTTGTTGTCGACGTCGAGGCACTTGCTGGAGTTGGCGTTCTCCAGGCGCAGCCCGTTGTCGTCGCCGTGGACCAGCCACTTCTGCGCCGCGCTGCCGTTGCAGGTGTAGATCTGCACCGGGGTGCCGTTGGTCTTCCCGGAACCCTGCACGTCGAGGCACTTGCCCCGTGCGGCGTGCACCTCGATGACCGCCGGCTTGTCGCCGACCGTTCCCACTCCTCCGGGGGACCAGTAGTCCTGCCAGCGGGCCAGGCGATCGGCCGTCCACGAGTAGCCGATGAGCTTGCTGAGCGTCTTGGAACCCTCGGTCAGCGCGTTCGTGGCGTCCTTGTTCGCGTCCAGGATCTGGTTGCGCTGGACCGCCTGGGAGGCGATCTCCTGCTGCCACTCCTGCGTCGCGGTGTCCGAGACCCCGCCGAGGACCTGGCTCGGGTCGATCGCGTCGCGCCACGCGCACGTGGCGAACCGGCTCTTCATGTCCTCGACCGCGATGCGGAACTCCGCTGTGCCCGGCTCCGGCGCCAGCCGGGGAAAGCCTCCGGAGGCCAGGAAGAGACGGGCGTCGTCCGCGCCCATCGGCTCCTCCAGCACCCCGTCGGTCAGGTGCTCGAACGCCTCCTGTTCGGCATAGGCGCGATCACGCTCGTCCCGCGGCAGGCCGGGGTCCGGGTCCTGCTTGTAGAGCGGGGCGCCGAGCTCCTTGACCGCCTTGACGGTCGTCTTGTCGGCCGACGGGGTGGTGTCCTCGTAGAAGTCGGCGTCGTCCTGCCAGAACCGGTCACTGATCCACTTCGTCAGACCGGTCTGGGAGTCGAAGGGCTCTCCGTCGTTCCCGGAGGTTCCCGGCGGCCAGTAGAAGCCGGTCACGGAGAACCCCGCCGGTGTGGCGAGACCTTCCAAGGGCTCCTGCCACGTCTCGCGGGCGGCGTACAGGGCCTCTTCCTGCTTGTCGTAGTCCTTCTGGTCGGTGGCGTACGCCGTCGCGAGCGGGGTGTTCTCCCAGTGTTCCCGGTTGGCCAGCGCGTGCAGCCGGTCGGGGTCCTGATCGAGGCCGCTCTGCGCGACGCCCGCCATGGCGGGCCGCCGAGGCGCAGCACTTCGGTCATCAGACACTGGTCCTGCCGCAGTTGCTCGGCGGCGGTGTCCTGGCTCCAGTCGTACGGTCTGTCGTCGCCGGCGGCCGCACCCGCTCCGGCGAGCCGGTTCAGCAGATCCGGGTGGACGGCGAGCGTGAGCAGCACCGCCACGGTGGTGAGGAGCAGGACCGTCCGGGCGAGGAACCCGGACCTTCCCGGTCTTGGTAACAGGAAACTTGGCGACCTGGAACGCATGAGTGCGTCCCCCCGTCATGAGGAACGCGGCCGGGAGTCATCCGTGAGGCGGTCCCGGCGTCGGTCGTCGCTGGTCCCCTCCCGCAGCGGCACTGGACCCCGGCCGCTGAGTGAAAGTTTCGTGACGGAATGGTGGAGGTCCGTCAGCACGGCGATCACCGTAGGTCCGGGCCAGGCGGCGAACAAGGGTTCAGTTCCGTACGGCTCGAAAGCGCCTAACGGGACTTACGGGTTTGGCGGGTGCAACCCACTTGTGGTGAAAGGGAGTTACTTATGCGTTTCCCGTGAAGAAGTGGGCGGCCTTCGTTCCAGAACGACTGAAAGCCAAGATCGGCGCCGAGCGAGGCAGGCGGGACTTTCGATACAGGCCCTAAAGGGTGTTGCAGAAGGTCTGGCTTTGGTAGGCCGAAGCGGCGTCTGATCTGCTATTTCACCGTGTCATGGCGAGGTTGTGCATGGTGG
>RBWT01000098.1 GCA_004010275.1 Streptomyces huasconensis
CATCATGACCAGCAGGCCGAGCGCGATCGGCAGGGAGATGCCGCCGATCTCGATCCGCGCGAGCGCGTCGTTCATGCCCGGAACGAGGCGGCCGAGACCGAGGCCGATGCCCATGGCCAGCAAGATCCACACGGCGAGGTAGCGGTCGAGGGTGGAGAGCTTCTTGACGATCGAGTCGTCCCCGGCCGGGCCGGTGCCCTGGGGGGAGGTGATGGTGGGCTCGGCGGAGGTCACGGGCAGGCCCTCTTGTTCACGGCGGCGGTGCGGGCGGAGGCGGCCAGCTCGGCGAACTGCTCGGAGAGCCCGGCCAGGACCTCGGCCTTGAGCCTGTAGTAGGTGAAGCGGCCGCACGGCTCGGTCTCGACCAGCCCCGCCTCGCGCAGCACCTTCAGGTGGTTGGACAGGTTGGTCTGCTTGGCTCCGGTCTCCTCGACCAGGTGCGTCGTGCAGAGCGTCTCGCGCGCCAGCAGGGTCACGATCCTCAGGCGGAGCGGATCGCCCAGCACCCGGATCACATCAGGATCGACTGAAGTCAGCATGCGCTGATACTGTCACATCGCCGCCCGCTGATACCACCGTCCACTGATACAGGCGGGGGCTGAAGTCATCGGCGGCCGGGTTCCGCCCTGCGACGAGAGAGAACGATCACCATGGCCGACAAGCCGTCCGTCCTGTTCGTCTGTGTCCACAACGCCGGCCGCTCCCAGATGGCCGCGGCGTGGCTGACCCACCTGGCCGGCGACCGCGTCGAGGTCCGCTCGGCCGGCTCCGCCCCGGGCGCCGCCGTCAACCCGGCCGCTGTCGAGGCCATGGCCGAGGTCGGCATCGACATCTCCCGGGAGACGCCGAAGCTCCTCACCGTCGACGCGGTGCAGGAGTCCGACGTCTGCATCACCATGGGCTGCGGCAACACCTGTCCCGTCTTCCCCGGCAAGCGCTACCTCGACTGGAAGCTGGAGGACCCGGCCGGCCAGGGAGTCGAGGCCGTCCGCCCGATCCGCGACGAGATCAAGACCCTGGTCGAGGGCCTGATCGCCGAGATCGCCCCGGCGCGGCCGGAAGCGAGCGCGTGAGCGAGACGCGTGACGCCGCCCAGCTGAACACCTGCTGTGCACGACGTCGATGGACCCGTCTCAGTCGACCGCACCGGTGACAAGGCTGCTCACCGACCCGTACGTGAGGGCGGGACGGGCGGTTGCCGGGTGACAACGGCGGAGCCGCCCTCGGCCTGGCACTCGAAGTCGTAGAGCAGGTAACTCACCTCCGGCGACGGGGCGGTGCCCGGCCCAGATGTCTCCGGCTTGGCCGACTTGTTGGGCTTGGTCGGCTGGGCGGAGGGCGGGCGGGACGAATCGGGACCGGGTGCCGTACTGCCGCCGAACACAGCGATCGTCGCGAAGACGGCGCCCGCGATGACGAGGACGGCACCGACTACGAGGCCGACGGTACGGCCGGCCGATGGGGGAGCGTTCAAGGCGATCCTTCCGTGCGGGACAAGGGAACGCCGGACGATGGATGGCGGGCGAGGCGCGCGTCGCCGACAGGCATGGGCCAAGAGTGGCGGCCGGGAGTGCAACTGCGCCACCATGCCGCGATGTACGGGGCGCCGGTACGGAGTGGGAGACACTCGGCGTCTTCGCTGACCCGGGCCCGCCCGGCACCGCCGCACTGCCTCGTCCGGGTCAGTCCACGATGATGCCCGGATAGCAGTGCTCGTGGTGCCAGTCCGGGGCCACCGGATAACCGCAGTGGCAGGCTTCGGGCCGGGCAGGCTCGCCCCGGGCGCGCCGGGTCAGGGCGACGATCAGTGGCTGGCGGTCCAGCCACGACGCCGCGTCGTCGCCGTCGGTCAGGCCGAGGGCCTCCGGCGGCACGTCGAGCCCATCGGTGAGCATCTCGATGAGCTGGTCCGCCTGTCTCCGGATAAAGCGCAGGACGTTGCCACAGTAGGACGGCGGCATCTCGTCCAATCGGTGGCGGCGGTCCTGGACGTCCTGCCAGACCTCGTCCTGGTTCAGGAGGTTCGCCCAGTGCTCCTCCGAGGTCCAGCGTGTCATCGGCGCCATGGGGCCGCCGTCCGCCGACCGAGTCAACTCCTGGGTCTCCAGGGCCTCTTCGAGGGCCCGGCCGTACTCCGCGTGGTCCTTGGCTGCGAGGCGCCGGCAGATCGCCACGGAGGTGTCGGCGTCCCGGCGCGCGGCGGCGAGGTCGCCCCCGATGCCGAGCCGGGCCTCGGCCGACTGGCGCAAGTTCTTCGCGTGGGCGCTCTCGTACCGGACGGGGTCGGCCTCCGCGAGCCGCGCGGTGATCCCCGCCGCCTCATCGGCCAGGGCGAGGGCCTCCCGCCACCGTTGCAGCCGCCCCAGATAGGTGGCGAGCCGCGACGCGAGGTCGGCCAGGACGGGCTCATGTACGGAGGGCGCCACCGCGGCCGACCGTCGCGCGGTCGCGACCGCCTCCTCCAGCGCGGTCACCGCCTCCTCCCTGCGCCGCGACGCCCACAGCAGGAGGGCCAGATTGCCCAGGCACTGCGCCAGCTCAATCTCGTTGAGTATGAACGCGCGGGCGAGCAGTGACCCGGCGGGCGGGCCGGCCGCCAGGCCGCGCCGGGCGAACTCGATGGCGCGTGCCTGCGCGGACACGGCGTCCGAGAGCGGCGCAACTGCCAGGAGAAGATGCCGAGGTTGTTCAGGGCGAGCGCGAGGCCGGTCTCGTACTGACCGGGTTGGGTCGCCGTCAGACGCCAGAAGATCCCGACCGCCTGCTCCGTGGGGGCCATGGCCCGGTCGGGGTGTCCCGCGGCGGCCAGACCCCTGCCCACCTGTGCGAGGGCCAGGGCGAGGCCGGGCTCATGGGCCGCCGGGTCCGCCCCGGCCAGCTCCTGGAAGAGCGCGGCCGCCTCCTCGCCCGCGTGCAGGGCGCGGTCGGGGGCGTCGGCGTCGAAGGCGTGCTGGGTCAGGTGCAGCAGCGCGGCCGCCAGATCCGGGGTCGGGGGTGTACGCGGTGCGGTGGACGAGACCGCGGCGGACGCGACCGCAGTGGGCGAGGACGCAGCCGTGGAAGGGGACCCCGAGGGTGACGCAGAGGGCGACCTGGCCGGGTCTGCGCCGGCAGTCGCCGCTCGCGGAAGCAGCGCACCGCCTCCTCGTCCGCGGCCAGCGCCTCTTGTGCCCGCCCCGCCCGGCCGAGCCGGAAACCGAGGCCCTGGTGCATGCGGCCGCGTTCGGCGGGGTCGGCGGTGTGGGGGAGGCGTTCGGCGACCAGTCGGGCAGTGAACGACGCGATGCCCGCGTCCAGGTCGAGCTGCCCGAACTCCGGGAAACAGGCCTCCACGGAGGCGAGTACGGAGACCGGAAGAGTGGTCTGGGCGAGCGCTTCAAGGGCCGCGCTGCCCGCGGCGACCGCCACCGACGGGTCCTGCCGCAAAATCTGCTCCAGGTGCCCGGCGACATGCGGCCAGCGCCCCGGTGCCGCCGCGGCGGCCAGGAACGTCAGGCCGCGCGTGACCGACGGCGCGACCGCACCGTCCGGGCGCGGGCGCTGAGCGTGCGCGCTGTCGGTGCGGCCCAGGGGGCGGCCGGATAGCCGGTCACGCGGTGCCCGTCGAGGGTGAGGGCGAGGAAGTCCTCGGCAAGCCGGTCCGGATAGAGCGGCTCCAGTACGGCACCGGGCTCCGCCGCCGGGTAGCACGTGCCGTGGTCGGTGAGCAGCCGCAGCGGCCGCTCCAGCCCGATCCCCGCGAGCAGGGCGCTGCCCTCATCCGGCGACACGGCCCCGGTGAGGGCGGCCGTGAACACGACGCGGTTCATGTCGCTCGGCGCGGTGCCGAAGTCCAGGCCCTCCAGGCGGTTCTCCCACAGCCGGGACCAGTGCCGCCGCTCCCGGTTCAGGAGGTACGCGGAGAGGCCGGACAGGTCGTTCGGCGCCTGTGCGCCGCGTACGTGGGCGTCGACGGCGACCAGGGCGGCCATGTGCACCGCGAGGACCAGTCCGAACTCCGGGCCGTCCAGGTTCTCCGGCCGTGCGATCACGGCCGGGTCGGGAACGCCGTACCGGGCGGCGAAGCAGTCCCGGGCCGCGACGAACATGGCCGACCGGGCCCCCGGGTCGCCGCCGGGGGCGCCCAGCGGCCTCAGCTCCTGGTCCCGCGTACCGGCCATGACGTCCTCCAGGGCGGAGCGCACGGCGGGCCAGGCGGAGGCCGAACGGGCGAGCAGCAGCAGCCTCGTCGGCAGCGAACCGGCGAACAGCCGGTTGCTGAACAACCAGGTGAGGTGGGAGACGGGCCAGCGGTCCGCGTAATCGACCACGAGCAGCAGACCGCGGGCCCCGGTGGGCCGCAGGTCCACCCCGCCGTCCCGGCCCGCGTCCAGGAGCGCGCCCGGGCCGTGCGTGGCGGTGACGACCTTCCAGCCGGCGGCGGCGCTCTCGGCGGCGAACTCGTCGGCGAGGCGGCTCTTCCCCTGCCCACCGGGGCCGTGCAGCCACGTCGCCGAAAGCCGCGGCCCGGGGGAGTCCCGCCAGGCGGCCAGCTCGGCGCGCTCCCGCTCCCGGCCGGTGAAGTCGACCAGCCGGTAACGGGCGTTGAGCATCCGGCTGGGCTGGTCGAGCAGCCAGGTGCCGTCCGGGCACCGGGGCCGCGGGGCGCTCGCCGAGGCAGGTAAAGGGGCCCACGATCGGGGAAGACGTGCAGGTCGGCGCCGACGACGCCGTACCCGAAGCCGCTCTCCACACGGATCGTCTGGTGGACGGCCGCCTCTGCGGCAGGGGCGGGCGGCAGCGCTGCACCGCCACCCGTGGCGGCCCGCCGACCCGGCCGGGTGCCCTCGTCAGCCCCTGTCACCGAGCGGCCCCACCAGCGCCTTCACTCCCGGACTCCCGTTCGCTCTGTGGCGGTTCGGCGGTCCGGTCCGTCGCCGACTCGATGCCGTGGTGGTGGTTGACGATGTTTCCGCCCTGCACCAGGTACGCCTTCCCGTTGTCCCGTACGACGACGTCCTGCACCCACTTCGGCTCGCTGTTCCCGGCGGGCCGGATCTCCTCGACCAGGGCCCGCAACTCCTCGGCCGCGGCCGGGTCGCGCCGCAGCAGCGAGCGCAACTCGAGGTGCCACAGGGGAAGGAGCGTCTGCCGCACCTCGTCGCCGTCCTCGGCCTCCGCCACGAGCGCGGCATTGCTGTCGAGTTGACCCTCGATCGCCTGCTGCCGCCCCTCACCGCCGTGGCGCCGGAACAGCTCCGCCACGCGGGCGCGGGCGAGTGTCCAGGAGTCGGTGGCCATGGCTCCGACCACCGCCGTCCCGCCGGCCAGCACAAGATCCTCGAACACGATTCCTCCCTCTGCGGGCCCCGCTGACGTCGCGCACTCCGTGCGCCGCGTCCCGCACCGACGACCGTAGAACATCCAGCCGGAAGCCGGGGGCCGTGCCGGCCGGTCGCACGACGTGTGAGTGATCACTCGTACGACGGCTGCCCCTGTGTCAGAGTTGGTTCATGCGCACGGCTGGTGGGGGAGAGCAGGCTGGATCGGCCGCGTCGGAGGAACCCGTGGAATCCGCGGAATCGGCGAAATGGGCGGAATCCACGGAATCCGTACCGGACCTGGTCCGCACACGCTGGGGGGTCAGTCTGACCGCCCCACTCCTGGCCCGATTCGAGGAGCCGGGCTGGAGTTACGAGGAGAGAGTGCCGCGCGGCTGCCCCGCCTGCGGTGGCGAACTGCACTCTCTGCGCAGGCCGTACGAGTCCCAGGGACGCGTCTACCGCTACGTCGCCGTCGTCTGCCCACGCTGCCCCGCCGCGTACACCCTGGCGGATCTCGGTGTGAAGAGGTACGACAAACTCATGGGCCGCAGCGGCCGGACACCGGCCCCGGCTTCCGTTCCCGCCGCGAACCCGAAGCCCGCCCCCGGCGCCAACCCGAACCCCGTACGAGGTGCCAACCCGAATCCCGCCTCCGGCCCCGGCGCCGGCGATGCCTGGCGCATGCTGATCGGCCCGTGTCCCACGGGTGACGAGCCGGGCGGCCTCACCATCACACCGATCCATGCCTCCCCCGGCGTGACACTCCGACCCATATCCGGCCCCGCGCGCATCATCGCCTCCAACCTCGCCGCACCCGGTCCCAGTTGGCCCAGCGACCTGCCGCTGCCGGCCGAACCCGAGACACGGCTCCTCTACTGGTGCAAGGTGACCGACCCGCACTGGCGGCCCCCTGCCGCGGCGATCGACGCGGCCGAGGACATCCGCGTCATCATGCCGGACGGCCCGGACTTCGACGCCCTGCGCGCGCACTTGGCGGACAACGACGTCCCCTACCGCTGTGCGCGCCACTGGCAGGAGGCGGAAGTCGTCGGCACCGTCAACGACGTGGGCGGCCGAACCGACCTCGTCGCGTTCCCCGTCCGCTCCGGGCCGCTGCCCGCCGCCCCGGTCGCGGGACCCGGCGCCCATGCAGCCCGGGACGCGTTCGCGCTGCAGTGGGACGCCCTCGACGAACTGCCCGAGGACGCCGACGACGCCTACGTTCCGGTGGCCGAGCTGGTGCCGCCGGGCTGGGCGCAGTTCCTGAAGTACCCGACCTTCAACCCGGCGCAGGCCGACGCCGTCCCGGCGATCCTCGCGGACGACGGGAACGTCGTGGTCGTCGCCCCGACCGGCGCGGGCAAGACCCCGATCGGCATGGTCGCCGCCCTCAAGGCGAACGCGCAGGGCCGCAAGGCCGCCTGGCTCGTGCCGCAGCGCTCCCTGACCGACGAACTCGACCACGAACTCGACCTGTGGCGCGGCAACGGACTGAGCGTGGTGCGCCTCACCGGCGAGTACGCCGTCGACGCCGAGTTGATCCGCAAGGCCGACATCTGGATCGCCACCACCGAGAAGTTCGAGGCCATCTGCCGCACCGGCTCGCTGCGGGACGCCCTCGCCGACGTCGGCTGCCTCGTCGTCGACGAGGTGCACCTGCTCGGCGACCCCAGCCGCGGCCCCATTCTTGAGGCCCTGCTCGCACGCGTCGGCCAGGACACGGGACAGGTGCGCATCGTCGGCCTGTCCGCGACGGTCGCCAACGCCGACGAGGTCGCCGACTGGCTCGGCGCCGCGCTCGTGGCGCACCACGTGGGCGGCCCACCCGGCTGATCTGGCAGATCCCCGTCCCCGCCGCGTCCACCAACAGCGACCGCGGCGCCCGTGCCGAGGCCCGCACCGTGCCGCCGTACTCCACGTCGGCGCCATCGCCGACGAGGGGGGCAGCGCCCTGGTGTTCTGCGGCAGCAAGCGCGGCGTGCGCATGACCGCGCTCGCCCTCGCCGAGGCGCGCGGGGCCCGCACCAAGGGAGTCGACAGGGACGACCCGGACGCCGTCGAGCGGCTCTGCTCGCCGACAGGCGTGCGCCTCCACTACCGGGACTGGCCCTACAAGCGTGAGGCCGAGAAGGCGTTCCGGAGCCGTGCGGCGAACGCCCTGGTGGCGACGTCGACCGTGGCGGCCGGGGTCAACCTCCCGGCCCGCGCCGTCGTCGTGCGCGACACCGAGATCGGCATGGACCGGGTCGAGGTCTCCATGGTCCAGCAGATGTTCGGCCGCGCCGGGCGCGTCGGTGCCGGGGAGCGCGAGGGCTGGGCGTTCCTCCTCACCGACGGCACCGACCGGCCCGAGTGGCAGGCCCGGCTGGCCGCCGGCTACACCGTGCGCTCCCGCATCCGCGAACGCCTGCCCGACCACCTGCTGGCCGAGGCGGTGCAGGGCCGCGTGCGCACGCTCCGCGAGGCCGAGGACTGGTGGACCCGCACCCTCTCCTACCACCAGGGCAACGAAAGCTTCGACCCGCTGTACGACGCCGTCGAGTTCCTCACCGAAGCCCGCTTCCTGCGCCGCGGTCCCGGCGCCGAGGACGACGACACCCTCATGGCCACCGAACTCGGCACCCTGACCAGCCGTTTCATGCTCGCCACCGACCTCGCCGACGACCTGTCCGACGCGCTGCGCGCTGGCCCCGTGCCCCAGGACCCGGACACCGCCGAGCAGTTGCTCATCGCCCTGCTCGCCGCGCACCTGCCGAACCTTCAGCAGGCGCAGTTCACCGACCGGGCCCGCGCCGCGCTCCTGGTGCGGCTGCGCAACGGCGGCCACCTGGACCCCCCCGGACCCGGAGCCGGACGGCGCCTCGGCCCGGCCGGCGGACGAACCGGTGGCCGCCGGAGACCTGGCGCGGGCAGTGCTGCTCCTGGTCGCCCACAGTCCCAAGGTGTTCCGCACCCGCTCCCCGTACGTCCTCGGCATTCCCGCCGAGAGCCTCACCGGCATCTACGAGGAGTCCCAGCGCTACCTGGCCTGCTCGGCGCGCAGAGGCCCGCTCGGCACCGTGCACCCCTGGGCGTCCGTCGTCGCCGCCGACCTGGCCGGCCGAATCCGCTGGCGTGCGCTCGGCCCGCGCCGCGGCTCCGGGCGCCTGCTGTGGATGTGCGAGCAGATGGCCACCGCGCCGCTCGCCGCACGGCTCGCCGCCGCAGATGTGGCGTGCCGCCCGCACACGAGGCATCGGCGCCCCCGACTGGCCGGGCACCACGCCACCCACCGGCTGCGCCCTGCCCGACCAGCGCTACCGGCAACTCCTCGCGGAGCGGACGATGGGCGCGCTGACCCCGGGCCCGGACGGTGTCCTGGTCCGGGGCTGCCCGCGTGGCGCGACCGTGCGTCTGTGGGACGGCACATCCGTGGAGCCACACCCGGGCGAGCACGCCCCGGCCGACATCCCCTACCCACGCCCGGCACCGGACGACCCGGAGGCCGGCCACCGCGGCGCCGCGGTCTTCACTCGGGGCGACCGCTGGGCCACGGGTTGGTTGTCCGCGTACAACGGCTTGGACTGAAAGCCGAACCGGGTTGCCCCGAGCCATCCAGCTGTCTGAAGTCGCTGAGGATCAGCAGGCAGCTCGGCCGGCCACCGGTCGATGAGGGCTCCACGTCACGCGAGGAGGCCGACAAGAACCGCCACGACGGTGACAACGACCTGACGGTCAAGGACACCGTTCAGGCGGGCCGCGCCGATGCGCCGCCCGGGCAGGGGCGCGGACGTGGTCGTGTCGGCAGGGAGCGCGTGCAGGTGGGGGCGGACGGCGGTCAGGGCGCGGTGGAGCGTGTCGAGGGCACTGCTCAGGGCGGTGTGCTCCGGTTCGGGCAGATCTTGCAGGGCCTGGTGGAGAAGGTTTTCGCGGCCTTCGCGGACGCGGGCCAGGCGGACGCGGCCGGCCGGGGTGAGGGTGAGGGTGACCTCGCGTCCGCTGTCGGGGTGGGGGTGGCGCTGGACGAACCCGGTGGCCTGGAGGCGGTGGATGATCGGCACACCGAGGGCGGGGAGGCGCCGAGCCGGTGGGCGAGGGTGCGCATGGGGATGTGGTCCTGGCCGTCGATGACGCCCATGGCCCGCAGCTGCGGAGCGGGCAGCAGCGGGTTGGGGGCGTCGTGGCGGGCCTGTTCGAAGATCAGGTCCAGCAGTTCGGCGAGGCGGGCCGTCTGGTGGACGGCGTGGCGAGCGTGGTCGGTGCACTCGGTCATGGCGTTACCCGTCCGAGGAACGGGTTCCTCATCATGGTGGCTGGGGCGGTCAGGCGCTGCTCTCCGGTTGAGTGGGCCGCGGCGTCGGTCCGGACGAGGAAGCGGCGGACATGGCCTCCTCCGACCGTTGACGATAGGCCCTCTCCCGGGAGCGGTGCTCCCCATTGTCGCCGCTGGCCGCTTCGGGATCGAGGTAGGCAAGCGCGCCGGTCAGCTCCAGGACCCGGTCCACGGGTGCGGGGCGGGCGTCGAGACGCAGGGTGACGTGGGCGGCGGTGGTGCGCCGATGCAGCATCAAAAGGGCGGACAGGCCCATGGAGTCCATGCCTTCGAGGCCCGCGCAGTCCAGGTGCAGAGCGGTGGTGCGGGGTCGGTCTTCGAGGTGCCGGGACGTCTGGTCGAGGAACTCGTCGGCGCTGTCGTAGCCCAAGTACCCGCGCACGGCGAGTTTCAGCACCTGGGCATCGGCGTCTGCGGCGGCCTCCAGACGCAGGGACGGTCCGAAGCGGTACGGCGTCGTCATGCCTGCTCCCGGGCGAGGCGGCCGCGGTGCGGCTGGGCGAGACGGTCGGTGGCCCGGGCGAGCATCCCGGCGGCGCGGGGAAAGTCCTTGAGATCCTCACCCAGGATGTCCAGGACCGGGATCAGGGAGCGGGCGGGCACGCCGCGGGCGGTGAGGATCTCGGCTGTCCAGGTCAGGAACGTCGTGAACAGTTCGGGGTCGTCGGTGTAGAGGGCGGCGGCGAGGAAGTCGGTGATGAGCGCGACGTCCTCGGCGGTGTGTCCGCGCTGGGCGGGGGTGTAGGCGCGCAGGGCGGGGAAGCGGTCTTCGAGCCCGGCCATCACGGTGCGCACCAGCCGGCTCTTGGTGCGGGCGACCATCGTGTACTCCTGGTCGTCCAGGTGCGGCAAGTCATCGATGGGCTGGTGCGCCTGAGCGGGGCGCTTCAGCGGTCCCTGGTCGAGGCGGTCGGCTGCCGCCTTCGCGTCGGGTGCCCACGCGTCCGCGCCCAGCAGGGCCGCGTACTGGCCGTGTCGCCCGAAGGCGGCTCCGCCGACGAGGACGGGGGTGCCGGTCGCCTGGACTGCGGTGATCGCGGCATGCGCGGTGGGAAGCCGGGTGGCGATGGAGCTGGAGAGCGCCACCAGGTCGGGCCCCGTCTGGTGGATGTGTTCGATGAGGTGGTCGGTGGTGACCTGGGCGCCGAGGTGGTCCACCGTCCAGCCGCGCAGCTTCAGGACTTCGGACAGCAGGCGGGCGGGCAGCCCGTGCCACTCACCGTCCACACACGCCACCACCACTCTGCCCTTGCCCGCCGCACCGGTCCCGGCGGCGGTGGCGGTGCGGTGGGACAGAGCGGCGATGGCCCGGTCGTCGATCGCCGAGGCGGCGTGCTCCTGGGCCACGGTGAGCCGGTTGGCCGCCCACTCCTCCCCGACCCTGCGCTGCACCGGGGCGATGAGCTCCAGCAGCACCTCCTGTGCGGGCAGGCCGTGTTCGAGCGCGTCGAAGACGGTACTGGTCGCGGCGTGCTCGTCGCCGGTGGACACCGCTTGCCACAACAGGTCCTGCGGGGACAGGGAGAGGGTGCTGTGCGTCATGCGGTGAACCTGCCTTTGGTGTGTCCGCCCACCATGCTCAGGTGATGGGACTTCGGAGCGGCGATGACCATGACCGCCATGTCGTCGTGCTGGCCGGAGCCCACCCACTGCGAGGCGAGCATCTGTACGTGCTCGACCACGGCTTCGCCGGGCATCCCCGCACACCGCGACAGCGCGTCCTGGAAGCGTTCGTCGCCGTACATCTCCTCGTCCAGCGGCCCGCCCTTGGCCTCGGTGAACCCGTCGGTGAACAGCACACAGAAGTCCCCCGGCGCCAAGGTCTCGCACACAGTGGTGGCGGGGGCCCGGGGGAACGCGCCGACCAGGGTCCCGCGGGACGCGCTCTCCTCGACGGAGCCGTCCGCGCGCACGATCAGCGCCGGAGGGTGCCCGGCGCTGGTCACCCGCAGGTGCACCGCCCCTCCTTCCCGCACCGCCGACACCAGCACCAGGGTGGCGAAACGCGTGTGATGGGAGTTCAGCAGGGCCCCGTTGAGCAGTTCCAGCATGCGCTGGTGGTCGCCCGCCATCGGCAGCAGGGCGTGCAGCGTGTTGCGGATCTTGCCGGTGAGCACGGCCGCCTCCAGGCCCTTGCCGCTCACATCTCCGAGCACCGCGAAGGAGGGCTCGCCCTCGGCGCCGGCGGGGTGGACGTCATAGAAATCGCCGCCGATCCGCTCGCGGTCCTTCGAGGGCCGGTAGCCGCCGGCGAACTCGACGCCGGCGATCTGGTGCAGCGCCGGCGGCAGCAGCTCCCGCATCAGCACCTTTGACACCGACGACTGCTCCGCGTACATGCGGGCAGCCGACATCGCCGCCCCCGACCGTGCGGCGAAGAGGCGGGCGAAGACTTCCTCCTCCTCGCTGAAGGCGGGTTCACCGCTGTGACGCAGCAGGACCAGCGCCCCCGCGGGCACGCCGTGTCCCGGCAGAGGGGTGACCACGATCGAGCCGACCTCGCCGAAGCCCTCGGGGATCAGCCACTCGGGGGCGGTCACCGGGTCGATCCAGCGGGAGGGCACCGGCGGGAAACCCTGCAACGCCTCGGCCAGGCCGGGGACTTCTTGCGGGTCGATCTCCCACTGGTCACGCACCGGCTTCTGCCCGCGTACGCAGGTGACCACCGGCAGCCGGCAACCGCTGCCGGGCGCGATCACGAGGGCGGCGGCCGAGAGGTGCTCGGCCGCGAGCTGCGCGGTGACGTCCATGCACCGCTCCAGATGCAGAGAGGACAGAAGGGCGTTGGACGCCTCCGCCAGGAAAGCCGTCCGCTCCTGCTCGATGTGCAGGGCCTCGCGGGCGAGCCGGTGGTCGGTGTCGTCCACCAGCCACCACACCACCTCCCCATCGTCCTGCACCGTCGGATGTGCCTCGTACGATCTGCCCGCGATGTATCCCGACACGACCGTGTTCGCGCCGTTCGCGCCCCGTGCGTCCGCTGCCGCTTTCTGCTCGTGGGCGTCCGCCAGCCACGCAGCCGCACACTCCGCCAAGGAAAGCCCTGGGGCCGCGGCGGGGAAGAGAGCGAGGGCATGATCGTTGGCGTGCCGCACCGTGCCCGAGCGGCCTACGATCAGGACGGGGCAGGGCACGGACGTCCACGCCAAAGACGCCGGAGCGGTGGCGCTCGCGGCGTGTTCTTCTCGTGTGGAAGTCACAAGCAGCAGGGCCCGCGAAGCGAACCCCTCACCTCAATCAGTCGGAAACCGTTGTCGTACGACAACAGTCCACCACCGGCTCCGACTGTGGCAAGCCGCTCCCTGGCCGCATGCCCCCACAGGTGCGGAAAACGCCCTCACATGCGCCGAAGCGCACCGGAACATCACATCGAGCCGCCCGTCACCGGGCATCCACGTGGAAAACGCCCAGGTCAAGCCCTGGCATATTCCAACCGGCCCGACAAGCGGGGTCCGAGGCTCCGCACGGCCGCCCATTCGTGAAGATGCTGCGGAGAGGCCGCCACGCACGGCTGGGACGCCATCTGGCGCGCCCGCGAACGGGCAGCTGACCCACATACACGCATGGACCAGCCGGCATGCACTGCGCGACAACAGCCCACCACAAAACACATGCATGGTGAAACCACATGCGAGGGGGGCCCTGCGCTCCTCGGCGTCGACGCGCCGCGCCCGCCCCCGCGCGACCCGAACAGACTGAAGAGGAAACGCCGTGCTCAAAAGGACTGGTTTCGCACTGGTTTCGATCACCGCCGCGACCGCACTGCTGGCCCCGTCGGCCGCCACCGCCTCGGCGACGACCGGCCCGGACGGAAGGGCCACGGCGGTTGCCCGAGGGGTCCAGCCCGCGGCCAAGAGCAGCGCGGCGGCTCGGCAGAGCTGGCCCGTCATCGACTGGGACATCACGAACATCACGGCGGGCCGGGGCGAGCACGCGACGCGCTACTGGAACCTGATCGACGCACTGCACCAGAACAGCTACGGCGACGCGACCAACACCGGCAGCGGGCTGGTCCAGCAGACCACTCGCAACACCAATCGGCTGATCGAGGTGCGGGTACGGAACGAAGGACGTGACCTCGTCTCCGTCTACCTGTGGGCGGACAACCTCTATGTCGCGGGTTTCTACTCGCCCGGCGCGGGCATCCACTGGGCCTTCCAGGACGGCCGCCAGCAGCAGTTCCAGCAGGACCTGGGCGTGCCGGTGCGGTTCATGCCCCGCAACGGCAGCTATCTCAGTCTCAACGGCGGTACCTCGCGCGAGAACCTCTACCTCGGGTCCACCAACATCTTCAACGCGCTCTACGACCTGCACAACGTCCGCGAGTGGAACGAGACGCGCGTGGACCGGGGCATGCTCATGGCCATCACCATCTTCTCCGAAGCCGCCCGCTTCGGCCCGATCTTCAACCGCGTCTACGGCAACATCAACGGCTTCACCAACTACCAACTGAGCCGTGACTACGCCGACATGGAGAACCAGTGGGGAGCTCTGTCCCGAGCCGCCCACAGCTGGCGCCAGGGCCGCCCGGCCTCGGTCCGCCTGATCGGCAGCAACGTCACGAGCTTCGACAGGCTGCGCCAGGTGGTCGGCTTCGTGGAACTGCACGGCTCGGAAGCGCTGCTCTAGGGCGTTGTCCGCGAGTAGGACTTCGCGACCAGCTCCTCCACCAGAGCGCTCTTCGCCGCCGAGTAGGCCACCCTGCCCTCCCTGTCGGCGGGGAACCGCTGTGCCAGGGCCACCTTCAAGGCGCTGTAGCGCTGGACCTCGTCGGGGCGCCGGCGCAGGTAATCACGGAGCAGGACGTGATCAAGGTGGGGCTTCGAGCCCGCGATCACGGCGTACAGATGATGTACGGGAGACGCGGGAGGGGCCTGGAAGGCTTCCCGCCCCGGGACGCCCAGATCGCCTTCGTGCCGGTAACCCTGCTCAGCGAGCCTGGAGATCACCTCGGACACGACGGCAGCGTCGGACACCACGATGTCAAGGTCGATGATCGGCTTGGCGGCACACCCAGGCACGGACGTACTGCCGACGTGCTCGATGGACACCGGCAGATCCGCGACGTGCGGTGCCAGTCGCCGCCGCAGATCCTCGAACCGCTCGGGCCATCGGGGATCGTAGTCACTGATCAGGATCACGTGACTCGGCGGGTAGGAAGGTCACCTGCGGCGCGCCTGTGCGGGGGTGGACGGTGACCTCGCTCGCGACCCCGTACACCTCCTCCAACAGCCGGGAGGTGAGGACCTCCGCGGGCGCCCCCGAGGCGGTGACCCTGCCGTCGCGCAGGACGTAGAGGCGGTCGCAGTAGTAGGCGGCCAGGTTGAGGTCGTGCAGGGCGACCAGGACCGTGGTCGGCAGTTTTCGCAGGGTGCCGAGGACCTGCAGCTGGTGTCGGACGTCGAGGTGGTTGGTGGGCTCGTCCAGGACGAGGAGGGACGGCTGTTGGGCGAGGGCGCGGGCGATGAGCACCCGCTGGCGTTCGCCGCCGGAGAGCCGGTCGAAGGGACGGTCGGCCAGGCCGGTGGCGTCCACGGAGGCGAGCGACCGTCTCGATCAGGGCCGCGTCCTCGGCGGTGTCCCCGTCGAGCAGTCGTTTGTGCGGGGTGCGGCCCATCGCGACGACCTCACGCACCGAGAGGTCGAAGTCGGCGCCCGACTCCTGCACGACGGCCGCCACCGTACGGGCGAGCTGTCGCACCGGCAGGGACCAGGCGTCGGTGCCGTCGACGCTGACCCGGCCGGTTTCGGGGCGCAGGATGCGGTAGACGGCGCGCAGCAGGCTGGACTTGCCGCTGCCGTTGGGGCCGACGAGGCCGATGACCTCGCCCGGACGGGCGGTCAGGGAGACGTCCTCGACCAGCCGATGGGCGCCGGCGGTGAGTGTGATGCCGGTGATGACGAGTTCGGTGGCGGTCATGCTGTTCCTCGCTCGTCGGTCCGGCGGGCGCTGCGGCGCATGAGCCACAGGAAGAACGGGCCGCCGCACAGGGCCGTGAGCACGCCGACGGGTATCTCCAGGGGCGCGGCGACGATGCGGGCGGCGATGTCCGCCCAGATGAGGAAGACCGCGCCGCCGAGCGCGGCCGTCGGCAGGACGCGGCGGTGGTCGCCGCCGACGAGGAGCCGGACGGTGTGCGGCAGCATCAGGCCGACGAAACCGATGGGACCGGCCGCGGCCACCAGGACGCCGGTCACCAGGGACAGCAGGACGAACATCCGTGCGCGGAACCGGGCCACGTCCAGGCCCATCGTCGTCGCGGCCTCCTCGCCGGCCAGCAGCAGGTTCAGGTTGCGGGCCTGCGCCATGAGGACCCCGGTGCCGAGGAGCAGGGCGGCGCTGGGGAGCCAGAGGGTGTCCCAGCTGACGCCGCCGAGGCCGCCGAGGGTCCAGGCGAGGACGGCGCGGGCTTCGTTGCCCCGGTCGGTGGTGAGGAGCAGCAGGTCGAGTACGGCGGTGAGGACGGCGGCGATGGCGACACCGGCGAGGACCAGCCGCGTGGAGGTGATCCGGCCGCCGGTGCGGGCGGTGGCGTAGACGAGGAGAAGGGCACCCAGCGCCCCGGCGAACGCGGCGACCGACAGGGACACGGGGCCGAAGAGGGTCACGCCGAACACGATCACCGTGACGGCGCCGAGCGAGGCGCCGGAGGAGACGCCGAGCAGGTAGGGCTCGGCGAGCGGGTTGCGGATCAGGGCCTGCAGTGCGGTGCCGACCACGGCGAGGCCCGCGCCGGCCACCGCGCCGAGGAGCACCCGAGGCGCGCGGACGTCCAGCACGATGTCTCGCGCGCGCGGGACCAGTCCGGCTCCGCCCAGTCGGCGCCCAGCGCCTGCGTGACGATGCCCCACACCTGGCCGGGCGGCACCTGGACGGAGCCGATGGCCAGGCCCGCCATGACGGAGAGCACGAGGAGGACGGTCAGGGCGGTGAGGGTGACGACCAGGCCAAGGCCTGCTCCGCGGACGTCCCTCTGCCGTCCTCGCACGGTCCGCTCGGCGCCGGTTCCCGTGTCGGTGGCCGAGGCCGTCACCCGAAGCTCTTGGGGTGGATGCCGCGGGCCAGGTCCCCCACCGCGTACGCGGAGCGCACGCCGACCAGGGTGGCGGTCAGGGGCAGGACGACGAACCGCTTGTTCCTGATGGCGGGCACGTCCTTGAGAGCGGGCTGCGCGAGCAGGAATTCCTTCTTCTGTTCGATGCTTGCCGCGCGCGTAGTCGTAGATCGCGATGACCTCAGGCTTGCGCTCGACGACTTGTTCCCAGGAGACGTCACCGAAGACGTCGTCGAGGTCGGCGAAGACGTTCTTGCCGCCGGCAAGCCGGATCAGTTCGGTGCCGAGGCTCTTGCCGCCGGCGGTGAAGGCGGTCTTGTCGCCGCTGTCGTACACGAAGACGGGCACGTCGGGCTCGTCCGCGACGGTCTTCGCGGCCTTGTCGACCCGGGCCTTCAGATCGGACACCAACCGGTCCGCCCGGTCGGAAACCCCGAAGATCTTTCCGACGGTGCGGATCTCCGCGTACGTGTCGTCCATCGTCACCCGCTTCTTCCCGCAGTACTCGCGGTTGAGGTGGGTGTCGATGCCCGCGTCCTGGAACGCCGTGCGGGAGCGGCCCTCCTTCTCGTCGAAGGCGCTGCCGTAGCCGCCGTAGACGAGGTCGGGTTCCTTGTCCAGGACGGTTTCGAACGACGGCTCCTTCTTGGCCAGTTCCGGAAGGGACGCGTACTCCTTCGCCAGTTCGGGCAGGACGGCGGAGTCCGGGAAGGCGGTGCCGGCCATGCGGTCCTTCAGGCCGAGGGAGAGCATCAGCTCGGCCGGGTGCTGGTGGATGGTGACGACGCGGGACGGCGGCTTGTCATACGTCGTCTTCACGCCGCAGTTGTCGATGGTGACGGGAAAACCCGCAGCCCGGGAAGCCGTCGCCTTCCCGTTCCGGGCGGTGTCCTGCGATGACCCGCATCCGGCGGCCAGCAAGGCCGTGCACAGGGCGAGGGCCGCGGTCCTGCGGGCCCCGCGCTTGCGGGCAGGGGTGAACAACGGGGGACGGGTGTGCACGTGAAGCCTCCTGGGGAGTCCGCGCTCCTCGGATCGGGCCCGCGACGGGCCAGTGTCCTGACTCCCGGATCGACGCTCCCCTTGCCTTCCCGCGTGGCGCGCAGTGGCATGCCGAAGGGTGCACTCCCCGGTCACAGTGGCGGGACCGTGCCGGATTCGCACCGGCTTCCTGTTCCCCGTCGCGGTGATGACCTGGTGATCCTACGATCTGCCGGGCGCCGATCAAAAGGGCGTGCGGGCCCCTTCGCACGCCCCCCGAGCCTCGCTCACTCCTCCCGGACCGCCCGCAGCACCAGTCGCTCGGCGTCCTGGTCGTAGGGGCGGGCGTCGAAGCCGCCGAACACCTCCACCCGGCCGAACCCCGCCTCCTCCACCATGCGCCGCAACTCCACCGCGCTGTACACGAACCAGACCAGGGTGGCCCGTGTCACCCGCTCGCCCCGGACCAGAACCCAGTCGCTGCGCAGCCGCGCCCAGTCGTCCAGCACGGTGTCGGTCTGCACCAGCAGGTCATCGCCTCGCTGGACCACCTTCGGCGGAGTGACCTTGCGGGCCAGCAGCTCCTTTCCGGCGAGGTCCAGGACGAGGGTGCCTCCGGGCGCCAGAGAGGTGTACATGGTGCGCAGCATGCGCGCGTTGTCGGCGGGGTCGTCGAAGTACCCGAAGGAGGTGAACATGTTGAGGACGACATCGAAGGCGCCCGATGGCTCGTAGTCGCGTGCGTCGGCCCGCACGTATGTGACCTGCACCCCGGAGTCGGCCGTTCGCTTGCGCGCCCGGTCCAGCATGGCCGGGCTCAGGTCCACCCCGGTGACGTCGTGGCCGCGGCGTGCGAGGGGGACCGTGAACACGCCGGTGCCGCAGCACAGGTCCAGCACCCTGGCATCGGTGGGAAAAGACAGCAGGGGAGAGGTCGCCAGCAGTTCCTCGGCCTGCGCGTGGCGCTGCTCGGAGAAGAGGAAGTCGTGGAACTCGGTCCAGAAGTCATCGTCCTGGAAGCCGCCCGTTCTGCCATGCGGTCTCAGCGCTCCTTCGTCGTCGTCATCAGGGGGGTGGGGTGTCTTGCCGGGCGCTCGCGCAGCGCCAGCAGGAGCAGGGGCAGCAGTACGCACTGTGCGGCGGCCAGCAGCCAGAACCAGCCGGTGTCACCCGCCTGTTCGGTGAGCCCGTACACCTGTCCGCCGAGCACTCCGCTCGCGCAGGCGCCGAGCCCCGCGGCCAGCCGCTGCTGGCCGAAGACCACGGCGTCCGAGCGTGGGCTGCGGTGCAGCGCCTCCAGGTCGTTCTTGAGGAACAGGACGATGTCGCCCAAGGTGATCAGCGCCCCGCCCGCCAGCAGCGCGGGCCGGGTGCCGATCGCGAGGACGGCCAGCCCGGCGGCCAGACCCGTGAAGCCGGCCGCGAGGGCCGTCGCGTAGGGCATGCGCCGGATCAGGCCGGACGCGAGGGGCTGCACGACGATGACCAGCGTGAAGCAGAGCAACAGGACCAGGCTGTAGAACGTGCTGGTGGCCCGCTCGACGGCGTACACCGCCAGGAAGTGCTGGAAGTGGAAGTAGAGGTAGAAGGCGAGCGCGTTGGCGGCGAACGGCAAGGCCGCCACCCCGGCCAGCAGCCCCTGCCCGGCCGACTGCCCGCCTGACTCCCCGGCCCCCGCCGCCGGGAGCCGCGCGTGGCCCGCGGTGACCAGGACGAACAGAGCCGTGACGGACACGAACAGCCAGCCGGGCGAGGACAGCACGAACGGCCCGGCGACCAGCGGCCCCACCGCCATGCCCGCGTTGAGGGCGGCATTGCCCGCGGCCAGGAACGCCGGGCGGCGCTCGTCGTCCACGCCGTGCACGAGGTACGCCTTGTTGGGTGGGCAGATACAGCGCGGCGCCGCAGCACGTCAGCACCAGCGCCCCGACGGCCAACGGCGGCCAGCGCAGGCCCAGCAGGAGGCCGACGAACCCGGCGGTGCGGATGATCAGAGCCCACAGCATCGTGCGGCGCAGCCCGATCCGGTCCGCCAGGGCCCCGCCTACGATCCCTCCGGAGAACTGCACGAGGGACGCCACGGCCAGCACGACACCCACCGCGCCGAGCCCCATGCCGAGCCGCTCGTGCAGGAACACCGACATGAACGGCAGGACCATGAAGCTGCCGAGAGGGATCAGGAACGAGCTGAGCAGCAGGAAACGCAGCGGCCCGTCGAGCGGGAACAGCGTGGCCCGCACGCCTTCCCCGCCTGGGACGCGTTCACCCACCGGACGCCTCGCGGTCGGAGGCCCCGGGCGGCGGAAGCGGCTCGGTGAGCACCTGTACGGCGTTGGCGGCGGCCACCGCGTGGTGCGTGGCCAGTTCGGCGGTCTCGGCCTCCGCGTAGACGATGCCCGCGTAACCGCGGCTGTCGGCCAGATGCTCGATCGCGTCGCCGACAGCCCTGACCGGGTACCAGGCCGGCGACCCCGGCATGTCGGTCAGGCGGTCGAGATCGGCGACGCCGGTGAACACCCCGGGCGCGGCCGGGTAACCCAGTACGAAGGCGACGGCCGGGCCCCCGGGCAGCTCCGCGTCCATCAGACGGGGACGGCGGCCCAGCTCCGTCTCGATCATCGCCTCGTACACGTTGACACCGAGCGCCCGGCACATGCCCTCGCCGACCAAGGCGCCACCGATCCGGGGGTTGATCTCGACGACCTCCGGGCCGCCGGTGGTCAGGACGAACTCCACGTGCGCGAAACGGTCGGTGTAGCCGATCGCCGCGAGCACCTCACCGAGCCACCGCTCCAGCACGGCCCGCCGCGCCTCCGGGAAAGCCACGGGGAACGCGGTGATCTCCTCCCTGAAGTGCGGCTCCGGTGACATCAACCGGCTGGAGACGCCCAGCAGCCGGGTCCGGCCCGCCCAGGTGAGGGTCTCGGCGCTGTACACCGGTCCGCTGAAGTACGGCTCCGCGAACAGCCGCCCTTTCAGCTCCCGCCCGGCCGCCTCGTCCAGCGCCGCCGCCAGTTCCGGTTCGTCGCGGACCAGCCAGACGTTCTGGCTTCCGGTGCCCGCCGTGTCCTTCAGGACGGCGGGCAGACCGACCTCCTTGAGCAGCACCTCTTCGGTGCCGTACCCCGTGACGTCCATGGCGCGTCCGCGCGTCAGTCCGGCGTCGTGGAGCCGGTTGCGTACGGCCGCCTTGTCCCGGGTCAGCCGCAGGACGGCCGGATCAAGGCCGGGCAGGCCGAGACGTTCGGAGAGTTCGGCGCCGATCAGCGTCCAGGTGTCGGTGGAGCTGATCAGCCCGCGCAGCCCGGCAGTCCGGTGCAGCCGATCCGCCACAAGTTCCACGTCGAAGGTGTCGATCTCCACGACGTCGAGGGCATCCGACGGAAGCCGCTCCAACTCATGGGCGTAGTACGCGGGATCGCGGGTGAGCAGTACGAGCCGCTCGCCGAGCGCGTCGGCGGCGCGTACCAGATGTCCGAGTCCGAAGGTGAGGGACTCCAGGCAGACGACGCTCATGCCGCGCGCTCCTTCCAGTCCGCCGGGCAGGCAGCGCGTCGCCAGGACATCGTGGACCAGGGCATGGCCATCCCCTCGGGTCCGGCTGCTTCGAAGGGTTTCAGGGCGGCGGGGTCCAGGGCCTCCGTGTGCCTGGCGAAGACACGCTCGACGTAGCGGTGCCCGGTGTCGGCGCCGATGACCAGGTGCAGCCGGTCGGGGTGGCGACGCGCCTCGTGCGTCGCGGCCAGGTAGGCCGCGCCGGTGGACAGCCCGGCGAAGACGGCGTGCTCGCGCAGCAGCGCGATCGTGCCGGACATGGCGTGGGTGAAGTCCAGCCAGTGGAGGGCGTCGTAGAGGTGGTGGCGGACGTTGTCGAAGACGATCGACGAGCCGATGCCTGCGATGATCGCCTCGGGGTCGTGGTGGTCCTGGCTGCCGAAGGTGACGCTCCCGAAGGGCTGCACGCCGACCAGCCGTACCGACGGATCGGTGGCGCGCAGGCGTTCCACGAGACCACCCGTCGAGGCCCCGGACCCCACGCCTCCGACGACGGTCAGCGCGGCCTCGGGAAACGTGGTCGTGATGCGGTCGGCGACCTCGTGGTAGCCGAGGTAGTGGACGTCGTCGTGGTATTGCCGCATCCAGTGCCAGCCCGGGTGTTCGGCGAGGATTTCCGTCACGCGCCGCACGCGCAACTCCTGGTCCAGTTTCAGGTTCTTCGAGGGGCTGACCTGTTCCACCGTGGCGCCGAGAATCTCCAGTTGGGTACGGGTGGTGGTGTCGACGGTGGTGGACGCGACGATGTGGCAGCGCATGCCGTAGCGGTGGCAGGCCAAGGCCAGGGCGTAGGCGTAGATGCCGCTGGAGCTGTCGATCAGGGTCTGTCCCGGGCGGATCGTGCCCCGCTCCAGTAGGTGGCGGACGGCGGCGAGCGCCGAGTAGATCTTCATCGACTCGAACCTGATCAGGACGAGGCCGTCGGTGAGCCGGACGAGATCGGGGACTTTCAGGGCGTCGGCGATGTGGGGGTGGATCACCCGAAACCTCCATGGGCGAAGGAGCACTGGTGGCCGAGCGTGTGGAAGTAGGCGGACAGATCCGACTTGGCGTAGGCGTCGAGGCGGGTGGGGAAGAGGTAGCCGATCAGGCAGCCCGTGTGGGCGACGAAGACGCCGTCGGCGCCGAACCGCTCGCGGTGCGCGAGCATGCTGTCGAACGCCGCCTTGGGCAGCACGTTCTGGGAGAGGGCGGCGCTGGCGGTGGCCGCGCGTGCGACGGCGGCCGGGTCGCCGGAGGCGAAGCCTTTGAGTAAATCCGTCAGGCAGTGCTCGTACTCCTCCCCGTGCCGCCGGTAGTGCTCCAGCAGCAGGCCGGTGACGGCGGCGGTGTCCACCGTCCCGGGCTCGGTGATGTAGGCGGTGTGGAAGCCGATGTCCGTGCCCAGTCGCCGGACCACGCGGTGCCGGCCGCTGAGGTACAGCGCGAACTCGTCGAGAAAGACACTGTCGGCCCGCTCGATCGCCGTCAGAATCCCGAGCACCACGTCCCTGTCGTACGGCAGGGCGAAAATCCTGAACAGACAGCGCAGTGTCGCCACGATGTCGGCGGTGGAACTCGCCATGCCCACGCCCACCCGGAGGTCGGAGCGGGTATCCCAGTGGCCCGGTGGCAGCGTGAGCCCGAAGTGCTCCAGGAAGAGCCGGGCCGCCGTCGCGGTCTTCTCCCCGAGGGCAGCCGGTTCGGCGCATGCGTTCCCGGGGTGAAATGGACCCAGCAATGACGGTCCACGGGAAAGGACACCACCGCGATGTCCGGCTCGGGCCCCGCCCGCAGCGGGCCCTGGTACAGCTCGCCCAGGGTGCCGTGACAGACGCCCGACACCGTGCGGCCCGGCTGCCGCCGCGTCCTGCCGGGCTCCCGGGCGGGTTTCAGCACCGCCCTGTCCGGTCCGCCGATGGGCAGGCAGACCGGCATCCGGCACGGATGACGAGAGTTCGCGTGGTCACGGACATGTCCCCTCCTGGTCCCGAGCCCCGAACGTGGTCCGGGAAGGAGGCGCGGCGCGGCCAACGCCGCGCAGCTGTCCGTACCGCCAACCCAGTCCTCGAGGTCACCGTGCACTGCCCGCGTTTCAGGCGCGGGCGCAGTGGCAGGTCTTCGGACTCGTGGGCTCGCTCACCGGAGATCCGGAGGGCACCTACCGGCCGTCGCTTCCCCGGCCCCATTCAGACACGGGCCCAGTGCTGTTGACGGCTTTCGTTCCCACTCACCGCTGCGGGACAGTCCCGGATTCCCACCGGGTTCCCTCTTGCGTCGCGCCGAATGTCCGGTCGGGGACAGGAGGCGCGAACCGACTGCGTGCTCAGCGTAGGACGGCTCGTGCTCCTGCGGCAGGGGGCGTATCGCCAGTTGTCCGAATGCGATCGGTCACGGCCTGTTGCCAGAGCACGTGGGCTGATCGGTCGGCTTCGCGGCCTGTTGTTCAGAGCTCCGGGACGGATCGGGCGGCTTCGGAAGCCGCTCTGGCCGGATGCGGCCTCGGCATGCGCAGCCGCCTCGGCCACACTGGTTTCTCCCATCACACGCGCACACCGCCCCGTCGGTGTCCCGCGCCCCGGAAGGCCCGCGATGCTGCCAGAAATGACGCAGGGGGACGACGGTGCGACCGCGCCGCCCGCTCCTGACCGGCGCCCGCCCGACCGCGTCGCCCTGAGCGCCGATCTGCCGGCCGCGCTGCCGACGACGGGTGCCGCGGTCCTGGTCACGGGGGCCGTCTTCGCGTTCCTGTACGCGCGCATGGAGTCGGGTGACTCGGCGACGGTCGCGGTCATGCCGTTCATGGACGATCCGGGCACGTACTGGATGTACCTGCTCAGCCAGGCGTTCGGCTGGTCGGGCCTGTTGTGGGCCTGGGGCACGGTCATGCTCGGTCTGCTGCTGTCGGGGCCGCGCCCCGCCCGCCTGCCGGCCACCCGGCAGGCCCTGGAACGCTGGCACCGCACCACGAGCCTGACCACGATGGCCCTGATGTTCGCCCATGCCCTGATGTTCGCGGCCGAACTCGTCCGATATGAGGCCCAGTTGGCGTGGGCCGAACGGCTGTGGGCGGGATTCGCGGACACCTTCGTGCCGGGCTGGTACGACTCCGGCACCGGCCAGATCGCCATCCCCATCGGGCAGGGGGCCCTATACCTGGCCGTCCCGCTCGGGCTGCTGTTCTACATCCGGCACCGCATCGGCGCGAAGACGTGGCGGCGGCTGCACCGTTTCGTGATCGTCGTGTACGTCCTGAGCGTGTGGCACACCCTGCTGTACGGCACCAACGTCTGGTACGGCGAGTGGCCACGCACCGTGCTGTGGCTCCTGCAACTCCCCGTCGCCGCGCTGCTGTTGCTGCGCCTGATGTGGCCCTCTCGGCGGTCTGAGCGACTGGGCCTCTGGCAACGGCGCGAGGGCGCGTCGCTGCCGGGTTGGGCGGGGCGAGCCGTCGGCCGAGTGGCCGCCGGGGCCGTGGTGGTGGGTCTGCTCGTCGTAGTGGCATCCGGCCATGACGGCGGCCGGGAACGGCCGGCCGAGCCACCCTCGACGAGTCCGCACGCCCACGAGCCCGAGTGAGCCACGGCGGCCGGCGGGTGCCGGTGCGAATCCGGCGCGGTCCTGTCCCGCCACTGTGGGTGGGTCTCCCTGGAAAGGGGGGTGGTTCGGCGTACCCGGTACAAAGGCCGCTACGGAGGACATCGCCGCCTGGATGAATACGGACGGGCGGCCCTGGCATCGCTCCTCGGCCGGAAATCCTCGCCCTGTACACCTCCAACCCGCCGTACCGCCGCACGGGTCCCTGACGGCAAGGACCGCTGCGGTTCAGAGAGGCAACGGGACGAGACCGCGGGCGGGATGGCGCGGGCCGAGGAAGACGACGATGCCCTTGCCGTCGGCGGAGGGATGGGTGGCTTGAGCCCAGCCCTGGCGGTGGTAGAAGGCCATGGCCCGCGGTGTCCGCACGGAGGTGAGCAGCCAGGAGCGGCCATCGGGGGCGCCCTCGGTGGCCGCCGCCAGCAGTTTTCCGGCGAGCCCGCTGCCGTGCGCGCCGGGCCGGACGGCGAGTTCGTCCACTTCGAAGGCGCCGCACAGCCAGTCGTTCGTGCGGCGAGCGCCAAGACCCGCGGCGACCTGCGGATAGCTGCGGTCCGTGGGGAAGGGCGTGAGGGTCGTCCATCCGCTGGCAAAGCCGAGCACGTCCGAGCCGGCGACGGCCAGCGCGGCGGTGAAACCGGGGCGCCGCGCGTCATCGCGGAGGCGCTCGGCGAACTCGGCGGCCTGCTCCTCGTCCTCATTCCATGGCGGCGCGCTGAAGGCGTCGAGGTAGACCGAGCGCAGGGCGTCGGAGTGGGCGAGAACATCGCAGCCGCGCATCACCTGCACGTCGGGAACCGATGGAGAGTTCACAAGAACCTTCCCCTTCCTGCAATGTAGACGTTGTTGCAAACAGTGTGCAATAAGGTCCCCGAAGTGACGTAGGGGGTACGCCAGGAGCCGGACAGCTCACCACGGACGGCGCGCGCGGCGGTGACCAGGCCTGGGGCCAGTTCGTGGCCCAGGCGGCGCCCGATGTCCGCGCGGTACCGTCACCGGCTTCTCGAACCGCCTCGGGCTCAGCCATGAGAACGGGACTATCCAGGACGGCTCCGACGCCGTGATTACACGGGCCGACAGATGACCGCAGCACGCATGGCGATAGCCGTGCCAGCAACATGGGCCATGCCATCGCCCCCTGTCGTGGTCTGCATCGTCAAATGGCCATGAATCAAGTCGGGCGGCAGGTGCACTCCAACGTGCATACGCGCCTGCGCACTATTCCGTAACACCTGGTCAACACTTGGTCTGCAATTGCGTGACGGCCCTAAGGGCGAGTGGGGCGACGGAGTGGGCTGGAACACCCGGCTCCTGGCCAATCCCTCGTCTCACCCGCCTGACCCTCTACCAGGTCCTGGACATCCTTCAGGACCTGCTGAGGTGCTGGACCGCCGCCTGCGCCACCTGCGGCCACCGCCCCCTGACGCGCTGTGCCTATATACGGCGACCAGGGTGGTCGGCACCGAATTGATGCCCAGCTCCCGGGAGTTGAGAGAAACTCGCTATCGGGCCTTGCGCATAGGCGGCGCACAGCTTGACAGGGCTTCGTCGAACTTGTCGTCGGGCATGAATTCGCTGCACATAACGATGCGCCGGCCATGGACCATGGGCACGACTTCTCCACGTTGACGACCCGATATGACCATGTAATGTGCACCGAGTTGGGTGAACGTTTGACGCGTCGCTCCAGGACAGACCGGATCGCACGGCCTCCTGAGCGGCGCCGCAGTCCCACGGGGAATTGGGGGTACGGCCATGAGCTGGACATCGGAGAGTTGTCGCATCGCCGACGGCGGTGGAGGGGGCAGATCCGCGGGCAGACCGGGCGAGGTACGGCACGACGCTGACGCCATGTGGAAAACGCTTCTGAACGCCGTCCGGGCACGCCGGACCCTGCCGCGCCCGGCCGTCACCGTGCTGATCCTGCTCAACCTCCTGTGGCTCGTCCTCCTTCTCACCGGCACCGACGCCGGGCCCGCCGCCTGGGTGTGCGGAGCCGCCCTCGCACTGGCCTTCCTCGCCGTGCCGTGGGTGTCGGACTTGAGCGAGGACCAGGGCACCACGCCCCGGCAGGCGAACCTCTGGGTGGCCGTGGTGGCCGCCATCGCGATCGGACTGGTTCTCACCGACGGCGAGAACGCGACGGTCATGCTGTCCTACCCCGCCATCGTCTCGGTCTGGATCTGCCGACCGGCCCGGGCCGGCGCCTGGTCCGTCCTGCTCGCCCTCCTCGGGATGGCGCTCTGGTACGTGGAGGGAGCCGATCCGGGAACCGCCGTAGCCCTGCTCGGGACGGCGGTGGCCGTCACCATGAACCACATCCTGCGGGCGGCCGCGGTCCGGGCAGGAGAAGCCCGAGCCGCCCAGCGGGACTTGGCGTCGGCCTCCCGCGGCATGGAACGCCACCGGCTGCTGCGCGAGGTGCACGACATCGTCGGGCAGGAACTCACGCTCATCGCCATGGAGGCCGAACGGGCCCTCGCACAGCCCGCAGTCGCGGGCAGCGGGCCGGCGCCCGCGGACGGGAGTACCGCGATCCAGTCGGTGAGCGTACGGGCCCGCACACTGCTCTCCCGCATGGAGTCCGAGCTGTTGACCCTGCGCGGCACATCACTCGCGGAGGAGCGCCGCCGCGCGGAGGAGGCCTGCACGGCAGCAGGCCTCGCCATCACCGTGCAGTGCGACGTCCCTGCGGAGAAGCTCGCGCCCCAGGCCGACCAAGTCCTCGGCTGTGTGCTGAGGGAGGCGATGACGAACGTGCTCCGGCACGCCCCGGCCGCCCGGACCTTCCGCTTCTCGGTCGCCGAGCACCCGCGCGGCGTCGGGTTCACCGCCGTCGACGATGGAGGGTCCGTTCTCCCGCCACGGCCCGGCATGGGCCTGACCGGGCTCCGCGACCGGCTGGCGGAGGCGGGCGGCGAACTCAGCGTGGAGATCACGCCCGCCGGCCACTTCGCCCTCACCGGGCACGTCCCCCTGGCCGTCCGGCCCGGCCCCGCTTCGCAGAAGGAGGCCCTGTGAACCCGCAGGGCGCCGGAACCACGTCGGCCACGCGCATCGTTGTCGTGGACGACCACCGCATGGTCCTCGGCAGCCTCGCGGCGGCACTGCATGCCACCGAGGGCTTCGAAGTCGTCGCCGCCGTCAGCCGCAGCGAGGACGTCGTGCCCGCCGTGGTCAGGCACCGCCCCACGGTCGTCCTGCTGGACTACGGACTGCCCGGACGCGACGGCCTGGCGCTGCTCGGTGACATCCGTACGGCCCACCCCGCCTGTCGCGTCGCCATGATGACGGCCATGCGCCAGCGGTCCGTGGTACGCGACGCCATCGCCCGCGGGGCCCTGGCCGTCATGTCCAAGAGCGCCCCGCTCTCCCAGCTGATCACCACCCTGCGCGGGGTGCGGCCGGGCAGCTGACCCTCGACGAGGAGGTGTTGCCCTGGGTCACCCAGGGCAGCGACTGCTTGCTCAGTGAGCGTGAGCGCGATGTCCTGCGGGTCGTGGCCACCGGCGCGTCCATCGGTGAGATCGCGGCCGAACTGAACCTGGCCCAGGGGACGGTGCGCAACGTAGCCTCCAGCGCCATCAAGAAGCTGGGGGCGCGCAACCGGTACGACGCCACCCGCATCGCCGCCGAGCAGGGCGGGCTGTGACCGCCGGGCGAGGGGCGGCGTCCGCTGCCCCTCACCCGGCGCTCACACCCTGGACCAGCTGAGCGCAGCCGCGCCGAGCCGCTCAGGAAGTTCGAGTAGACCGGGCTGCTCGGCCCGGTCGCCTCCATCTCCGCGACCAGTGTGCGCAGGCCGTCGAGCAGGGTCTCGATCTCGACCCGCGCCAGATACGCGCCGAGGCAGAAGTGGGAGCCGTAGGCGAAGGACATGTGCTTGTTCGGTGTCCTGGACAGGTCGAAGCGGCCGGGCCGGTCGAAGACCCGCTCGTCGAAGTTGGCGGAGGCGTTCCACACGGTGACGATGTCCCCGGCCGCGATGGACCGGCCCCGCAAGGTCACATCCACGGCGGCGGTCCGGCCGGCGTGGAGCGCCGGTGTCGTCCAGCGCAGCACCTCCTCCACCGCCGACCGCGTGGTCACCTCCCCGCTCCGCAGCCGACGCCACTGCTCGGGGTGCGCGAGGAGGGCCTCGACCCCACCGATCATCGACAGCCTGGTCGTTTCGTCACCTCCGAGGATCAGGCTGTAGCAGTTGAGGACGATCTCCTCGTCGGTCAGTGGCAGGCCGCCCGGCCGGCAGGCGGCCAGCACGCTGATCACGTCGTCGCCCGGCTCGGCGCGGCGTCGTGCCGCCAGATCGGCGAAGTACAGCAGGATGTCGTTGCGCGCCAGCCATGCCTCGTCCGGGCCGGCGTCCGCGTGCTCGGAACCGAGCGCGGCCGAGGTGAGCGCGAGGATTTCGCCGCGGTCCGCTTCGGGCACATCGAGCAGATCGCAGATGGCGCGCAGCGGGATGTGCGCCGCCACGTCCTGGGCGAAATCACAGATACCGCGTTCGAGGGTGTCCTCCAACAGGCCGCGGGTGGCGGTGCGCACGCTGCGTACGACACCGTCCAGTGCCCGGGGGGAAAACGACTTCATCAAGGCTGCGCGCAGCCTCGCGTGGCGGGCACCGTCGGTCACGGCCAGCATGCTGCCGCCGGCCGAGTCGCCGCCCGCCAGCAGCGTGTCGAGCACGTTGCCCCGGTCGGAGCGGAAGGCCCGTGCGTCCCGGTACACGGCGGACACGTCGTCGTGCCGGGTCACCACCCAGAAACCCGGTCTGCCGTGCCGGGCGGGTTGCCAGTGCACGGGACGTTCGGCGCGCAGGGTGCGCCAGACCTCGGTGAGGTCGTGTTCGGCGTGCAGGGCCGGATCGCTCAGGTCGAGTCCGGCCGACAGCTGCGGCGGCGCGTCCGCCGGGCTCGGCTGGAGAGCGCTCATCGCAGGACCTCGCCGGGAGCGGCGGCGGTGATGCCACGGGTGATGTGGTCCAGGCAGCCGGCTTGTCCAGCGGGCCCGTGGACCACCTGCCAGCCCTGCGGCACGGGCACGAGGGAGGGCCCCAGCGCTTGACGGCCGGACGGGCCACAGAGTACGAGGAACAGGTCGTCCTCCCTGTCGAAGGCGCTCTTCACGAGGCGGTGCTCCTTTCCTTGCGCGCCGCGCGGGCCAGGCTTCGCGGCGTACAGCCGCCGAGCGCGTCGAGCAGGGCCGATGCCGAAGCCGGCCCGGCGGGCCAGTGTGATCAGTCGGACGAGGCGGATGCTGTTCCCGCCCATGTCGAAGAAGTCGTCGTCGGGGCCGGTGCCCGAGATCCCCAGCACATCGTCGAAGAGCGAGCTGAGTACGGTGTGCCCGGTGTCCGCGGCCGTGCCCAATCCGCCGCCCTGCGCGCCGCGGTGACGGCGGGCCAGCAGCGCCGCGCGGACGAGCTTGCCGTTCGCGGTGCGTGGCAGCGCGTCCCAGAAGTGGAACTCCGCGGGCACGAGATGGCCGGGCAGCAGCGTGACCAGGTACTGCCGCAACGCTTTGGCGTCCAGGCCGGGCGCCCCCGGCCGGCAGCCAGATGGGCGGTCAGGGTCCGGTCCCCGGAGGGCTCCGGGCACGCGGCGACCGCGGCGTGCGCGACGGCGGGTGACCGCCCAGCGCGGCCTCCACCTCGCCGGGTTCGATCCTGAACCCGCGGACCTTGACCTGGTCGTCGTCACGGCCTTCGTAGGCCAGCACTCCGTCCTCGGTCCACCGGGCCCGGTCCCCGGTGCGGTACATCCGCTCCCCGGGCGGGCCGTAGGGATCGGGGACGAAGCGCTGCGCGGTCAGGCCGGCCGGCCCAGGTAGCCCAGGGCGCGCCGCGGCCGGCGACGTACAGGTCACCGGTCATGCCGGGTGCAGCGGCTGAA
>RBWT01000099.1 GCA_004010275.1 Streptomyces huasconensis
CGCCGCAGACGCGGGGGAACTGCGCGCCAAGCCCCCACACACCCGCACATACAGGCCGGGGAAACGTGCCCCGTTAGCGCGGGGAACTGCGCGAGCACCCCCCACACACCCGCACCCACACACCGGACGGACAGCCACCCCCCGTCACCTCACTTCCGAGGCACACCCATCCCCAGAAGCCGATCCTTCAACGCCGGAAACTGCTCCCGCGTGGCCAAAACCCTCGCCGGGTCCACCTCCACGGTGAGGACCTCCTCACCGCCCCCCGCCTCGGCCAACACCTCACCCCACGGATCGACGACCACACTGTGCCCCGCCTGCGGCACCCCCGCATGCGTCCCCCCCGTCCCGCACGCCAGGACGTACACCTGATCCTCGACGGCCCGCGCCCGAGCCAACAACAACCAGTGCTCGCGCCGCCGCTCCGGCCACCCCGCCGGCACCACGAACATCTCCGCCCCCGCGTCCACCAGCCCCCGGAACAGCTCCGGGAAGCGCAGGTCGTAACAGGTGGCAAGGCCCAGCGTGATGGCCGGCGTCCGTACCGTCACGAGCTGTGAACCCGCGCCCATCAGCACCGCCTCGCCCTTGTCGAAGCCGAAGCGGTGGATCTTCCGGTAGGCGGCGGCGAGTTCACCGTCCGGGGAGAAGACGAGGGAGGTGTTGTAGAGGGGGCCCTCCGGGTCACGCTCGGGGATGGACCCGGCGTGCAGCCAGACGCCCGCGTCCCGCGCCGCCTTGGCCATGGCCTCGTACGTGGGCCCTTCCAGCGGCTCCGCCTCGCTCGCGAAGGACTCGTACGCGAAGGCCCCGGTCGTCCACAGCTCCGGCAGCACCACGAGACCGGACCGCTCCCGCGCCGCCACCTCCCGCACCAGCGAAGCCACGCGCTCCCTGCGGGACTTGACGGATTCACCGTCGTCCACGGCGAGCTGGATGAGAGAGGCGCGCACACTACCACCGTCCTGGCATTCGATCCGTCATCACCGTCAAACACAGCCTACGATCGTCACACGAAACCACTGCCGGGGTGACTGCGGGCAGCGTACTGTGATTTTCCGGGGCGGGGGACCTCCCCGAGCCCCCACGCCGCCGCCCAGTCACCCACCGCCCGCGTACGACCGCCGAGGGGTCCCGTGAGTCTCCATCCCAGCCTGCAAACCTACGCCGACGCCTGGACCCACTCAGTGGAAGCGATATCCGAGTTGGTCACCCCGCTCGCCGAGGGAGAGTGGAACTGGGCCACTCCCTGCCCCGGCTGGTCCGTGCGCGACATCGTCTCCCATGTCATCGGCCTGGACTGCGAGATGCTGGGCGACCCGCGGCCCATCCACAGCCTGCCCCGCGACCTGTACCACGTGAAGACCGACGGCCAGCGGTACATGGAGATGCAGGTCGACGTGCGCCGCCACCACACCGCGCCGGAGATGACCTCCGAGCTGGAGTACACGATCATCCGCCGCACCCGGCAGCTGCGGAACGAGTCGCGTGACCCGAGCACCAAGATCCGCGGCCCCCTCGGCTCCGAGCAGACCCTCGAACTGTCCATGCGCCTGAGGGCGTTCGACGTATGGGTGCACGAGCAGGACCTCCGCACGGCGCTGCGGAAGCCGGGCAACCTCGACTCCCCCGGCGCGTATGTCGCCCGCGACCTCCTCCTGCAAGGGCTGCCGAAGGTCGTCGCCAAGAAGGCCGGCGCGCCCGCGAACAGCGCGGTCGTCTTCGACGTGAGCGGCCCCGTGGAGTTCCTGCGCACGGTCCGCGTGGACGCCGAGGGCAACGGCACGGTGGACAACGCCCCCTCGCTCGGCCCGCTCGCCACCATCGCGACGGACTGGGACACGTACTTCCGGCTCGCCTGCGGCCGCGTGTCGTACGCCGCCGTCGCCGACCGGATCAAGTACGAGGGCGACCACGACCTGTCCGAGGCGATCCTGCGCAACTTCGCGGTGACGCCGTAGCGTCACGCGGGGACGTGCACCGCCTCCACCCGGGAGGCGACGAGCTGCTCCCGCTCCCGCCGTACCGCACGGCCGCGCAGCCGCAGGATCTGGCTGAGCCCCACCGCCTCCAGGACGAAGACCGCGGAGAAGGCGACGCGGTAGTCGTCCCCGGTCGCGTCGAGCAGCAGGCCGATCGCGAGCAGCGTCGTCATGGAGGCGACGAAGCCGCCCATGTTCGTGATGCCCGACGCCGTGCCCTGCCGCTCGGGCGGGTTCGCGGGCCGCGCGAAGTCGAAGCCGATCATGGAGGCGGGCCCGCAGGCGCCGAGCACCGCGCACAGCACGATCAGCAGCCACAGCGGGGCGTGGTCCCCGGGGCAGGCCAGCGTGGCCGCCCAGACCGCGGCCGTCGCCCCGATGGTGCCGAGCGCCAGCGGGAGGCGCGCCGCGTGGTGCCGGGCGACGATCTGGCCGTAGACGAGGCCGATGACCATGTTGAACAGCACCACGAGCGTCAGCAGCTCGCCCGCGGCCGCCCGGGACAGGCCCTGCGCCTCGACGAGGAACGGCAGGCCCCACAGCAGCAGGAACACCATCGCGGGGAACTGCGTGGTGAAGTGCACCCACATCCCGAGCCGGGTGCCGGGCTCGCGCCAGGACAGGGCGATCTGCTCGCGCACGAAGGCCGCCCCGGTGTGTCCGGCCGGCTCCGGCTCGTGCCCCTCGGGGTGATCCCTCAGGAAGAGCGTCAGCAGGACGAGGACGACGACACCGCAGAGCGCGCTGCCCGCGAACGCCGCCGTCCAGCCGACGGAGTGCAGCAGCCGGGCCAGGACGAGGGTGGAGACGAGATTGCCCGCCATGCCGACGAGGCCCGCCAGCTGGGCGACGAGCGGGCCGCGCCGGGCGGGGAACCAGCGGGTGCCGAGCCGCAGGACGCTGATGAAGGTCAGCGCGTCACCGCAGCCCAGCAGGGCGCGGGACGCGAGCGCCATCGCGTACGAGGGGGAGAACGCGAAGCCGAGCTGCCCGACCGTGAACAGCACGACCCCGATGGTCAGCACCTTCTTGGTGCCGAGCCGGTCGACCATCAGGCCGACGGGTATCTGCATGCCCGCGTAGACGAGCAGCTGGAGTATGGAGAAGGTGGAGAGGGCGGACGCGTTGACGTGGAACCGGTCGGCGGCGTCGAGCCCCGCGACGCCGAGCGAGGTCCGGAAGATGACGGCGACGAAGTAGACGGCGACGCCGATCGACCAGACCAGCACGGCCTTCCTGCCGCCGGGCGGGTCTCCGGGCAGCCGGACGGGAGCGGAGGCGGAACTCACCGCACCTCACCCCGCGCCAGGTTCTGGAACCACCCGACGTGGCGCGTGACGACGGCCACCGCCGCCTCGGCGTCACCGGCGACCAGCGCGGCGAGGATCTCCTCGTGCTCCGCGAGCGTCTTGGCGATCCGGTCCGGGTGCGAGTGCATCACGGCGACGCCCATCCGCAGCTGCCGGTCGCGCAGCTGGTCGTAGAGGCGGGAGAGGATCTCGTTGCCGCCGCTGCGCACGATCTCCGCGTGGAAGCACCGGTCGGTGACGGCCGCGGCCGCGAAGTCCCCGGCGGCGGCCTGCACGCGCTGCTGGTCCAGGAGTTCGCCGAGCCGGGTGAGCAGGCTCGCGGGCGCCGGCACCGCCTTGCGCACCGCGTGGGTCTCGACCAGGAGCCGGGTCTCGACGACGTCCGCGATCTCCTGCGCGGAGACGGGCAGCACGAGCGCCCCCTTCTTCGGGTAGAGCCGCAGCAGGCCCTCCACCTCCAGCTTCAGCAGCGCCTCGCGCACCGGCGTCCGCGAGACGCCCACGGCCTCGGCGAGCTCGCCCTCGGTGAGGAGCGTGCCGCCCTCGTAGCGGCGCTCCAGGACGGCCTGCTTGACGTGCGCGTAGACGCGCTCGGCGGCGGGCGGCCGCTTCAGGGTGGTGGCGGGGCGAGTAGCGGGAGTGGCGGTGACGGCGGCGGCTGGCATGCGCACAGCATAGATACAACACGTATACGCGGGAATCCCGGTCCGCATGGCGGAACCTCGCGGACTCCGGGCATCTTTCTTAGCCGTCGCGTACATCCATCGTCCCCTCTCGTGCGTCTAACGGGAGAGCGGCCCCCTCATGTGGCCGCAGTCCAGGGGCATTTGGAGCAGAGATCTTGAAAACCGGCATCAAGGGCGTACGTCGCGTATCGGCCGTTACCATCACCGCGAGCTCGATACTGGCCGCCGGCGCCCTCACCACCCCGGCCCACGCGGCCGCACCGCCGAAGCCGTCCATCGTCGCCAAGGGCGGCTATGTGATGAACAACGGCACGGGCAAGACCCTCTTCACCAAGTCCGCCGACACCCGCCGGTCCACCGGCTCCACGACGAAGATCATGACGGCGCGTGTCGTGCTCGGCCAGCCGAATCTGAACCTCGATTCCAAGGTCACGGTCCAGAAGGCGTACAGCGACTACATCGTCGCCAACAACTACGCCTCCTCGGCCCGTCTGATCGTCGGCGACAAGGTCACCGTCCGCCAGCTGCTGTACGGCCTGATGCTGCCCTCGGGCTGCGACGCCGCCTACGCGCTCGCGGACAAGTTCGGCAAGGGTTCGACCCGCAAGGCCCGCGTGCAGAACTTCATCGGCCAGATGAACTCCACGGCGAAGACCCTCGGCCTGACCAACACCCACTTCGACTCGTTCGACGGCATCGGGCACGGCCAGAACTACTCGACGCCGCGCGACCTGACGAAGCTCGCGAGCAACGCCATGAAGTACTCCACGTTCCGCACGGTCGTGAAGACGAAGGCGACGAAGCAGAAGGTCACCACCAAGTCCGGTGGCTACCGCTACATGCCGTGGGAGAACACCAACAACCTCCTCGGCTCCTACAGCGGCACCATCGGCGTGAAGACGGGCTCCGGCCCGGAGGCGAAGTACTGCCTCGTCTTCGCCGCGACCCGCAACGGCAAGACGGTCGTCGGCACGGTCCTGACCTCCTCCTCGGTGGCCAACCGCACCGCGGACGCCAAGAAGCTGCTGGACTACGGCTTCAAGGTCGCCTGACGCCCGGCGCACAGCGCGAGAGGAAGGGGGCCCGCCGCGACATCCGCGGCGGGCCCCCTTCCTCTTTTCCCGTGTCGCCCTGCCCGGACGGTGCTACGTCCAGGTCAGCAGCCGCTTCGGCCGCTCCAGGACCGCCGCCACGTCGGCGAGCACCTTGGAGCCCAGCTCGCCGTCGACCAGGCGGTGGTCGAAGGAGAGCGCGAGCGTGGTCACCTGGCGCGGCTTGACCTTGCCCTTGTGGACCCACGGCTGGAGCTTGATCGCACCGACCGCGAGGATCGCGGACTCGCCGGGGTTGAGGATCGGCGTGCCCGTGTCGACGCCGAAGACGCCGACGTTGGTGATCGTGACCGTGCCGCCCTGCATGGCGGCGGGCGACGTCTTGCCCGCCCGGGCCGTGGAGACCAACTCGCCGAGGGCCTCGGCCAGTTCGGGCAGGGTCTTGGCGTGCGCGTCCTTGATGTTCGGCACGATCAGGCCGCGCGGGGTGGCCGCGGCGATGCCGAGGTTCACGTAGTGCTTCTGGACGATCTCCTGGTTGGCCTCGTCCCAGGCGGCGTTGACGTCGGGGTTGCGCCTGATCGCCACCAGCAGGGCCTTGGCGATGAGCAGCAGCGGGTTGACCCGCAGCCCCTCGAACGCCTTGTCCTGCTTCAACTCCTCGACCAGCTTCATCGTCCGCGTCACGTCGACGGTCACGAACTCCGTGACGTGCGGCGCGGTGAACGCCGAGCCGACCATCGCCTGCGCGGTGGCCTTGCGGACGCCCTTGACGGGGATACGGGTCTCACGGGCGCCCGCACCGGCCGCGGGGGCGGACACGGGGACGGCCTGGGCCGCGGGGGCCTCGGCCGGCTCCGGGCGGTCCTGCGCCTGCGGACGGTCCTGCGGCTGCGGGGCCGGGGCGGCCGCGGCGTGCACGTCCTCGCGCGTGATGATCCCGTCGGGCCCGGACGGCGTGACCGTCGCGAGGTCCACGCCGATCCTTGGCGAGCTTGCGCACCCGGGGGCTTGGCCAGCGGCCGGGTGCCGTGGCCGTTCACCTCGCGCGGCGGCGGCGCGGGCTGCGGGTCCGGTGCCGCCACGGGCACGTCCCGCGCGTCCTGGACGCCGGCCTTGCGCGCGCGGCCGCTTCGTCGAGGACTTCGCGACCCCGTACCCCACGAGGACGGGCTGGCGTCCCGCCGGGGCGGCCTCCTCGGCGGGAGCCTCCTTGGCGGGGGCGGGCACGGCGGCCTGCGCCACGGGGGCGGTGGCCTCCTCGGCAGGGGCGGCCGGGGCGCGCCGCCCGAGACGTCCACCGAGATGATCACCTGGCCGACGTCGACCGTGGTGCCCTCGGGGAAGCGCAGCTCCCGTACGACACCGTTGAACGGAATGGGGAGTTCGACCGCGGCCTTGGCCGTCTCGACCTCGCACACGACCTGGCCGTCGGTGACGGTGTCACCGGGCGCCACGTACCACTTGAGGATCTCCGCCTCGGTGAGCCCCTCGCCCACGTCCGGCATCCTGAACTCGCTCAGAGCAGCGTCTGTCATCGTCGTCACGACCCTCTCCCTCAGTACGCCAGCGAGCGGTCGACGGCGTCGAGCACCCGGTCGAGACCCGGCAGGTACTCCTCTTCGAGGCGCGCCGGCGGGTAGGGGGCGTGATAGCCGCCGACCCGCAGCACGGGGGCCTCCAGGTGGTAGAAGCACCGCTCGGTGATCCGGGCGGCGATCTCCGCGCCCGTGCCGAGGAAGACCGGGGCCTCGTGGACGACGACGAGCCGCCGCGTCCTCTCGACCGAGGCCTGCACGGCGTCGAAGTCGATCGGCGACATGGAACGCAGGTCCAGGACCTCCAGGGACTTGCCCTCCTCCTCGGCGGCCGCGGCGGCCTCCAGGCAGACCTTCACCATCGGGCCGTACGCGGCGAGGGTGAGGTCGCTGCCCTCGCGGGCGACGACGGCCTTGTGCAGGGGGCCGGGGATGGCCTCCTTGTCGACCTCGCCCTTGTCCCAGTACCGCCGCTTGGGCTCGAAGAAGATGACCGGGTCGTCGCTCTGGATGGCCTGCTGCATCATCCAGTAGGCGTCCCCCGCGTTGGACGGGGAGACCACCTTCAGGCCCGCCACGTGCGCGAAGAGCGCCTCGGGCGACTCGCTGTGGTGCTCGACGGCGCCGATGCCGCCGCCGTACGGAATGCGGATGACGACCGGCATCTTGATCTTGCCGAGCGCGCGGGCGTGCATCTTCGCGAGCTGCGTGACGATCTGGTCGTACGCGGGGAAGACGAAGCCGTCGAACTGGATCTCCACCACCGGGCGGTAGCCCCGCAGGGCGAGGCCGATGGCGGTGCCGACGATGCCGGACTCGGCGAGCGGGGTGTCGATGACCCGCTCCTCGCCGAAATCCTTCTGCAGCCCGTCCGTGACGCGGAAGACGCCGCCGAGCTTGCCGACGTCCTCGCCCATGACGAGGACCTTGGGGTCGTTCTCCAGCGCCGTGCGCAGCGATTCGTTGATCGCCTTGGCGATGGGCAGTTTCTGGACGGCCATGGTCACTTGCCCTCCCCGCCCTCGGGGGCGTCCGCGAACGACGCCTGGTACGCGGCGAACTGGGCGCGCTCCTCGTCCACGAGCGCGTGTCCGTCCGCGTAGGCATGCTCGAAGATCGCCATCAGATCCGGGTCCGGCATCGCCCGCACCACCTCTCGCACTCGCTTGCCCAACGCTTCGCTCTCCTCGTCGAGTTCCGCGAAGAATCCCTCATCCGCGTGACCTTCGGACTCCAGGTAGGCCCGCAGGCGCAGGATCGGGTCCTTGGCCTCCCAGGCGACCCGCTCGTCGTCGTTGCGGTACTTGCTCGGGTCGTCGGACGTGGTGTGCGCGCCCATGCGGTACGTGAACGCCTCGATCAGCGCCGGGCCCTCGCCCGCGCGGGCCCGCTCCAGGGCCCACTTGGTGACGGCGAGCACGGCCAGCACGTCGTTGCCGTCGACCCGCACACCGGGGAAGCCGTAGCCCTGCGCGCGCTGGTAGAGCGGCACCCGGGTCTGGCGCTCGGTCGGCTCGGAGATCGCCCACTGGTTGTTCTGGCAGAAGAACACGACGGGGGCGTTGTAGACCGCGGAGAAGGTGAACGATTCGGCCACGTCGCCCTGGCTGGAGGCGCCGTCACCGAAGTACGCGATCACGGCGGAGTCGGCGCCGTCCTTGGCCACGCCCATGGCGTAGCCGGCGGCGTGCAGGGTCTGCGCGCCGATGACGATCGTGTACAGGTGGAAGTTGTTGCTGTTCGGGTCCCAGCCGCCGTTGTTCACGCCGCGGAACATGCCGAGCAGGTTGGTCGGGTCGACCCCGCGGCACCAGGCGACGCCGTGTTCGCGGTACGTGGGGAACACGTAGTCGTCGTCGCGGGTGGCCCGGCCGGAGCCGATCTGGGCGGCCTCCTGGCCGAGCAGCGAGGCCCACAGGCCCAGCTCGCCCTGGCGCTGGAGAGAGGTGGCCTCGGCGTCGAAGCGACGGGTGAGGACCATGTCGCGGTACAGGCCCCGCAGCTCCTGCGGGGTGATGTCGGCGACGTACGACTCGTACTGCGCGTTCTCGACGCGCTTGCCCTCCGGGGTCAGCAGCTGTACCAGCTCGGGCTCCGTGCTCTTCTGCGGCGCGGCCTTCTTCGCGCCGGCGCGCTTGGCGCCGCCTGTGCTGCTGCGGCGCGGTTTGCGCGCGGCGGTGCTCTCCACGGTCACGTGTGCTCCTCCGTCGGTCCGGCTCCCGGGGTTACCGGGAAAGCTGGGGGTCCCCCCTGCTCTTTAAGAGCTCGGGGGAGCGGCTCGCCTGGTCCGTGCCCGCGCACGGGGTGGGTGCGGCTCGGCCGGGAACAGGCGTGACAGGTGTCCCGGCGAACGCCCTGCACAATGCACGTTACCCAGTGCTCAGCAATTCTGTGAAACCCCATCTGACCTGCGAATTTGCTTGGATTTCCAAGTAAACGGCGACTTCGCCGACTGCTCGGATTTCCGAGTAAACCGAGAAATGGAGGAACACTTCCTGGTCACAGCACTGATCACAGCCTGGCAGGGGGCCGGAACACCGGCACGTTATCCCGGCCACCCCGGACTCGGGAAGGGTTCCGCTCGGGCGCCGAAAGAGATCGTGTGTGAGACTGGCTCCGTGCGCGAAGACGGAAAAATTACGGTATTTCTGCTCGACGACCACGAAGTGGTCCGGCGTGGAGTCCATGAGCTGCTCTCCGTGGAGTCCGACATCGAGGTGGTCGGCGAGGCCGGAACGGCGGCGGATGCCCTGGTCAGAATCCCCGCGACGCGACCTGACGTGGCCGTGCTCGACGTGCGTCTGCCCGACGGCAGCGGAGTGGAGGTGTGCCGCGAGATCCGTTCGCAGAACGAGGACATCAAATGCCTGATGCTCACCTCCTTCGCCGATGACGAGGCCCTCTTCGACGCGATCATGGCCGGCGCCTCCGGTTATGTCCTCAAGGCGATCCGCGGCAATGAACTGCTCACCGCCGTCCGCGACGTTGCGGCCGGCAGGTCCCTGCTGGACCCCGTGGCCACGGCCCGCGTCCTGGAGCGGCTGCGCGACGGCAACAACGCCAAGGGCGACGACCGCCTCGCCAACCTCACCGAGCAGGAGCGCAAGATCCTCGACCTGATCGGCGAGGGCCTCACCAACCGCGTGATCGGCGAGCGGCTGCACCTCGCCGAGAAGACGATCAAGAACTACGTCTCCAGCCTGCTCTCCAAGCTGGGCATGGAGCGCCGCTCGCAGGCCGCCGCGTATGTGGCGCGCATGCAGGCGGAGAAGCAGCACTGACGGGGCGCGGCGGGGCACCCGTAGGGACGGGCGGCCCGGGGGCCCGGCGATGAGGGACTTACGTCCCGTTTGATGAGGGCGGGGGCCTCTTTTCCGGCATCCCGTCCGTGCCTGAGGGTGGGGGCATGTCCAGCGACGACCCCACCAGCTCCGCCGACCAGCAGCTCGCCTTCGAACTGCTGCGGCGTGCCGACTACGGCCGCGTGGTGGCCAGCATGCGCGCGCTGCCCTTCCTCGCGGTGGCCCGGCACATCGTCGTCGGCGGGCAGATCCTGCTGCGCATGCACAAGGGCTACGGCTACCACCAGGCCTGTGTCGGGAGCGTCGTCGCGTACGGCGCGGACAACCTCGACGGGGCATCGGCCCGGGACGGCCAGTGGACCGTGCAGTGCGTCGGCCTGTGCGAGGCCGTGGAACCGACCAACGCCGAACTCGAACTGTTCGGCCCCTCCCCGCACTTCGCGGACGGCGAACTCTTCGACCCGGTGTACCTGCGGATAGAGCCGCAGGTGACCACGGTGCATACGCTGCACACGGGCCATGACCGGCGGCTTCAGCGGGTCCGCGTCCGCTGAGCCGGGAACGCCCGGATGAGCCGGGAACGCCCGGATGAACCGGGAACGCCCGGAGCCCCTGTCCGCCGTGGCGGGACAGGGGGCTCCGGGTTTTCGGCTCTCGGCCGGGCCCTGGGGTCAGGACACGCTGCCGCCCGCGGGGTCCTCCGGGTCGCCGCCCTCGTCCGGGTCCGGCGGGGCGGTCGTCGGCTCCGGCGGCTCGGTCGTGGGCTGCGTCGGGTCGCTCGTCGGCTCCGTCGGGTCCGTCGTCGGCTGCGTCGGATCGCTCGTCGGCTGCGTCGGGCCCCCCGTGGGCTGGGTCGGTCCGGTCGGCCGGTTCGTCTGCGGGGGATAGCCGGTCTGGCCCCCGGTGTCCCCGCCCGGCTCCGTCTCCTCGTCCGTCGGTTCCTTGTCGGGGCTCTTGCTGGGCTTCTTCTCCTGCGACTGCTTCGTCGAAGGAGTGACCGGAGTCTTGTCCTTGTCCTTGGTGCCGCTGCTCGCGTTCAGCGCGATGGCGACGCCCACCGCGATCGCGATGACCGCGAGCACGGCGAAGATCCACATCTTGCCGCGGCCGCCCTTGCCGCCGTGGTGCCCGCCCTCGAAGCCGCCGTCGTCGCCCGGCGGACGCAGCATCGGGCCCGGGATCTGCGCGGTGCCGGAGTCCGGGTGCGCCATCGCGCCGGCCCCCGCGACACCCATCGCCGCGGTGCCGCCGCCCTCGTGCATCTCCACGGGGCCGGTGTTCCAGGTCCCCGTGTGGCTGCCCTGCTCGTGCAGCATCTGGAGGCCGTACTGGACGAGGCCGCGCATCTCCTCGGCGGTCTGGAACCGGTCGTCCGGGTCCTTGGCCAGGGAGCGCATGACGAGCCCGTCCAGCTCCGGCGGCGCCTGGTCCGAGACCTGCGAGGGCGGTACCGCCTGGTCCTGGACGTGCTGGTAGACCACGGAGAGCGGCGTCTCGCCGGTGAACGGCGGCCGCAGGGCCAGCAGTTCGTACAGCAGACAGCCGGTCGCGTACAGGTCGGAGCGGTGGTCGACGGCCTTGCCGAGCGCCTGCTCGGGCGAGAGGTACTGCGGCGTGCCCATGACCATGCCGGTCTGGGTCATCGTCGACTGCGCGCCGTGCAGGGCGCGCGCGATGCCGAAGTCCATCACCTTCACCGCGCCGGTGTTGGTGATGATCACGTTCGCGGGCTTGATGTCGCGGTGCACGATGCCGTGCTGGTGCGAGTACGCGAGCGCTTCGAGCACCCCGGAGACGATGATGAGCGCCTGCTCGGGCCCCGGCGCCTCCGCGTTGAGCAGCAGATCGCGGATCGTGCGGCCCTCGACGATCTCCATGACGATGTACGGGACGACGCTCGGCCCGACGACGTCTTCACCGGAGTCGTACACCGCGACCACGGCATGGTGGTTGAGGCCCGCGACCGACTGCGCCTCGCGCGTGAAGCGGGCCTTGGAGACCGGGTCCTCGGCGAGGTCGGAGCGGAGCAGCTTGACCGCGACGGTGCGGCCGAGACGTACGTCCTCGGCGGCGAACACCTCCGCCATGCCGCCCCGGCCGAGTCTGTGGGTCAGCCGGTACCGGCCGTCGCCGACGAGCCCGCCGTTGCCCCACAACTCGGGCGCGTCAGACATTCCGCCGCCAGACGCCTCGGGGTCGGACGGGCCCTGAGCGCGCTGCGTCTGTGCCATCAGTCCTCGCCGTCGTTTCTGGTCGTGGTACTTGGTGCTGAGTACGCCGCTGTACGGGCACTCCGACGGGCCACGCTACAGCCTTCACGCCACCTGCCGGTTCGAGGTGGACCGGACATAAAAGCGTTCCCGGGTCCTCACGCGCAAACTTGTAACGCTTCCGAGACGCTTCTTGCGCGTACGGTCACGGAACGGGCACCGAGCTTGACGCGTCATCGTCCTGGGGCAGACTTGGCCGGGAATAGCGGGTAATCGATCACCAGCCGCGGAGCCGTCCGGTTGCCGCGCCGATGGGGGACGCACGAGATGAGCAGCCAGGACGGCGCACAGGGGCGGTACGCGGGGCGTTCGCTGGCCGGTGGCCGCTACCAACTGCGCGATCTGCTCGGCGAAGGCGGCATGGCCTCGGTCCACCTCGCGTACGACACCGTTCTCGATCGCCAAGTCGCGATCAAGACGCTCCACACCGAGCTGGGCCGCGAGCAGTCCTTCCGCGAGCGCTTCCGCCGCGAGGCCCAGTCGGTGGCGAAGCTCACGCACACGAACATCGTGTCGGTCTTCGACACCGGCGAGGACGAGCTGGACGGCACGACGATGCCGTACATCGTCATGGAGTACGTGGAGGGCAAGCCGCTCGGCTCGGTGCTCGACGCGTCCGTCACGCAGTTCGGCGCGATGCCGACCGACCAGGCGCTGAAGATCACCGCCGATGTGCTGGCGGCGCTGGAGATCAGCCACGAGATGGGCCTGGTCCACCGCGACATCAAGCCGGGCAACGTCATGATGACCAGGCGCAACGTCGTCAAGGTCATGGACTTCGGCATCGCCCGCGCCATGCAGTCCGGCGTCACGTCGATGACGCAGACCGGCATGGTCGTCGGCACGCCGCAGTACCTCTCGCCGGAGCAGGCGCTCGGCCGCGGCGTCGACGCGCGCTCCGACCTCTACTCCGTCGGCATCATGCTCTTCCAACTGGTCACCGGGCGGCTGCCGTTCGAAGCGGATTCGCCGCTGGCCATCGCGTACGCCCACGTCCAGGAGGAGCCGGTCGCTCCGTCCTCGATCAACCGTTCGCTGCCGCCGGCGGTCGACGCGATCGTCGCCCGCGCGCTGAAGAAGAACCCGAACGAGCGCTTCCCCACCGCCGAGGCCATGCGCGACGAGTGCCTGCGCGTCGCCCAGTCCTTGCAGGCGGCGGCCCCCAGCATCGTGCCGGGCGCGCAGACGGCGAGCGGCTCGGCGTCAGCTCGGCGGTCTTTCCGCCCGTCGACTCCTCGCTCCCGCAGCAGGGCGGCAGCCCCGCAGCTCCGCGGCCCCGCAGTCCCGCAGTCCCGCAGTCCCGCAGTCCCGCAGCGGCATGATGCGAGCCGATGCGACGGCCCGCATCACCTCCCCGGCCGACCCCGCCCCGCCTCCACCTCACTCCTCATTTCTCGGCGGGCGCCTCGCCAAGCGCCTCACGGACGGTGGCCCGCACCCGGTCCCGGTCCTTCCGCACGGCCGCATATCCGGCCTTGTCGTCACGCATCTCGGCACGCTGTTTCTCGTGGCTGACGGCCCACCACACCCCGACGGTGTTCAGCTTCTTCTTGCACTCGACATCGGCGACGGCCGTGCCCAACTCCCGCTCGCCGCGCCACGTATTGCCGTCCTTGCGCCCCGCACGCCACGCCTTGTCGTGGAAAGCCGCCGCCGGATTCTCGTACTCCTTGAAGCCCTTGCCTTCGACGCAGCGCGACCAGTCCCGGAAGGCCCGCCGCACCCGCTCGTCCTTGGCCACGGCCCGGTCGATCTCCTGAGTGCGCCGGGAGACGTACCCCAGCAAACGCTCCTCGTCCTCCACGCCTTCCATCAACCGCCGCGCCCCCTCCCCGTCACAGCCGTCTTCGGGCACCTCGCGGCCCCGCCCTCCCGCCTTACCGCCGACCGGCGTGCCGTAGCCGTTCAACACCCCGTCCTCCCGCTGCGTGGGGACCCTGCCCTTCGGCCCGGCCTCCGCGTCCCACTCCGCCGTGCGGCGCGGAACAAAGCCGTAGCCCCAACGGCGCGCCTGGCCGAGGTCGAAGATCCCGTAGGGGGACACCGATACCACCGTCATGGTCACCTGTTGGCTCATCGGGGCGGGCCGCCCGGGGTGCAGCGGAAAGTCGGCGAAACCGTAGGAACGCATGCACTGCTGTACGAAATGAGCCTGCGCCCGGGCCATGCGCTTGTGGTCACGTCCACTCAAGTCTTGGGTCGCCAGCGGCAGTTCAGGCAACTCCCGCTCACTCGTCACCCGCGGGACACCGGACTCCCCCGCGTAACCGGGCAGGGTGTCGTCCGAGAACACCGCGACGACGACACCGCACGCCACCAACACCAACCCCGCCAGGGCCGATCCGCCCGCCCGCACCTTCATGGCGCCCTCCCCCAGGTGGCCGTACCCCCGCCGACCCGTGGGACCTTACCCCCGCCACGCCACGCACAACGGAGCGCCCTCGCACCCCACTTGGCCGAGCCCTCACCAACCGACGACGAGGACGGCCGGCAACGAGGCGCCCCAACAGCACAGACTGCACAGACTGCACAGGCAGCACAGACGGCCCGGACAGGCGATCGTGCGGTGCCCGACCGCACCCTAATGCGGCTTCTCCTCCGAACCGTCCAACGTCAGCTCCTCGGAGTCCGATAACGCCGTAGCCCTCCAGCCATGCCGCGACCGCGCTCGCGACCGGAACCGCTTGCCGCCAGGTCGCTCCGCTGAGGAGGGAGAGCCTGCGGAGGAGGCATCGGCTACACAGGCCTCGCACCGCGCATTGCGACATGGCCCGGGGTCCCACGCGGGGACGAACACCCCGAGCACCTTGCGCCGCCGGATGACCGTACCGACCGGTTGTCCACAGGCCTTGCACACGGGCCCGTCCTGCGGGCCGGGGCCGGGCCGGTGCCCTTTGCTGCCCATGGGCCGATTTTATTCCTGTTCGGCCTGACTCGGCAGCCCCACGGCGCTCCGCCCTGGCCCGGGGCCTTGCCGAAACCGCCCCGGCAGCCCGGGCCGCACCAGCCGGGCCTGGCTCAAGCCCAGGGCTCACCGCCCCCTCAGGCATCCCCCCTCGGCTCACGCCACATCGGCCACATCCGCGGGCCGTCCGGCAGGTCGAGCGGCGCCCCGGTCACGCCGAAACCCAGCCGTTCGTACAGCGCACGGCTGCGCGCGCTGCTCGCCTCCAGGTAGGCGTGCAGGCCCTCCGTGTCGCAGCGTTCGAGTACGGCGGCGATCAGGGCCGTGCCGAGCCCTTCGCCCTGCCGGTCGGCCGTACGGCGATCATGTGCAGGTACTGGTGCGCGCGGTCGGTCGGATGGGCCGCCTCGGTGAGCCGACCGATCAGCTCGACCCGCTCGTTATCCGGATCAACAGCCTGGCGCAACAGCGCGGGACCGTCGGCCTCCGCCCCGCCCCCGCTTCCTGCGCTCTTCGCACTCCCCGCGCTCCCCCCGCCGGCCTCGGGCGCCGCCGCCGGTACCGACCACCACAGCGCCACGGCAGAGCCGTCCTCGGTGATGTCGACGTACCCCTCGCCGAGCGCCAGGTCGAAGAAGGCGTCCATCAGCGCGCCATGCCTGCGCCTGCGGTGCTCCTCGGCGGGAAAGACCCACGCGCTCACCGGGTCCCACATGAACGCCTCGTCGAGCAACCGGACCGCATCGGCCCGGTCCTCCTCCCCGGCCCTACGGATCGCCACACCCACAGCCCGTCCACCCCTCACCGCTCACCCACGACTGATGGCGGCCCGTCACGCGCATACCCAACTCCGCGCCGCAGCCCCCTGATTGCAGCCTAGGCGATCGCCTCCCCCGCCACGGAAGGCCCCGAGACCACCCTCATTCCGGCGGTCTCGGGACACTCCCGCGTCACTTCACCTCACCTCAGTTCACCTCACTCCGCCCCGATACGACCTCCCTTCCCGCAAGCACTCCGGCCTGCGTACATCTCCCTAGTACGCCCCTCCCTATTGCGCCCCTCCCCCGGACGCTCCTCCCCAGGACGTCCCACGCCACGCAGCAATCCCCGACAGGACGCCCCACCCCACGCACGCCGCCCCGTACACCCCCCTCACTGCGTACGCCGCGTCACGAACTCGGCCAGCGCCAGCAACCCTCCCGCCGCCTCCGGGTCAGGGACCGCCCTGGCGAGCTGGCCCACCGCCCTCGACATCCGGTCGGCCGCGTGCGCCTGCGCCCAGTCACGCCCACCCGCGCGCTCCACCGCCCGGGCGACCGCTCCAACTCCCCGTCTCCCTCCTCGTGCCCCTCCGTCTCTCCCTTGCCAGGCGATCCCTTGCCGGGCGCTCCCTTGCCGGGCGATCCGCCGTACAACGCGGCCAGTTCGGCCGCGGCCGGCGTGCCCGAGGCGAGCGCGGCGACCACCGGCAGGGACTTCTTGCGGGCCGTGAGGTCGGCACCGGCAGGCTTCCCGGTGTGGCCGGGGTCGCCCCAGATGCCGATGACGTCGTCGATGAGCTGGAACGCGAGCCCGGCCTCACGGCCGAACCCGTCGAGCGCGTCCACCTCCTCGGGCCCCCCGCCCGCGTACAACGCCCCGAGCGCGCACGCACAGCCCAGCAGCGCCCCGGTCTTGGCCTCGGCCATGGCCAGCACTCGTCGAGCGTGACCTCGTCGGGCCCGCGCCCCTCCAGGGCACAGTCCGCGTGCTGCCCCGCACACAGCTCCACGACGCAGCGGGCGAGGCGGGCGCTGCCGCCGGTGCCGCCGGGTGGGGGTCCTCGGCGAGCAGCCGCTGGGCCAACGCCTGGAGTGCGTCACCGACGAGGATCGCGTCGGTCACACCGAACACGCTCCAGGCGGTGGGCCGGTGCCTGCGCGTGGCATCGCGGTCCATCACGTCGTCGTGCAGGAGCGTGAAGTTGTGGATCAACTCCACGGCCGTCGCGGCCCGCACGGCCGTGGCGGGTTCCCCGCCGAGCGCTTGCACCGCGGCGAGCACGAGCGCCGGCCTGATGGCCTTGCCCGCGCTGCCCGCGGCCGGCGTGCCGTCGGCGTGCTCCCAACCGAAGTGGTATCGCGCGACCCTGCGCAGGTGTCCGGGCAACGAGTCGACCGCCTCGTGCAGCTCGGGATCGACGCACACCCGTGCCGCGGCGAGGATCTCCGAGGCCTCGTGCCCGTCACCGGGGCCCTGCACCGGCAGCCCTTCGCCGACCACACCCGTGCCGGGCGCCCCCGTGACACCGACCGGCGTCACACCCGCCGTCGCGTCCGGCATGTCCGTCGTCGTTTCGGTCATGGGCTCACCCCGGGAGGGCCGCGGACAGTGGCGGCCCCTCGACGTAGGGGCCCGTACGGAGGCGGTGCCCCGTACGGCGGCGGTGCCCGCTGCCCCGCGTCCACGGACACAGTCCAGGGCTCACTTCCAGCGGCCGATCTCGACGTTCTCCAGGACACCGAGCGCGTCGGGCACGAGCACCGCGGCCGAGTAGTACGTCGACACCAGGTACGAGATGATCGCCTGCTCGCTGATGCCCATGAACCGCACGGACAGGCTCGGCTCGATCTCGTCCGGGATGCCGCTCTGCCGCAGGCCGACGACGCCCTGCTCCTCCTCGCCCGTACGCATGCAGATGATGGAGGTCGTGCGGGCCTCGGTCACCGGGATCTTGTTGCACGGGAAGATCGGCACTCCGCGCCAGGTCGGAATCCTGTTCCCGCCCATGTCGATCGTCTCCGGGACGAGTCCGCGCTTGTTCAGTTCGCGGCCGAACGCGGAGATCGCGCGCGGGTGGGCGAGGAAGAGCTTCGATCCCCGCCTGCGGCTGAGCAGTTCGTCCATGTCGTCGGGACCGGGCACGCCGTCGTGCGGCTGAATCCGCTGGTCGTACTCACAGTTGTTCAGGAGGCCGAACTCGCGGTTGTTGATGAGTTCGTGCTCCTGGCGCTCCTTGAGCGCCTCGACGGTGAGCCGCAGCTGCTGCTCGGTCTGGTTCATCGGCTGGTTGTAGAGGTCGGCGACGCGCGTGTGGATGCGCAGGACGGTCTGCGCGACGCTCAACTCGTACTCGCGGGGGGACGATTCGTAGTCCACGAAGGTGCCCGGCAGCACCGCCTCGCCGACATGTCCCGCGGAGAGGTCGATGGCCGCCTCGCCGTACTTGTTGGTCCGCTGTTCCGGGATGGAACGCAGCCGCTGGAGGTGGGCGCGCAGTGATTCGCTGCGTGCCGCGACCTCTTCCAGCTCCTGCCTCGGCAGGGTCAGCACCGTGCACGCCGTCGCGGCACGCGCGGTGAACTCCCAGATCGCCTCCGAGTCCAGGAGCGCCTGCTCGCCGAAGTACGCGCCGTCGGCGAGAGTGCCGAGCTCCGCGTCTCCTCCGTACGGCCCCGTGCCGATTTTCTCGACGCGGCCGTGCGCGAGCAGGAACACCTCGTCCGCCGGGCTCCCGAAGGAGGTCAGGATGTCGCCCGCGGCGAACTCCCGCTGCCGGCAGCGCCGCGCCAGCCTCGTGAGCACGTCCTGGTCCTCGAAGCCCCGTAGCACCGGCAGCTCGCGCAGCTCGGCCGGGATGACCTCGACGAGGTCGCCCGTCTTCACAAAGGTCACCCGGCCGTCGCCGACCGAGTAGCTCAACCTGCGGTTCACGCGGTACGTGCCGCCCTGCACCTGCACCCAGGGCAGCATCCGCAGCAGCCAGCGCGAGCTGATCTCCTGCATCTGCGGTGCCGTCTTGGTGGTGGTGGCCAGATTCCGCGCGGCCGATGTGCCGAGGCTCTGCTGCGGCTGCTGCGACTCTTCGCGGACCTCTTCGCCTACCGACATGTGACTGTGCCCTCCCGAATACCTGCGTGACCCGCTGCCAGCGGTGATCTGCACGGATCAGCCTGGCAGCACGGACCGTGGCCACGCCATTACACAAAAGAGCGGGAATGGATCACGTCCTGGCTGGGCAGTAGGCGCGCCGTCACCCGTTCGGCCCAATCCGGGAGGGCGGGGAACTCCAAGATCCCGGCGTCCGTTCACTCGTCGCGGGGCATCACACAGCCCGCACCCTTCGCTTCAACCGGCAGGAGACAGCAATGGCAGGCTTCCTGGATCGCGCCAAAGAGCAGGCGCAGCGGGGCCTCACGCAGGGCAAGCAGAAGCTTGACGAGGTCCAGGAGAAGCGCGCGGGCGACGCCCTCCTGAAGAAGCTCGGCGCCGCGTATTACGCCGAGCGCCGAGGCACCGGCTCCCCGCAGGCCACGCAGCAGGCGCTGCAGGCCCTGGAGTCCCACATCGCGACGAACGGCGACGCCTTCTTGCACGGCAACTGACCGGATCGGCTCGCACGGTGCCCGAACACGCCTCGGATCGCTTCCGAACAGCTGGTCCGGGCACCGCAGTTCCGGTACAAGCAGGGCGTACGAGGCGGTCCGCGACCGGCGGCCGTCGCGCCCCGCAAAGGAGGCGGTCATGGCCTCACCCATGTCCGCGGGACGCTTCCTGGATGCACTGCGAGACGAGGGCGTGACCGTCGTCGAAGTCGGCGACTGGGAACACCACAACCGCAACCACAAGGGGCCCTGGGGCCCCGTGCACGGCGTCATGATCCACCACACCGTGACGTCGGGCAGCGAGCGCACGGTCGAGATCTGCCGGGACGGACACCCCTCGCTGCCCGGACCGCTCTGCCACGGCGTGATCACCAAGGACGGCTGCGTCCACCTCGTCGGCTACGGCCGCGCCAACCACGCGGGCATGGGCGACGACGAAGTGCTGCGCGCGGTCATCGCCGAGAAGCGCCTGCCTCCGGACAACGAGTCCAACACCGACGGCAACCGCCACTTCTACGGCTTCGAGTGCGAGAACCTCGGCGACGGCGAGGACCCGTGGCCCGACGCCCAGCTGGACGCGATCGAGCGGGTCTCGGCCGCGATCTGCCGTGTGCACGGCTGGACGGAGCGCTCGGTGATCGGCCACCTGGAGTGGCAGCCGGGCAAGGTCGACCCGCGTGGCTTCACCATGGACGAGATGCGCGCGCGCATCGAAGAGCGCCTCAAGTAACCCGCACAGGCGCCCCCCGTAACCCCCACAGGGACGGCGCCCCAAGCAGCCCGTAAAGCACCTCAAGCTACCCGTTCCCAACCGGCCCCTGCCGGGCAGTGTGCCCCGGGGGACAATGGCGGGGTGCACCACACCCCGCCCACCGGTCTGAGCCCCCGGCTCCCTTCGCCGCTGCAGCGCATAAACGACGACCGTTTCACCCGTCACGGCGTGCGGCTGCTGCTCAAGCGGGACGACCTGATCCACCCCGACCTGCCGGGCAACAAGTACCGCAAGCTCGTCCTGAACCTCCACGCCGCGGCCGACGCGGGCCACGGAACCCTGCTCACCTTCGGCGGCGCCTACTCCAACCACCTGCGCGCCACCGCCGCCGCGGGCCGCCTCCTCGGCCTCGCCACCGTCGGTGTCGTACGCGGCGACGAACTCGCCGGGCGCCCCCTGAACCCGTCCCTGACCCGGTGCGTGGCGGACGGCATGCGCCTGCACTTCGTCGACCGGTCGACGTACCGCGAGAAGGCGGAACCGGAGACGCTGGCCGCGATCCGGCGCGAGACGGGCACCGAGGACGCGTACGTGATCCCGGAGGGCGGCAGCAACGCCCTCGCCGTCCAGGGCTGCACGGCCCTCGGCGAGGAGCTGCGCGAGCACACGATGTGGCCGCCGTGGCCTGCGGCACCGGCGGCACGCTCGCGGGCCTGGCCGCCGGCCTCGGCCCGGACCGGCAGGCCCTCGGCATACCGGTCCTCAAAGGCGGCTTCCTGGGCGACGACATAAGGGCCCTGCAGCAAGAGACGTTCGGCGAGCCGACCGCCAACTGGCGTCTGGACGAGCGCTTCCACTGCGGCGGATACGCCCGCACACCCCCCGAACTCCTCGCCTTCGCGGAGGACTTCGAGCACCGGCACGGCCCGGAAACGGGCCTCTCCGTAGAGCACCTCTACGTCGCCAAGCTCCTCTACGCCCTGACCGTCCTCTCCGAAGAGGGCGCCTTCCGGCCCGGCACGCTCCTCACCGCGGTGATCACCGGGACCCGCGAGGCACCGGCTCAGTCCTCGACCTCCCGGTAGGCGGCGGCCTCCTCCAGGTCCAGCTTGCGCAGCAGCGTCCGCATCATCTCGTCGTCGATGCGCCGCTCGTCCCGCATCTTCACGAACACCTCGCGCTCCGCGGCGATCGCCTCCCTCGCCAGGCGACGGTAGGTGTCGTCCGCCGACTCCCCCGTCACGGGGTTGGGCTGACCGAGCCGCTCCCACACGGAGTTGCGGCGCCGCTCCAGAACGGTGTGCAGACGGTCCTGGAGGGGCTGTGGAAGGCAATTGCGCTCGTCCCGCGTGAGTTCCTCCACCCGGGCCTCCGCGGCCTGCGAGGCGGCGTTCTGCGCCTGCGCCTCCGCGAGCGTTTGCGCCTGCGCGTCCCGGCCCGGGAGCTTCAGGACGCGGATCAGCCACGGCAGCGAGAGCCCCTGCACGACGAGCGTGCCGATGACGGTGGTGAAGGTAAGAAACAGGACAAGGTTGCGCCCGGGGAACGGCTCCCCGTTCTCCATGACGAGCGGGATCGAGAAGGCGATGGCCAGCGAGACCACGCCCCGCATACCGGCCCAGCTGACGATCAGCGGCCTGCGCCAGTCCATGTCGTCCTCGCGCTCCCTGATCCGCGCCGACAGGGCGCGCGGCAGATAGGTGGCCGGATAGGACCACACGAAGCGCGCCACGACGACGAAGACGAAGACCCCGGCCGCGTACCAGGCCGCCTGGCCGACGCTGTACTCCCCGAGCCCCTTGAGCACGATGGGCAGCTGGAGGCCGATGAGCGCGAAGACCGCCGACTCCAGGATGAACGCGACGACTCTCCACACCGCGGCCTCCTGCAACCGCGTCTCGAAGTCGACCTGCCAGGAACGGTGCCCGAGGTACAAGGCGACCACGACCACGGCGAGCACTCCGGAGGCGTGCACCTGCTCGGCGGCGGCGTACGCGACGAAGGGGATGAGCAGCGACAGGGTGTTCTGGAGCATCGCCTCCCTGAGGTGGGTGCGCAGCCAGTGGATCGGGACCGTCAGGAGCAGTCCGACACCGACTCCGCCGACCGCGGCCACCAGGAACTCCTCGATGCCGCCGGACCAACTGGCGCCCTCTCCGACGGCCGCGGCGAGGGCCACCTTGTAGGCGGTGATCGCCGTCGCGTCGTTCACCAGGGACTCGCCCTGGAGGATCGTGGTGATCCGCGAGGCAGTCCCACCCTGCGCGCGATGGCGGTCGCGCGACCGCGTCCGGGGGCGCGATCACGGCGCCGAGCACGAGCGCGGCGGTCAGCGGCAGGTCCGGGATCAGCAGGTACGCGAGCCAGCCGACGGCGAGCGTGGCGAACAGGACGTAGCCGACCGAGAGCAGTGCGACGGGTCTGAGGTTGGCGCGCAGGTCCAGGTAGGAGCTCTCCAGGGCCGCCGTGTGCAGCAGGGGCGGCAGGATCAGCGGCAGCACGATGTGCGGGTCGAGGTGGTAGTCCGGCACCCCGGGCACGTACGAGGCGACGAGCCCCGCCCCGACCAGGAGCAGCGGCGCCGGTACGGGGGTCCTGCGCGCGGCCCCCGCCACCACGGCACTCGCCGCGATCAGTGCCACCAGGGGCAGTACATCCATCGGCAGAGCCCTTCGCCTTCCGCGTTCCCGTCGTAACCTGGCAATCATGAACGAGTGCCCGCACGTCGCGGCGCTGCCGCACCCCGAGGTGGCCCCGCTCAGCGAAACGTGCCTCGAGTGCCTGGCGGCCGGCAGTCACCCCGTCCAGCTGCGGCTGTGCCTGGAGTGCGGCCATGTGGGCTGCTGCGACTCCTCGCCGTTCCGGCACGCGACCGAGCACTTCAAGGAGACCTCACACGCAGTGATGAGGACCTTCGAGCCGGGCGAGAGCTGGCGTTGGTGCTTTGTGGACGGTTCGATCGTCTGACGCCTGGGTACGTCAACCCGACGCGCGTACTTTCCAATTGGGCCTGCCCGACCCCTAGCCACTGTGCGTACTCATATGCTTACTATGAGTGACAGCAACGGGGCGGGGCCCCCGGGACACGGAGCTGGGGAGCGCGGTAGCGTCACCGCAGAACCACGTGGCGCGTTACCCGTGTGACGCAGTCCGGACCGCCGCTGGACGGCGGTTCTGGAGCCCCGAAAATGCTTGTACCACCTTGGAGGTGAGGGTGTCCCAGATCGCAGGCGAGCCCGGGAATCAGGACTTCGTGGAGGTCCGCCTTCCGGCCGCGGGTGCCTACCTGTCGGTGCTGCGGACGGCCACGGCCGGCCTCGCGGCGCGTTTGGACTTCACTCTCGACGAGATCGAGGACCTCCGTATCGCGGTCGACGAGGCCTGCGCGATCCTGCTCCAGCAGGCCGTGCCGGGCTCGGTGCTCAGCTGCGTCTTCCGGCTCGTCGACGACTCGCTGGAGGTGACGGTCTCGGCGCCCACGACCGACGGCCGGGCCCCGGAGCGGGACACCTTCGCCTGGACTGTGCTGTCGGCCCTCGCGGGCCAGGTGGACTCCACGGTCGCCGAGGACAACACCGTCTCGATCAGCCTCTACAAGAAGCGCGGCGCGGGACCCGGGCCGGCGTGAGGGACGGGGACGGGCCGGTGCGTGACGAAGAGCGCGGCACACAGAGTCTGCCCGCCGACGGCAGGGAGGGGGTGCGCCGTATGGCCACCGGGATTCCCGAGCAGCAGGCCAAACCGCACCCGGAGGACCCGGGCCAGCCGGGTCCGCTGACGGTGCCCGATGTGTCGGAGCAGGCAGAGCCGACCGCCAAGGACGAGCTGAGGCAGCTCTCCGGCCGGGGCGGCGGGCGACGGGCGGGAAACATGAGCGAGCACGAGCACAGCCGGCACCACCCCCAGGACCGCAGTGGCGCACGCGCGATGTTCATCGAGCTGCGCGGCCTGGACAGCGGCAGTCCGGAGTACGCGGAGCTGCGCAACCAGCTGGTCCGCATGCACCTGCCGCTCGTCGAGCACCTGGCCCGCCGCTTCCGCAACCGCGGCGAGCCTTTGGACGACCTCACCCAGGTCGCCACGATCGGGCTGATCAAGTCCGTGGACCGCTTCGACCCGGAGCGCGGCGTGGAGTTCTCCACGTACGCGACCCCCACGGTCGTGGGTGAGATCAAGCGGCACTTCCGCGACAAGGGATGGGCGGTCCGCGTCCCGCGGCGCCTGCAGGAGCTGCGCCTGTCGCTGACGACGGCCACGGCGGAGCTGTCCCAGCTGCACGGCCGCTCCCCCACGGTGCACGAGCTCGCCGAGAAACTGGCCATCTCCGAAGAGGAGGTCCTGGAGGGCCTGGAGTCGGCCAACGCCTACTCCACGCTCTCCCTGGACGTCCCCGACACGGACGACGAGTCCCCGGCCGTCGCCGACACCCTGGGCGCCGAGGACGAGGCCCTGGAAGGCGTCGAGTACCGCGAATCCCTCAAGCCACTCCTGGAAGATTTGCCGCCGCGCGAGAAGCGCATCCTGCTCCTGCGCTTCTTCGGCAACATGACGCAGTCGCAGATCGCACAGGAGGTCGGCATCTCGCAGATGCACGTCTCGCGCCTGCTCGCCCGCACGCTGGCCCAGCTGCGGGAGAAGCTCCTGGTGGAGGAGTAGCGGCTACTTCCGGTCCGCGGCGTTCCCGGGGCCCTGGATGCCGAGGGCCTCAGTCGTCGCGGGGTTGACCAGGAGAACCAGCGACGCGACGGCCACAATCGCGAGGACGATCCCCGCCGGGATCGCCGCGCTGTCGGCCTGGAGCAGCTGCCAGGCCACCGGCAGCGCCATGATCTGCGTGATGATCGCGGGCCCGCGGCTCCAGCGGCGCTGCTTCAGCAGGCCGCGTGCGGCCAGTAGCGGCAGCAGTGCGAGGACGATCAGCGTGATGCCGCCGGTCTCGGCCTGGCGCGGGTTGTCGGGCGAGCCCGCGAGACCCATCACGAGCATGTAGACACCCCCGGCGAGCAGGGCGAGGCCCTCCAGCGCGGTCAGGGCGGCAGCGGCGGTCAGCCGCGCGGGACGCGGGCCCGCCACGGCCGGTTCCGGGGCTTCGGGGGTGGATTTCCGCTCAGTGCTCACCCCAGCAGGGTAGCTTCGCGCACCCCAGGCCCGGCACGGCGGTCCGCGCCTCCCCGGCACCCCCGTGCGGGCCCGCCCCGGCACCTCGGTCTGGGCCAGGTAAAGACGGCTAGGTAGGCTGCTGAGCATGCGTGCACTCCTCGTGGTCAACCCGGCGGCAACCACCACCAGTGCGCGTACGCGTGACGTGCTGGTCCACGCGCTGGCGAGCGAGATGAAGCTCGAGGCGGTCACCACCGAGTACCGCGGGCACGCCAGAGACCTCGGCCGGCAGGCCGCGGAGAGCGAGGACATAGAGCTGGTCGTCGCCCTCGGCGGCGACGGCACGGTCAACGAAGTCGTGAACGGCCTGCTGCACCACGGGCCCGACCCCGACCGCCTCCCGCGCCTCGCCGTCGTCCCCGGCGGCTCCACGAACGTCTTCGCGCGGGCCCTGGGGCTGCCGAACGACGCCGTGGAGGCCACCGGCGCCCTGCTCGACGCCCTGCGCGAGGGCAGCGAGCGTACGGTCGGCCTCGGCCTCGCGGGAGGCACACCGGGCACGGAGGACGAGGCCGTGCCCTCGCGCTGGTTCACGTTCTGCGCCGGCCTCGGCTTCGACGGCGGTGTGGTCGGCAGAGTCGAGCAGCAGCGGGAACGCGGCAGACGCTCCACCCACGCCCTCTATGTGCGCCAGGTGCTCCGTCAGTTCCTCGACGAGCCCCATCGGCGGCACGGCATGATCACGGTGGAGCGGCCCGGCGAGGAGCCGGTGACGGACCTGGTGATGTCCATAGTCTGCAACACCTCGCCCTACTCCTACCTGGGCAATCGCCCGCTCTACGCGTCCCCGCAGGCCTCCTTCGACACCGGCCTGGACGTACTCGGTCTGAAGAAGCTCTCCACGGCCGCGGTGGCCCGATACGGCACGCAGCTGCTGATGTCGACGCCGGAGCGGGGACCCCACGGTAAGCACGCGGTCACGCTCCACGACCTCACCGACTTCACCTTGCATTCCAAGGTTCCGCTCCCCCTCCAGATGGACGGCGACCACCTGGGACTGCGCACGAGCGTGACGTTCACAGGCGTTCGCCGTGCACTGCGTGTGATTGTGTGAGTGGAAGGGCCAAAAGTCCTTTCACTCGAACGTTTAGACCAGGGTCCACCCCATGGAAGTACGGCTGTGACCCAGTCGACACTGAGGAATCAAAAAAAACTTTCCGGAAGGGGTTGTATCCGCCGCCGAGGTTTGCGAATCTCTACATGGCGATCGGGACGGCCCGCAACATCGGCCCCACAGAAAGCCAGAACCCCTCCTCCACCACAGGTCCACACCAGGCGACTGGGCGTTGACCTTCCCGCGTCGAGGGATTCGTGAAAGCGTTCACATTCACAAGCAACCTGCATGTAATACCAAGGAGAGGTAGCAGCCATGGACTGGCGTCACAACGCCGTTTGCCGCGAGGAAGACCCCGAGCTCTTCTTCCCCATCGGCAACACCGGTCCTGCGCTGCTGCAGATCGAGGAAGCCAAGGCCGTCTGCCGTCGCTGCCCCGTCATGGAGCAGTGCCTGCAGTGGGCGCTTGAGTCCGGCCAGGACTCCGGCGTCTGGGGTGGCCTCAGCGAGGACGAGCGCCGCGCAATGAAGCGCCGCGCCGCTCGCAACCGTGCACGCCAGGCCAGCGCCTGACGCCCACGCCCCCCACGAGCCCAAGCTTGGCGGCGCGTACAGAGAGTACGCATCTCCCGCCCCCGAGCCGCAGCCGCGCAGTACCCCCGATGCGCATCGCAACGTGAGCAGTGAGCCCCGGACCACAGAGGTCCGGGGCTCACTGCTGTGTGCGGTGCACTGTTGTGTGTGATGCCACTGTTACGTGCGGGTTGCTGTGCGCGGTGGGCGTCACCGTGCACGGGTGGGCGTCGCCGTACGCAGTGGGCGTCGTAGCCGTGTGTGACCTTCGCCGCTACTTGTCCGCGCTGACCGGGACGTCGAGGATCACCTGTGTGCCGCGCTCCGGGGCGCGGACCATGTCGAAGGTGCCGCCCAGCTCCCCCTCCACCAGGGTGCGCACGATCTGCAGACCGAGGTTGCCGGAGCGGTGCGGGTCGAAGTCCTCGGGCAGACCGATGCCGTCGTCCTGGACCGTGATCAGCAGCCGCGCGTCCTTGCTCGTACCGCCGCGCACCGCGGAGACCTCGACCGTGCCGGTGTCCCCCTCGCGGAAGCCGTGCTCCAGGGCGTTCTGCAGAATCTCGGTGAGGACCATGGAGAGCGGGGTCGCCACCTCCGCGTCGAGGATGCCGAAGCGTCCGGTGCGCCGGCCCGTGACCTTGCCGGGCGAGATCTCGGCGACCATCGCGAGCACCCGGTCGGCGATCTCGTCGAACTGCACGCGCTCGTCCAGGTTCTGTGAGAGCGTCTCGTGGACGATGGCGATGGAACCCACCCGGCGCACGGCCTCCTCCAGCGCCTCCCGGCCCTTGGTGGAGTCGATGCGGCGGGCTTGCAGGCGCAGCAGTGCGGCGACCGTCTGGAGGTTGTTCTTCACCCGGTGGTGGATCTCCCGGATGGTCGCGTCCTTGGTGATCAACTCCCGCTCGCGGCGGCGCAGTTCCGTGACGTCGCGCAGGAGTACGAGTGAACCGATGCGGGGGCCCTTGGGCTTGAGCGGGATCGCCCGCAGCTGGATCACGCCGTCGCCGCCCTCGATCTCGAACTCGCGCGGCGCCCAGCCGCTGGCGACCTTGGCCAGGGCCTCGTCCACCGGGCCGCGGGACGGGGCGAGTTCGGCCGTGGCCCTGCCCAGGTGGTGGCCCACCAGGTCGGACGCGAGGCCCAAACGGTGGTATGCGGAGAGGGCGTTCGGCGACGCGTACTGCACGATGCCGTCGGCGTCGAGCCGCAGCAGACCGTCCCCCACGCGCGGAGAGGCGTCCATGTCGACCTGCTGTCCCGGGAACGGGAAGGACCCCGCGGCGATCATCTGCGCGAGGTCCGACGCCGACTGGAGGTAGGTCAGCTCCAGCCGCGAAGGGGTACGGACCGTCAGCAAGTTGGTGTTGCGGGCGATCACGCCGAGGACGCGTCCCTCCCTGCGTACGGGGATGGACTCGACGCGTACGGGGACCTCCTCGCGCCACTCCGGGTCGCCCTCACGCACGATGCGGCCCTCGTCCAGGGCGGCGTCCAGGAGGGGGCGCCGGCCGCGCGGGACGAGGTGGCCAACCATGTCGTCCTGGTAGGAGGTGGGGCCGGTGTTCGGCCGCATCTGCGCCACGGAGACATAGCGGGTGCCGTCGCGCGTGGGGACCCACAGCACGAGGTCGGCAAAGGAGAGGTCGGAGAGCAGCTGCCACTCCGAGACCAGCAGATGCAGCCACTCGAGGTCGGAGTCACCGAGGGCGGTGTGCTGGCGTACGAGGTCGTTCATGGAGGGCACGTGTGCGAGCGTACCTGCCGCGTGCGGCGAGGCCCTGTCGCGGAGATTCCCGACGAGCTCGACGAGCCCGACGAGCCGCGGCGCCAGGGCGGGACCCTCAACCCGCCCACGGCACCGCAGCCCTTCAGGTGCATCGGCCGCCAGAATGTGCGGTACTGGCCGGCCGATCGAGAGACTCCGACGCGGTCAGGGCAGAGAGCGTCGGGTCCTCGGTCCGCTCTCCTGTGCGGGAAGAGCGGAGACTTTACCCACGCATTGTGGACTAGACCATTCTGTCATGTCTATGCGTCGGCAGATCTTTGTACGGGCGGGATCGCCAGACTCCATGGCGAGCGCCTCAGCCCCCATTGTGCGCCTACGGACCCGGTGGCCACGCCTGCATCGCGAGATCGGCCACCGCTTCGAGATCCTGCTCGGTGGCGCCGTCCCTGGCCTGTTGGGACATGCCCTGCAAGATCGCCGCCGTGTAGCGGGCGAGGGCGGTGGGGTCGGTGTCCTCGGGCAGCTCTCCCGCCGCGACGGCCGCGCGGATACGGGACGCGATGTCCGCCACGTTGGCGTTGCGTCGCTCGCGCAGGGCCTCTTCCACCTCCGGCGTCGTGCAGTTGGTGGCCGCGGAGATGACCAGGCAGCCCGGTGGATGGGCCGGGTCGGTGTACTCGGCGGCGGCTTCGCGCAGCATTCGCCCGACGGCGCCGCGCACGGTGGGCTCCTCCTCGAAGGCGCGCCCGCCGAAGGCGCCGTGGGTGACTCCATACCGCACGACGACCTCGTCGAAGAGGGTCCGCTTGTCACCGAACGCGGCGTACAGGCTGGGCGCCCCGATGCCCATGACGCGCGTCAGGTCGGAGACGGATGTCGCTTCGTACCCGCGCTCCCAGAAGGCGCGGAGCGCCTGCTCCAGGGCTGTGTCGCGGTCGAAGGATCGGGGGCGGCCGCGCTGTTTCGTCGCCATGGGGTGAATTGTATAGCGGGCACTAGAAAAACAGACCGGGGTCGGGTACGGTTTTTTCTGTAGCGACCACTAGAAAAAGAGGGGGCGTCTGAGATGGCTGCAACCACGGGCAGGCTCGCGGGGAAGACGGCGCTGGTCACGGGCGGGAGCCGGGGCATCGGGCGGGGCATCGCCGAGCGGCTCGGGCGGGACGGGGCGCGGGTGGCCGTGCACTACGGCAGCAACGAGACCGCCGCGAAGGAGACGGTGGAAGCGATCGAGGCGGCGGGCGGTTCCGCCTTCGCGATCGGCGCGGAGCTGGGCGTCGCGGGGGACGCCCAGACCCTGTGGTCCCGCTTCGACGCGCACGCGGACGGGCTGGACATCCTGGTGAACAACGCCGGGATCAGCACCTCGCACCCCTTCGCCGAGACGGACGAAGCGGAGTACGACCGCTTGTTCGCCGTGAACGCGAAAGCGCCGTACTTCATCACACAGCTCGGCGCGGAGCGGCTGCGGGACGGCGGCCGGGTCATCAACATCTCGTCCGGCGCCTCCCGGGCCGCGCTGATGCCGGAGATCATGACGTACGCGATGACGAAGGGCGCCCTGGACGTCTTCACCCGGAATCTGTCGAAGGTGTTGGGTCCCCGTGGGATCACGGTGAACTCGGTGGCACCCGGGATCATCGACACGGACATCAACGCGGCCTGGCTGCGCGGCGAGGAGAACCGCGCCGCATGGGAGAGCTCCGCGCAGCTCTCGGCGCTCGGCCGCGTCGGCGCCGCGTCGGACGTCGCCGATGTGGTGGCCTTCCTCGCGTCGGACGATGGCAGGTGGGTCACCGGGCAGTGGATAGACGCGACCGGCGGTTCGCTGCCGTAGCGGTCGCCGGGGGGGCGCCCCGGGGTACGGCACCCCGGGGCGGCGGCCCGGGGCGACGGCCCCCGGTCACGTCGGCCTGCAGCCGGCCCGTCAGCGACCCCCGGCCACGTCGGCCTGCGGCGACCCTCGCGCCCCG
>RBWT01000009.1 GCA_004010275.1 Streptomyces huasconensis
GCACCCCACCCAGGCCCTGCTCGACGCCTTCACCATGCGGCGCCGCCTCGTCGGGCCCGACGAGGGCCTCGGCAAGGACCTCGCGGGCAAGCGCCATCACCCTCGTCGTCGACGTCCTGCACAGCCGCGTGGCCCCGCTCCAACGTCGACCCTGCTGCACACCCTCGGCGCCGAGGTCACCCTGGTCGCCCCGCCCACCCTGGTGCCGGTCGGCGTCGAGCAGTGGCCCTGCGAGGACTCGTACGACCTGGACCGCGTCCTCGCGAAGTCCGACGCCGTGATGATGCTGCGGGTGCAGCGCGAGCGCATGAACGCCGCGTTCTTCCCCACCGAGCGCGAGTACTCGCGGCGCTACGGCCTGGACGGCGAGCGCATGGCGAAGATGCCGGAGCACGCCATCGTCATGCACCCCGGCCCGATGGTCCGCGGCATGGAGATCACCGCCGAGGTCGCCGACTCCGACCGCTGCACGGTCGTCGAGCAGGTCGCCAACGGCGTCTCCATCCGCATGGCCGTCCTCTACCTGCTTCTGGGCGGCAACGAGCCCGCCGTCACCCCCCGCCCCACCGGTTCCGAGGAGAAGTAACGACCATGAGCAAGATCCTGATCCGTGGTGCGAAGGTGCTCGGCGGCGAGACGCAGGACGTCCTGATCGACGGCGAGACCATCGAGGCCGTCGGCGCGGGGCTCTCCGCCGAGGGCGCCACCGTCGTCGAGGCCGGGGGCAAGGTGCTGCTGCCGGGCCTCGTCGACCTCCACACCCACCTGCGAGAGCCGGGCCGCGAGGACTCCGAGACCGTCCTGACCGGTACGCGCGCCGCCGCCTCCGGTGGCTACACCGCCGTCTTCGCCATGGCCAACACCTTCCCCGTCGCCGACACCGCCGGCGTCGTCGAGCAGGTCTACCGCCTCGGCAAGGAGTCCGGCTACTGCGACGTGCAGCCCATCGGCGCCGTCACCGTCGGCCTGGAGGGCAAGAAGCTCGCCGAGCTGGGCGCCATGCACGAGTCCGCCGCCGGCGTCACCGTCTTCTCCGACGACGGCAAGTGCGTCGACGACGCGGTGATCATGCGGCGCGCCCTGGAGTACGTGAAGGCCTTCGGCGGCGTCGTCGCCCAGCACGCCCAGGAGCCGCGGCTCACCGAGGGCGCCCAGATGAACGAGGGCGTCGTCTCCGCCGAGCTGGGCCTCGGCGGCTGGCCCGCCGTCGCCGAGGAGTCGATCATCGCCCGGGACGTCCTGCTCGCCGAGCACGTCGGATCGCGCGTCCACATCTGCCACCTGTCGACCGCCGGGTCCGTGGAGATCGTCCGCTGGGCCAAGTCGCGCGGCATCGACGTGACCGCCGAGGTCACCCCGCACCACCTGCTCCTCACCGACGAGCTGGTCCGCTCGTACAACCCGGTCTACAAGGTCAACCCGCCGCTGCGCACCGAGCGCGACGTCATGGCGCTGCGCGAGGCCCTCGCCGACGGCACCATCGACATCGTGGCCACCGACCACGCCCCGCACCCGCACGAGGACAAGGACTGCGAGTGGGCCGCCGCCGCCATGGGCATGGTGGGTCTGGAGACCGCGCTCTCCGTCGTCCAGCAGACGATGATCGAGACCGGCCTGCTGACGTGGGAGGCGGTCGCCGACCGCATGTCCTTCAAGCCGGCGAAGATCGGCCGCGCCACCGGCCACGGCCGCCCCGTCTCGCCAGGTGAGCCCGCGAACCTCGTCCTGGTCGACGCCGATTACCGTGGGGAAGTGGACCCCGCGGGCTTCGCCTCGCGCAGCCGCAACACTCCCTATGAGGGCCGTGAGCTGCCGGGCCGCGTCACGCACACCTGGCTCCGGGGCCGGCCCACGCTCGTCGACGGGAAGCTCGCGTGACAACTCTTCTGCAACTGGCCGCCGAGAAGGAATCGGCGGACGTGACCGACTGGGCCGCACGGCTCGGCTGGGTCGTCGGACTGCTGCTCTTCATCGCGCTCGTCTACTGGCTGATGCGCGAGGGCTGGAAGTGGCGCGGCACGCTCCAGGGCGACCTGCCCGAGCTGCCCGCCGCGCCGTCCGAGCCCGGCCCCGCCAGACTTGAGCTGAGCGGCCGCTACCACGGCTCCACCACGGCGGGCAGTGGCTCGACCGCATCGTGGCGCACGGCCTGGGCACCCGCAGCCGAGTCGAGCTGACGCTCACCGACGCGGGGCTCGACGTCGTACGCCCTGGGGCGAGCGACTTCTTCATCCCCGTCGGCCGACTGCGCGAGGCCCGTCTCGACAAGGGCATCGCCGGGAAGGTGCTCGCCGAGGGCGGACTGCTCGTCGTCACCTGGGAGCACGGCGGGAAGCTGCTCGACTCGGGCTTCCGCTCGGACCACGCGGCCGAGCAGGCCGAGTGGGTCGAGACCATCAACACCATGATCACAACCGCTACTACGGAAGGCATCGCACGATGACGACCTCCACTCGGGGAGCCGGCAAGGCTCCCGCCGTACTCGTCCTGGAGGACGGCCGCATCTTCCGCGGCCGTGCCTACGGGGCCGTGGGGGAGACCTTCGGCGAAGCGGTGTTCTCCACCGGCATGACCGGTTACCAGGAGACCCTGACCGACCCCTCGTACGACCGCCAGATCGTGGTCGCCACCGCCCCCCAGATCGGCAACACCGGCTGGAACGACGAGGACGACGAGTCGGGCCGCATCTGGGTCTCCGGTTACGTGGTCCGCGACCCCGCCCGCGTCCCCTCCAACTGGCGTTCGCGGCGTTCGCTCGACGACGAGCTGGTGAAGCAGGGCGTCGTCGGCATCTCCGGGATCGACACCCGCGCCCTCACCCGCCACCTGCGCGAGAGCGGCTCCATGCGCTCCGGCATCTTCTCCGGCGAGGCGCTGGCCGCCGACGACGAGCTGGTGGCCCGCGTCCAGGCGCAGCCCCACATGAAGGGCGCCAGCCTCTACGAGGAGGTCGCCACCAAGGAGGCCTACGTCGTCCCGGCCGTCGGCGAGAAGAAGTTCACCGTCGCCGCCATCGACCTCGGCATCAAGGGCATGACCCCGCACCGGATGGCCGAGCGCGGCATCGAGGTGCACGTGCTGCCCGCGACCGCCACCGAGGAGGAGGTGTACGCCGTCGCCCCCGACGGAGTCTTCTTCTCCAACGGCCCCGGCGACCCGGCCACCGCCGAAGGACCGGTCGCGCTGATGACCGCCGTCCTCAAGCGAAAGACGCCGCTGTTCGGCATCTGCTTCGGCAACCAGATCCTCGGCCGCGCCCTCGGCTTCGGCACGTACAAGCTGAAGTACGGCCACCGCGGCATCAACCAGCCGGTGCAGGACCGCACCACCGGCAAGGTCGAGGTCACCGCGCACAACCACGGCTTCGCCGTGGACGCGCCGCTCGACAAGGTCTCCGACACCCCCTACGGGCGCGCCGAGGTCTCCCACGTGTGCCTCAACGACCAGGTGGTGGAGGGGCTCCAGCTCCTCGACCAGCCCGCGTTCAGCGTCCAGTACCACCCCGAGGCGGCCGCCGGCCCGCACGACGCCGCGTACCTCTTCGACCGTTTCGTATCGCTGATGACCGCAGAAGGAGCCCAGCGTGCCTAAGCGCACCGATATCCAGTCCGTCCTGGTCATCGGCTCCGGCCCGATCGTCATCGGTCAGGCCGCCGAGTTCGACTACTCCGGCACCCAGGCGTGCCGGGTCCTCAAGGCCGAGGGCCTGCGCGTCATCCTCGTCAACTCCAACCCGGCGACGATCATGACCGACCCGGAGATCGCCGACGCCACGTACGTCGAGCCGATCACCCCGGAGTTCGTCGAGAAGATCATCGCCAAGGAGCGCCCCGACGCGCTGCTGCCGACGCTGGGCGGCCAGACGGCCCTCAACACGGCGATCTCCATGCACGAGCAGGGCGTCCTGGAGAAGTACGGCGTCGAACTCATCGGAGCCAACGTCGAGGCGATCAACAAGGGCGAGGACCGCGACCTCTTCAAGGGCGTCGTCGAAGAGGTCCGCAAGAAGATCGGGCACGGCGAGTCCGCCCGCTCGTACATCTGCCACTCCATGGACGACGTCCTCAAGGGCGTCGAGGAGCTGGGCGGCTACCCCGTCGTCGTGCGCCCCTCCTTCACCATGGGCGGCGCCGGCTCCGGCTTCGCCCACGACGAGGAGGAGCTGCGCCGCATCGCCGGGCAGGGCCTGACCCTCTCGCCGACCACCGAGGTGCTCCTGGAGGAGTCCATCCTCGGCTGGAAGGAGTACGAGCTGGAGCTGATGCGCGACAAGAACGACAACGTCGTGGTCGTCTGCTCCATCGAGAACTTCGACCCGATGGGTGTGCACACCGGCGACTCGATCACCGTCGCGCCCGCCATGACGCTGACCGACCGCGAGTACCAGATCCTGCGCGACGTAGGCATCGCGATCATCCGCGAGGTCGGCGTGGACACCGGCGGCTGCAACATCCAGTTCGCGGTCAACCCCGAGGACGGCCGGGTCATCGTCATCGAGATGAACCCGCGCGTCTCGCGGTCCTCCGCGCTCGCCTCCAAGGCCACCGGCTTCCCGATCGCGAAGATCGCCGCCAAGCTGGCCGTCGGCTACACGCTGGACGAGATCCCCAACGACATCACGGAGAAGACGCCGGCCTCCTTCGAGCCGACCCTCGACTACGTCGTCGTCAAGGCCCCGCGCTTCGCCTTCGAGAAGTTCCCGTCGGCGGACTCGACCCTGACGACCACCATGAAGTCGGTCGGCGAGGCCATGGCCATCGGCCGCAACTTCCCCGAGGCCCTCCAGAAGGCGCTGCGGTCGCTGGAGAAGAAGGGCTCGCAGTTCACCTTCGTGGGCGAGGCCGGCGACAAGAAGCAGCTCCTCGAAGAGGCCGTCCGCCCGACCGACGGCCGCATCAACTCCGTCATGCAGGCGATCCGCGCGGGCGCCACCCGGGAGGAGGTCTTCGACGCCACGAAGATCGACCCGTGGTTCGTCGACCAGCTCTTCCTGATCAAGGAGATCGCGGACGAGCTGGCCGCCGCCGACCACCTGGACGCCGACCTGCTCGCCGACGCCAAGCGGCACGGCTTCTCCGACGTCCAGATCGCCGAGATCCGCGGCCTGCGCGAGGACGTCGTCCGCGAGGTGCGCCAGACGCTCGGTGTGCGCCCGGTCTACAAGACGGTCGACACCTGCGCCGCCGAGTTCGCCGCGAAGACGCCGTACTTCTACTCCTCGTACGACGAGGAGAGCGAGGTCGCCGCCGCGCGAGAAGCCCGCGGTGATCATCCTGGGCTCGGGCCCGAACCGCATCGGCCAGGGCATCGAGTTCGACTACTCCTGCGTCCACGCCTCCTTCGCGCTGAGCGACGCGGGCTACGAGACCGTGATGGTCAACTGCAACCCCGAGACCGTCTCCACGGACTACGACACCTCCGACCGGCTCTACTTCGAGCCGCTCACCCTGGAGGACGTCCTGGAGATCGTCCACGCCGAGGCGCAGGCCGGGCCGATCGCGGGCGTCGTCGTCCAGCTCGGCGGCCAGACCCCGCTCGGCCTCTCGCAGGCCCTCAAGGACAACGGCGTCCCGATCGTCGGCACCTCGCCCGAGGCCATCCACGCCGCCGAGGACCGCGGCGCCTTCGGCCGCGTGCTCGCCGAGGCCGGCCTCCCCGCGGCCGAAGCACGCACCGCCACGACGTTCGCCGAGGCGAAGGCCATCGCCGACGAGATCGGCTACCCCGTCCTCGTCCGCCCGTCGTACGTGCTCGGCGGCCGCGGCATGGAGATCGTGTACGACGAGGTCCGCCTCGCCACGTACATCGAGGAGTCGACCGAGATCAGCCCCTCGCGGCCGGTCCTCGTCGACCGCTTCCTGGACGACGCGATCGAGATCGACGTGGACGCCCTCTACGACGGCACCGAGCTGTACCTCGGCGGCGTCATGGAGCACATCGAGGAGGCCGGCATCCACTCCGGCGACTCGGCGTGCGCGCTGCCCCCGATCACGCTCGGCGGCTTCGACATCAAGCGCCTGCGCGCCTCCACGGAGGCCATCGCCAAGGGCGTCGGCGTCCGCGGACTGATCAACATCCAGTTCGCCATGGCGGGCGACATCCTGTACGTCCTCGAAGCCAACCCGCGCGCCTCGCGCACCGTCCCCTTCACCTCGAAGCGACCGCGGTGCCGCTGGCCAAGGCCGCCGCCCGGATCTCGCTGGCCTCGACCGTCGCCGAGCTGCGCGCGGAGGGCGTGCTCCCCAAGCACGGCGACGGCGGCACGCTGCCGATGGACGCGCCGATCTCCGTCAAGGAGGCCGTCATGCCGTGGTCGCGCTTCCGCGACATCCACGGGCGCGGCGTCGACACCGTCCTCGGCCCGGAGATGCGCTCCACGGGCGAAGTCATGGGCATCGACTCGGTGTTCGGCACCGCGTACGCCAAGTCGCAGGCGGGCGCGTACGGTCCGCTGCCGACCAAGGGCCGCGCCTTCATCTCCGTCGCCAACCGCGACAAGCGCTCGATGATCTTCCCGGCGCGCGAACTGGTCGCGCACGGCTTCGAGTTGTTCGCCACGTCCGGCACGGCCGAGGTGCTCAAGCGCAACGGCCTGCCCGCCACGGTGGTGCGCAAGCAGTCCGAGGGCGTGGGCCCGAACGGTGAGAAGACGATCGTCCAGCTCATCCACGACGGCGGCGTCGACCTCATCGTCAACACCCCGTACGGCACCGGCGGCCGCCTCGACGGCTACGAGATCCGTACGGCCGCCGTGGCGCGCTCCGTGCCGTGCCTGACGACGGTCCAGGCGCTCGCCGCCGCCGTCCAGGGCATCGACGCGCTCAACCGCGGCGACGTGGGCGTCCGATCGCTCCAGGAACACGCGGAACGCCTGACCGCGGCCCGCGACTAGCAGCCCTGAGGGGGACACCGGAAACGGTGTCCCCCTCTTCATGAGGCCCTATTCGTGCGGCCCTCCTCATGGGGCGCTCCCCGTGAGGTCATGGGCTCTTTCTGAGGACACCGAACATGTACAAGCTCTTCTTCCGCCTCGTCTTCCAGCGGATGGACCCGGAGCAGGCCCACCACCTGGCCTTCCGCTGGATTCGCCTCGCGGCCCGCGTCCCCGTCCTGCGCACGTTCCTCGCGGCCGCGCTCGCGCCCCGGTACAGGGAGCTGCGCACCGAGGCCCTCGGGCTGCGGATGCACGGCCCCTTCGGTCTCGCCGCGGGCTTCGACAAGAACGCCGTCGCGATCGACGGCATGTCGATGCTCGGCTTCGACCACATCGAGATCGGCACCGTCACGGGGGAGCCGCAGCCCGGCAACCCCAAGAAGCGGCTCTTCCGCCTCGTGCAGGACCGCGCGCTCATCAACCGCATGGGCTTCAACAACGAGGGCTCGGCGGCCGTGGCGGCCCGTCTGGCGGCCCGCAAGGCGGTCTTCAAGACCGTCGTGGGCGTGAACATCGGCAAGACCAAGGTCGTCCCCGAGGAGGAGGCCGCCGCCGACTACGTGAAGTCGACCGAGCGCCTCGCCCGTCACGCCGACTACCTGGTCGTCAACGTCTCATCCCCGAACACCCCGGGGCTGCGCAACCTCCAGGCCACCGAGTCGCTGCGCCCGCTGCTGACCGCTGTCCGTGAGGCCGCCGACCGCAGCGTGGAGGGCCGCCGCGTACCGCTCCTCGTGAAGATCGCCCCCGACCTGGCCGACGAGGACATCGACGCCGTCGCGGACCTCGCCGTCGAACTCGGTCTGGACGGCATCATCGCCACCAACACGACCATCGCGCGCGAGAGCCTCGGTTTGAAATCCGAACCCACGCTGGTCAACGAGGTCGGCGGGCTCTCCGGAGCGCCCCTCAAGGCGCGCTCCCTGGAGGTCCTGCGCCGCCTCTACGCGCGCGTGGGCGACCGCATCACACTCGTGGGCGTCGGCGGCATCGAGAACGCCGAGGACGCCTGGCAGCGCATCCTCGCCGGCGCCACCCTCGTCCAGGGCTACAGCGCCTTCATCTACGAGGGACCCTTCTGGGCCCGCGCGATCCACAAGGGCCTCGCCGCACGCCTGCGCACGAGCCCGTACGCCACGCTCGCCGACGCCGTCGGCGCCGACGTCAGGAGGTCCGCATGACCGCCCCGGAAACCCCTGCGAGCGCCCTGGAGCCCTTCGGCACCCGGCTGCGCCGCGCCATGGACGAGCGCGGCCCGCTCTGCGTCGGCATCGACCCGCACGCCTCGCTGCTGTCGGCCTGGGGGCTGGACGACGACATCGCGGGCCTGGAGCGGTTCACGCGGACCGTCGTCGAGACGCTCGCCGGGACGGTCGCGGTCTTCAAGCCGCAGAGCGCCTTCTTCGAGCGCTTCGGCTCGCGCGGCATCGCCGTCCTGGAGAAGGCGGTCGCGGAGCTGCGCGAGGCCGGCGCCCTGGTCGTCATGGACGCCAAGCGCGGCGACATCGGCTCGACCATGGCCGCGTACGCCGAGACCTTCCTGCACAGGGACTCGCCGCTGTTCAGCGACGCGCTCACGGTCTCGCCCTACCTCGGCTACGGCTCCCTGCGGCCGGCCGTCGAACTGGCCCGCGAGAACGGCGCCGGGCTCTTCGTGCTCGCCCTCACCTCCAACCCCGAGGGCGCCGAGGTGCAGCACGCGCTGCGCGAGGACGGCCGTACGGTCGCGGCCACCGTCCTCGGGCACCTCGCCGACGAGAACGCCGGACAGGCGCCGCTGGGGTCCTTCGGGGCCGTCGTCGGCGCGACCCTGGGCGACCTCTCCTCGTACGACCTCGCCATCAACGGCCCGCTGCTCGCCCCCGGGATCGGTGCGCAGGGCGCGACCCCGGCGGATCTGCCGGGCGTCTTCGGGCAGGCCGTGCGCAATGTCGTGCCGAGCGTCAGCCGGGGCGTGCTGCGGTACGGACCGGATGCCGGGGGTCTGCGCGGGGCCGCGGAGCGCTTCGCGGACGAGATCCGGGCGGCGGTCGAGGCGGCGTGAGCGGGGCGGCGGAGCGCTCGCGCGGTGCCCGCCGCCGACTCACCGGCGACTCACTGGCTCAAATCGGAGTCGATATGCCCGATATGTACGGCTCGACAGAGGCTGACCAGGACTTTTCGTCTGTTCTCGCTGACTCCAGCGGCCATGGCCGCTAGTCTCCGAGGGAGCCAACGGGCAAGCGCGTTGCACGTTGCTCCCCTGGTGTGGGGCGACTACGTTCCTCACCGGTCCGTATCCGACAGTTCGACATCCGAGGTGACGTAGGCGTGGCTCTTCCGCCCCTTACCCCTGAACAGCGCGCAGCCGCGCTCGAAAAGGCCGCCGCGGCTCGCCGGGAGCGGGCCGAGGTCAAGAATCGACTCAAGCACTCCGGCGCCTCGCTTCACGAGGTCATCAAGCAGGGTCAGGAGAACGATGTCATCGGCAAGATGAAGGTCTCCGCCCTCCTGGAGTCCCTGCCGGGCGTGGGCAAGGTCCGCGCCAAGCAGATCATGGAGCGTCTTGGCATCTCCGAGAGCCGCCGCGTGCGCGGTCTCGGCTCCAACCAGATCGCGTCTCTTGAGCGCGAGTTCGGCGGTGGCGCTGCCTGACGTTCTCAGGCACTCCTGAGAACCTGGATAATCGCTGCATGGCTGCAACATCCCGGGGGACGACCCCCGTACCCCCGGACGTACGTCCGCGGCTGACCGTGCTCTCCGGCCCCTCCGGGGTCGGCAAGAGCACGGTCGTCGCCCATATGCGCAAGGAACACCCCGAGGTCTGGCTCTCGGTCTCCGCCACCACGCGCAGGCCGCGCCCCGGTGAGAAGCACGGTGTCCAGTACTTCTTCGTCTCCGACGAGGAGATGGACAAGCTGATCGCCAACGGCGAGCTGCTGGAGTGGGCCGAGTTCGCGGGCAACCGCTACGGCACCCCGCGGCGTGCGGTCCTCGAACGCCTGGAGGTGGGCGAGCCCGTCCTCCTGGAGATCGACCTCCAGGGCGCGCGCCTGGTGCGCGAGTCGATGGCCGAGGCGCAGCTGGTCTTCCTCGCCCCGCCGAGCTGGGACGAGCTGGTCCGCCGGCTCACCGGCCGGGGGACCGAGGCGCCCGAGGTCATCGAGCGCAGGCTGGCCGCGGCCAAGATCGAGCTGGCCGCCGAGGCCGAGTTCGACACGACCCTGGTCAACACCTCCGTCGAGGACGTGGCCCGTGAGCTGCTAGCCTTGATGAAAGTTCTTTGATCTGTACCCCTGTCTTGACTTCTGGTCATGACTCACTTGATCCCACCGGAAGGCAGAGCGTGTCCTCTTCCATCACCGCGCCCGAGGGCATCATCAACCCGCCGATTGATGAGCTGCTCGAAGCCACCGACTCGAAGTACAGCCTCGTGATCTACGCCGCCAAGCGCGCGCGCCAGATCAACGCGTACTACTCGCAGCTCGGTGAGGGCCTCCTGGAGTACGTCGGCCCCCTGGTGGACACCCACGTCCACGAGAAGCCCCTCTCGATCGCGCTCCGCGAGATCAACGCGGGCCTGCTGACGTCCGAGGCCATCGAAGGCCCCGCCCAGTAGGCGTTGCCCGTTCTTTCACCACAGCCGCGGCGCGACCGCCGGGCCTGTGGTGTGTCATGGAGTCGTACGTCTTCGAGGACGAGGACGCGGAGTGCGGGGAGGCACGGGTGAGCAAGCCCAACGTCGTTCTGGGGGTCAGCGGTGGCATCGCCGCCTACAAGGCCTGCGAGCTGCTGCGGCGGCTGACCGAGTCGGGCCATGACGTGCGCGTCGTGCCGACTGCGTCGGCGCTGCACTTCGTCGGCGCCGCGACCTGGTCCGCGCTCTCCGGCCACCCCGTCTCGACCGAGGTCTGGTCGGACGTCCACGAGGTGCCGCACGTCCGCATCGGCCAGCACGCCGACCTCGTGATCGTCGCCCCCGCCACCGCCGACATGCTCGCCAAGGCGGCGCACGGCCTCGCCGACGACCTCCTCACCAATACGCTCCTCACCGCCCGATGTCCGGTGGTCTTCGCCCCGGCCATGCACACGGAGATGTGGGAGCACCCGGCCACCCAGGAGAACGTCGCCACGCTGCGCCGCCGCGGCGCCCTGGTCATCGAGCCTGCCGTCGGCCGCCTCACCGGCCTCGACACCGGCAAGGGCCGCTTCCCCGACCCCGCGGAACTCTTCGAGGTCGTACGCCGTGTCCTCGCGCGCGGCGACCTGACCCGGGACCTCGCCGGACGCCACGTCGTCGTCAGCGCCGGCGGGACCCGTGAGCCCCTCGACCCGGTGCGCTTCCTCGGCAACCGCTCCTCCGGCAAGCAGGGGTACGCGCTTGCCCGGAGCGCGGCGGCGCGGGGCGCCCGGGTGACGCTCGTGGCGGCGAACGCGGCCCTGCCGGACCCGGCGGGTGTCGACGTCGTGCCGGTCGGTACGGCCGTGCAGCTGCGCGAGGCCGTCCTGAAGGCCGCGGCCGACGCCGACGCCGTCGTGATGGCGGCCGCCGTGGCCGACTTCCGGCCCGAGACGTACGCGGCGGGCAAGATCAAGAAGCAGGACGGCCAGGAACCGGCGCCCATCGCCCTGGTCCGCAACCCCGACATCCTCGCCGAGATCGCGGGGGAGCGGGCGCGCCCCGGCCAGGTGATCGTCGGCTTCGCCGCCGAGACGGACGACGTCCTCGCCAACGGCCGCGCCAAGCTCGCCCGCAAGGGCTGCGACCTGCTGGTCGTCAACGAGGTCGGCGAGCGCAAGACGTTCGGCGCGGAGGAGAACGAGGCCGTGGTGCTGGGTGCGGACGGCAGCGAGACGGGGGTGCCGTACGGGCCGAAGGAAGCGCTCGCGGACGTGGTGTGGGACCTGGTGGCGGAACGGTTGTCCTGAGGGAGGCCGAGGAAGCGGCTGTCGTCTTTCCTCGTCTTTCCGTTTTCCTCGTCTTTCCGTCCGCCGTCTTTCGTCTCTCGGCGGAACTCAGCCACAATGCGATGCGTTACTTGACGGGAACCACCGGCGGGGCTCAATGTCATCTCCGTCCCGGCAGGGGCCTCAAACCCGGGGAAATCGGGCGCGAGACCCTCTGGTGGAGACTGATCGTCGTACCGCACAATGCAGTGCCGCAGGTCACAGGGCTCCCAAGTGGCGAGACATGTGGTCCGGCGGACGAGTGTGACCGATAAACTGGTCTCGGACGAGTCGGGCGCAGCTCCCGGCCGTTCACCAATGATCAGACAGCAGCCGCTGCAACCACAGGGAGCGATGTGTCCCGGCGCCTCTTCACCTCGGAGTCTGTGACCGAGGGTCACCCCGACAAGATCGCTGACCAGATCAGCGACACCATTCTCGACGCGCTTCTGCGGGAGGACCCGACGTCCCGGGTCGCCGTGGAGACGCTGATCACCACCGGCCTCGTCCACGTGGCCGGCGAGGTCACGACGAAGGCGTACGCGCCGATCGCGCAGCTCGTGCGCGACAAGATCCTCGAGATCGGTTACGACTCCTCGAAGAAGGGCTTCGACGGCGCCTCCTGCGGCGTGTCGGTGTCCATCGGCTCGCAGTCGCCCGACATCGCGCAGGGCGTCGACACGGCGTACGAGCAGCGTGTCGAAGGCGACGAGGACGAGCTGGACAAGCAGGGCGCGGGCGACCAGGGCCTGATGTTCGGCTACGCGTGCGACGAGACGCCGGAGCTGATGCCGCTCCCGATCCACCTCGCGCACCGCCTCTCGCGGCGCCTGTCCGAGGTGCGCAAGAACGGGACGATCCCGTACCTGCGCCCCGACGGCAAGACCCAGGTCACCATCGAGTACGACGGCGACAAGGCCGTCCGCCTCGACACGGTCGTGGTCTCCTCGCAGCACGCGAGCGACATCGACCTGGACTCGCTCCTCGCTCCCGACATCCGCGAGTTCGTGGTCGAGCCCGAGCTGAAGGCCCTCCTCGAGGATGGCATCAAGCTGGAGACCGAGGGCTACCGCCTGCTGGTGAACCCCACCGGCCGCTTCGAGATCGGCGGCCCGATGGGCGACGCCGGCCTCACCGGCCGCAAGATCATCATCGACACGTACGGCGGCATGGCCCGCCACGGCGGCGGCGCCTTCTCCGGCAAGGACCCGTCCAAGGTCGACCGCTCGGCCGCCTATGCGATGCGCTGGGTCGCCAAGAACGTCGTCGCGGCCGGCCTCGCGGCCCGCTGCGAGGTCCAGGTGGCCTACGCCATCGGCAAGGCCGAGCCGGTGGGCCTGTTCGTCGAGACCTTCGGCACGGCCACGGTCGACAGCGACAAGATCGAGACGGCCATCGCCGAGGTCTTCGACCTGCGCCCGGCCGCGATCATCCGCGACCTCGACCTGCTCCGCCCGATCTACTCCCAGACCGCCGCGTACGGCCACTTCGGCCGGGCGATCCCCGACTTCACGTGGGAGCGCACGGACCGCGTGGACGCGCTGCGGAAGGCGGCGGGGCTGTAGGTCCCGGCGCGTTCGGTTTGTGGTGAGGCCCGGTACCCCTTTGGGGGGTGCCGGGCCTCGGCCGTCTTTGCGGCGCTGTCAGTGCCGTCTGGTAGGAATGCTGCTGTGCGCAGCGAGAACGGGTCGGGTGTGGGTGAGGGTGCCGGGGGTGGGGTGCCTGAGGCCGAGCAGCTCGCGTTGATTCGGGAGAGTGTGCGGGGGGCCAAGGTGCCGCGGGCCAAGCCGCGGACGTGGCGGGGGGCCGCGTTGGCCAAGGAGTTGCCCGTGGCGCGGGTGCTGGTCGACAAGGGAGTGCTGCATCTCGACCGGTACTTCGACTATGCCGTGCCCGAGGAGCTGGACGCGGTCGCTCAGCCCGGGGTCCGGGTCCGCGTCCGCTTCGGGGCCGGGTCGCGGAACGTGCGCGAGGGGCGGCGCGAGGGCGGTGGGCTGATCGACGGATTCATCGTCGAGCGGTGCGCCGAGAGCGAGTACAGCGGGCCACTGGCAGCCCTGGCGCAGGTCGTCTCGCCGGAACAGGTGCTCGACTCCGGGCTCCTGGAGCTGGCTCGCGCGGTCGCCGACCGGTACGCGGGCAGTCCTCGCCGATGTGCTCCACCTGGCGGTGCCGCCCCCGGCACGCGCGCTCCGAGTCCCGGGCGGCCGCCGCCCCTCCGGCGCCACCGGCCGCCCCGGACGCGGGGACCTGGCGGCGGTACGGGCACGGGGCCGAGTTCCTCGGGGCGCTGGCCTCGGGCGGGTCGCCCCGCGCGGTGTGGACCGCGCTGCCCGGGCCGCAGTGGGCCGAGGAGATCGCCCGCGCCGTACAGGCCACGCTTGCCTCGGGCCGCGGCGGCTCGTCGTCGTACGACCGGGCGGCCCGCCGCGCGCGTGGACGCCGCGCTCACCGCGCTCCTCGGGGAGGGGCAGCACGCGGTGCTGACCGCCGTCGCCGGGCAGGAGCGGCGCTACCGGGAGTGGCTGTCGGTGCGGCGCGGTGAGGTGCGGGCCGTCGTCGGGACGCGGGCCGCCATGTTCGCGCCCGTACGGGACCTCGGGCTCGTCGTGGTCTGGGACGACGGCGATTCCAATCACAGCGAGGACCGCGCCCCCTTTCCGCATGTGCGGGAGGTGCTGGAGCTGCGGGCGACACGCGACAAGTGCGGTTTCCTGCTGGGCAGTTGGAGTTGTACGGTCGAGGCCGCCCAGCTCGTCGAGAGCGGCTGGGAGGCGCCCTTGGTCGCCGGCCGCGAGCAGGTCCGGGGCGCGGCGCCGCTCGTACGCACCGTCGGTGACGGGGACCTCGCCCGTGACGAGGCGGCGCGGGCCGCGCGGCTGCCGACGCTGGCCTGGCAGGTCGTAAGGGAAGGGCTGAAGCACGGGCCCGTCCTGGTGCAGGTGCCCCGGCGCGGCTATGTGCCGCCGGCTCGGCGTGCGAGCGGTGCCGGGAGCCCGCGCGGTGCCGCCGGTGCGCCGGTCCGCTGGAGGCGCAGGAGGGCGCCGGCGCGCTCTGCGGTGCGGCTGGTGCGGGGTGGAGGAGGCCGCCTGGCACTGCGATGCCTGTGGCGGCTTCCGGCTGCGGGCCCAGGTCGTGGGCGCGCGGCGGACGGCCGAGGAGTTGGGCCGGGCCTTTCCCGCGGTGCCGGTACGGACATCGGGGCGCGAGCAGGTGCTCGAACTTGGTGCCGGGAGCGCCCGCGCTGGTGGTGAGCACCCCCGGGGCGGAACCCGTCGCCGAGGGTGGCTATGCCGCCGCCCTGCTGTTGGACGGCTGGGCCATGCTGAGCCGCCCCGATCTGCGGGCGGGCGAGGACGCGCTGCGGCCGTGGATCGGCGCCGCCTCGCTCGTGCGTCCGCAGGGTGCGGGCGGCACCGTGGTGGTCGTCGCCGAGCCGACGCTGCGACCCGTGCAGGCGCTGGTGCGCTGGGACCCCGTGGGCCACGCCGTGCGGGAGCTCGCGGACCGGGCCGAGCTGGGCTTCCCCCCGGTGTCACGGATGGCGGCGGTCTCCGGGCCGCCGGAGGCGCTCGCGGGGTTCCTCGCCGGGGCCGAACTGCCGCCGGAGGCCGTGGTGTTGGGGCCCGTCCCGGTGCGGGACACCGGTCCCGGCCCCACGCGGCGGCCCGGCGCGGCGCCCGCCGGTGAGCAGTGGGAGCGGGTGCTGATCCGCGTGCCACCGGGCAGCGCCGCGCGCTCGCCGCGTGCATTGAAGGCGGCGCAGGCCGCGCGGATGGCCCGGGGGGCGAAGGGGGGCCGTGAGGGCGGCGGTGAGGCGGTGCGGATTCGGGTGGACCCGCTGGACATCGGCTGAGGGGTTCGGTGTCGGCGTCGGTGCGGGTGTGCGGGCGGGGAGTGTGAGGGGCGCGGACCGCGCACGACTGCCCCCTCGCCGTGCCAAGGAGGCAGAGCAGCGGCGAAGAGGCAGCCGTCATAACACCCGGGGGAGGTGGCGGGCGGGTGTGGCCCGGCGGCCGCGCGGGTCCGGGCTCAGCCGTTGCGCGGGCCCGGGAACGCGCTCGGCCGCGCTTCGTCGCGGAGTGTGGGGCTGCCCGCGGTCGGCTGTGTGGGCATCGTGCGGGCCGCGGGGACGGACGGCAGGGGAGCGCCGACCGGGACCGGACGGGTGCCGTGGTCGTCGCGCTCGGCGCCGAGGCGTCCGTCGCCCGCTCCGCCTCGGCCGCCGCCTGCGCGGTGGCCCGCCGGGCGCCGTAACGGCGGTGGACCGCCTGCTTGGTGACCCCGAGCGCCGAGCCCACCGCGTCCCACGAGAAACCGAGCGAGCGGTCGAAGTCCACCGCCGCGGTGACCAGCGTCTCGACGCTGTCCCGCAGTTCCTGGGCGAGGCGGACGGTCGGGGCGGGAGCCCGCCCGTACACGACGAAGCCCGCGGACGGGCTGGAGCGGCGCGGGCGGTAGACGTTGCCGAGCTGGGCGGTGAGGGTGCGCAGTGCGTCCACCTGCCGGCGGACCCGCTCGATGTCCCGCACCAGGAGGTGCAGGCTGGCCCGTGCCTGGGCGTCGTGGGTTGCGTGGTCGGCCATGAACAAGCCTCTCGAACCGGCGTTGAAAAGGATCGAGCCGCATCCGCGGCCCATTGTGGTCAACTCTCACTTGACCAACGCGCCAGCGCGTGTGGGGTCACGGTGCAGGGGCGTATGAGCATATGCGCAGGGCGCGCGTCAGTTCGTACGCCCCCACATGCGTCAACCGCCGTCGCCCGGACGGCCGTCATGGGCGCGGCCCGCGAGCGGCCCATAGACTGGTGCGCTGCCGTCGCTCCCACCAGAGATCCGAGGTACCACCCAGTGAAGCTCGTCTTCGCAGGCACCCCTGAGGTCGCCGTCCCCGCGCTGGACGCCCTGATCGCCTCCGACCGGCACGAGGTCGCCGCCGTCGTGACCCGGCCGGACGCGCCCGCGGGCCGCGGCCGCAGGCTCGTCGCGAGCCCCGTGGCGGAGCGCGCGCAGGAGGCGGGCATCGAGGTGCTGAAGCCCGCGAAGCCGCGCGACGAGGAGTTCCTGGCGCGGCTGCGGGAGATCGGTCCGGACTGCTGCCCCGTCGTCGCCTACGGAGCGCTGCTGCCCAAGGTCGCCCTCGACATCCCGGCCCACGGCTGGGTCAACCTGCACTTCTCGCTGCTGCCCGCCTGGCGCGGTGCCGCGCCCGTGCAGCACGCCGTGATGGCGGGCGACGAGATCACCGGCGCCTCGACCTTCCTGATCGAGCAGGGGCTCGACTCCGGGCCGGTGTACGGCACGGTCACGGAGGAGGTGCGGTCCACCGACACCAGCGGCGACCTGCTGACCCGCCTCGCCTTCGCGGGCTCCGGGCTGCTCGTCGCGACCATGGACGGCATCGCGGACGGCAGCCTCAAGGCGGTGCCCCAGCCGGCCGACGGCGTATCCCTCGCCCCGAAGCTCACCGTCGAGGACGCCCAGGTGGACTGGGCCGCGCCCGCCCTGCGCGTCGACCGCGTGGTGCGCGGCTGCACGCCCGCGCCCGGTGCCTGGACCGTCTTCCGGGGCGAGCGGCTGAAGATCATCCAGGCGGCGTTGGTGCCCGACCGCACGGACCTGGCCCCCGGTGAGCTGTCCGCCGCCAAGAACAACGTGTACGTCGGCTCCGGCTCGCACGCCGTCGAGCTGCTCTGGGTCCAGCCGCAGGGCAAGAAGCCGATGCGTGGGGCCGACTGGGCGCGCGGGGTGCGGATCGCCCCCGATGAGCGTCTGGGCGGCGGCGACGTAGGCTGAGTGGGTTCGACCCATTCCAGCAGCGGAGCACCTTTGAACGACCAGCCGAACCGGCGCCCCCGTAAGCCCTCCGGTAACCCGGTGAAGTCCGGCAGGCAGGGAGGCCCCGGGAAGTCCGGCAAGCCCGGCAAGCCGTACCGCCGGCCTCAGAAGGACCCCGTCCGCTTCCTCGCCTTCGAGGCGCTGCGGGCCGTGGACGAGCGGGACGCGTACGCGAACCTCGTCCTGCCGCCCCTGCTGCGCAAGGCCAGGGAGAAGGAGGGGCCCGAGAAGTTCGACGCGCGGGACGCGGCGCTCGCCACCGAACTCGTCTACGGCACGCTGCGCCGCCAGGGGACGTACGACGCGATCGTGGCGGCCTGCATCGACCGGCCGCTGCGCGAGGTCGACCCGCCGGTGCTCGACGTGCTGAACCTCGGTGTGCACCAGCTGCTCGGCACGCGCATCCCGACGCACGCCGCCGTCTCCGCCTCGGTGGAGCTGGCGCGCGTGGTGCTCGGCGACGGGCGGGCCAAGTTCGTCAACGCCGTGCTCCGCAAGGTCGCCCAGGACGACCTCGACGGGTGGGTGGCGAAGGTCGCGCCGCCCTACGACGAGGACCCCGAGGACCATCTCGCCGTCGTCCACTCGCACCCCCGGTGGGTCGTCTCGGCGCTGTGGGACGCGCTCGGCGGCGGCCGTGCCGGCATCGAGGACCTGCTCGAAGCCGACAACGAACGCCCCGAGGTCACGCTCGTCGCCCGCCCCGGCCGTCTCCACCGCCGACGAGCTGCTCGACGCGAGGGCGAGGAGTCGGCGCTGCCGGGCCGCTGGTCGCCGTATGCCGTGCGGCTCACCGAGGGCGGTGAGCCCGGCCTGGTCGAGGCGGTGCGGGAGGGCCGCGCGGGGGTGCAGGACGAGGGCAGCCAGCTCGTCGCGCTCGCCCTGGCGAACGCCCCGCTCGACGGCCCCGACACGAAGTGGCTGGACGGCTGCGCGGGACCCGGCGGCAAGGCGGCCATGCTGGCCGGGCTCGCCGCGCAGCGCGGCGCCGCGCTGCTCGCCGCCGAGAAGCCAGCCGCACCGGGCGGGCCTCGTCGCGAACGCCCTCGACGGCAACCCCGGCCCCTACCAGGTCGTCGCCGCCGACGGCACCCGCCCGCCGTGGCGCCCCGGCACCTTCGACCTCGTCCTGATGGACGTGGCCCTGCACGGGCTCGGCGCGCTGCGCCGCCGCCCGGAGGCCCGCTGGCGCCGCCGCCCGCAGGACTTGGAGGGCTTCGCCCCGCTCCAACGCTCCCTGCTGCGCACGGCGTTGGAGTCCGTGCGGGTCGGCGGCATCGTCGGGTACGCCACCTGCTCGCCGCACCTGGCGGAGACCCGCGCCCTCGTCGACGACGTCCTCAAGCACACCGGGCGGCGAACTGCTCGACGCGCGGCCGCTGCTGCCCGGCGTCCCGGCGCTGGGGGACGGCCCCGACGTACAGCTGTGGCCGCATCTGCACGGGACGGACGCGATGTATCTGGCGCTGATCAGGCGGACCGCGTGACGCCTCGGGCGCACTGACGCGGTGGGTGGACCGATCCGGTGGGCCGCCGGATCGGTCCACCGCTCGGACCGGGGTCTGCGGCGTGCGCCGGGCATGGCAGGCTTGGGGCATGGCCGTGCAGATCAACCCCAGCATCCTGTCCGCGGACTTCGCCCGCCTCGCCGAGGAGGCCAAGGCTGTCGAAGGCGCCGACTGGCTCCATGTCGACGTGATGGACAACCACTTCGTCCCGAACCTGACCCTCGGCGTGCCGATCGTGGAGTCGCTGGCCCGGGCGACGGACACCCCCCTCGACTGCCACCTGATGATCGAGGACCCCGACCGCTGGGCCCCGCAGTACGTCGAGGCGGGCGCCGGTTCCGTCACCTTCCACGCGGAGGCCGCCGCCGCGCCCGTCCGCCTCGCCCGCGAGATCCGCGCCAAGGGCGCCCGCGCCTCCATGGCGCTGAAGCCCGCGACGCCCATCGAGCCGTACGAGGACCTGCTCCGCGAGCTCGACATGCTGTTGATCATGACGGTCGAGCCGGGCTTCGGCGGCCAGGCGTTCCTGGACATCATGCTGCCCAAGATCCGCCGCACCCGCGAGCTGATCGGCAAGCACGGCCTGGAGCTGTGGCTCCAGGTCGACGGCGGTGTCTCGGCCGACACCATCGAGCGCTGCGCGGAGGCCGGCGCCGATGTCTTCGTCGCGGGCTCGGCCGTCTACGGCGCCAAGGACCCGGCAGAAGCGGTACGTTCATTGCGTGCCCAAGCGACGGCAAAGACCGCGTCAAGTGCCTGGGCGTGCGACCACTGAGCCACCACTGAGCCACAGGAACGTGAACGCAGTCCCTCAGGGCTGATCAACTAGGCCGGATCTGCAAGGATGAACGGCGTACCCAGTTTGTGAACAGCAGTGAGGAGAGCGCCGTGTCGGCCATGTCGGCGGGTCGGTCAGCCATGCGGATGGGCCCCGCGGAGCTGGTGCAGGCGGCGGCCATGGCCCGCCGCTTCTACCTCGAGGGCAAGTCCAAGATCCAGATCGCCGAGGAGTTCGGTGTCAGCCGCTTCAAGGTGGCCCGGGTCCTGGAGACGGCCCTCGAGCGGGATCTCGTGCGCATCGAGATCCGGGTCCCGGCGGAGCTGGACGCCGAGCGCTCCGACGCGCTGCGCGCCCGCTACGGCCTGCGGCACGCCGTCGTCGTGGAGTCCCCGGCGCCCACCGACGAGATCGAGGATTCGCCCGACCCCGAGAACCTCGGCGAGGTCGCGGCGCGACCTGCTCGCGAGCTTGTCACCGAGGCGACGTTGCTCGGCCTCGCCTGGGGCCGCTCCACGATCCACATGGCGGCCGCGCTCGACCAGCTGCCGCCGTGCACGGTCGTCCAGCTGACCGGGGTGTACGACGCGGGGACCGCCGAGCGCGGCTCCGTGGAGGCGGTGCGCAGGGCCGCCCAGGTCTCCGGCGGCGAGGCCCACCCCATCTACGCGCCCATGCTCCTGCCGGACCCCGCCACCGCGGCGGCGCTGCGCAACCAGACCGGCATCGCCCGTGCCTTCGAGTACTTCGACAAGGTCACGGTCGCCGCGGTCTCCATCGGCTCCTGGGAGCCGGGCATCTCCACCGTCCACGACATGCTCAGCGACGAGGAGCGGGCGCATTACGCCTCGCTGGGCGTGGCCGCGGAGATGTCCGCGCACCTGTTCGACGCCGAGGGGCGTCGGGTGGGGCGGGACCTCGGCGAGCGGTGCATCACCGTCGAGGCGGACCGGCTGCGGCGCATCCCCGAGGTCGTCGCCATCGCGGGCGGCAGCGCAAGGCCGCCGCCATTGACGCGGTGCTGCGGTCCGGGCTCGTCACCAGTCTGGTGACGGACACGGCGGCGGCCGATCAGCTGCTCGTCGCCGGGCCCGCGCCCCGGCCCGCGCTCAATCGGGCCGACCCGGACGGCAGCTGAGCGTCTGCGAGTCGTGGGGGCTGGTCGCGCAGTTCCCCGCGCCCCTTCGGGGCGCTGCCGAGCCGGGCCTGCCATGGCAGCATCTGTCCCATGTCGGTCAGGTTCATGCCCCGCGTGCTGGGGGCGCTGCTGCTCTGTCTCGCCGTTCTCGTGGCCGGGTGCTCCTCCGGCGACACCGGAGGGGACGCTCCCGCCTGGGCGCGCGGCATGGACACCGTCCAGGCCGACCGGCTGCCCGCCGAGGCACGGCGGACGCTGCGGCGCATCGATGACGGGGGCCCCTTCCCGTACGAGAAGGACGGCACCGTCTTCGGCAACTTCGAGCGGGAGCTGCCGCGCGAGAAGCGCGGTTATTACCGCGAGTACACCGTCCGCACCCCGGGCGAGCGGGGTCGCGGGCCCCGGCGGCTCGTCACCGGCAGCGGCGGCGAGATCTACTACACCGATGACCACTACGCGTCCTTCAAGGCGGTGCTGAGGTAATGCCCGGCGGTACTGACACCACGCCCGACCCGCTCGCGCCCGTGCTCGACGCGGCGCGCGGCGCGGGCTGGACCACCGCGGCGCTCTCCCTGACCGGGGTGCGGGACAAGGCCGCCTTCATGGAGCGCTGCGCCCGCGGCCTCGGCCTGCCCGACTGGTTCGGGCACAACTGGGACGCGCTCGCCGACTGCCTCGCCGACCTCTCCTGGGCGCCGCCCGCGCGCGGCAGACCCGCTCGTCGTCTCCGGCTGCAGGAGTACGCGCGGGCCGCGCCCGAGGAGTGGGAGACCGCCCAGGAGGTGTTCTCCTCGGCCGTCGAGCACTGGCGGGGCGCGGAGACCGGCCTGGAGATCGTCCTCGCGCTCGGGCCCTCCGCGGCCGCGCGCGACGCGGGCTGAACCGCCCCCGCTGGAGAAGCCGTGCCGGCGCGCCGCGTCCGCCCCGGCGCCGACCGGCCTGCGCGGAGGGTCAGGCGTTCTCGCCCCACAGGCCCTGGTGGCGGCGGTACCAGTCGACGGTGGCCGCCAGCCCCTCGTCGAACGGCACCGCCGGCTTGTAGCCCAGGGTCCCGGAGATCTTGGAGGTGTCCATCGCGTACCGCCGGTCGTGCCCCTTGCGGTCGGCCACGCGCTCCACCATCGATTCGTCCAGGCCGAGCAGGCCGAGCAGCCGTCCGGTCAGTTCCCGGTTGGTCAGTTCCGTTCCGCCCCCCACGTTGTAGACCTCACCGGGCTCCCCGCCCCCGGCCACCAGTGCGACGCCGTGGCAGTGGTCGTCGACGTGCAGCCAGTCCCGGACGTTCGCGCCGTCGCCGTACAGCGGCACCTTGCGGCCGGCCAGCAGGCGGGAGACGAACAGCGGGATGATCTTCTCGGGGTACTGGTACGGGCCGTACGTGTTGGAGCCACGGGTCAGACAGACCGGCAGCCCGTGGGTGCGGTGAAAGGCGAGGACCAGGAGATCGGCCGAGGCCTTCGACGCCGCGTAGGGGGAGTTGGGGGAGAGGGGCTCCTCTTCCGTCCACGGTGTGCCGTCGGCGTCCAATGAGCCGTACACCTCGTCGGTCGAGACGTGGACGAATTTCCCGACCTCCGCCTCCAGCGCGGCGGAAAGCAGCGTCTGCGTCCCGAGCACATTGGTCCGTACGAATTCCGCGGCCCTGGATATGGAGCGGTCGACGTGCGACTCGGCGGCGAAATGCACGACGAGATCGGTGTTCCGCAGCACGTCCCGCATCAGTTCCGTGTCGCAGATGTCGCCCCGGACGAAACGCACCCGAGGGTCCGCGAGGACCGGCGCGAGGTTTTCCTTTCTGCCCGCATAGGTGAGCTTGTCCACGACGACCAACTCGGCGCCCGCGAGGGCCGGATACTGGTTCTGTACCGCCTGCCGGACGAAATGCGAGCCGATGAACCCCGCGCCTCCGGTGACAATGATGCGCACTGGACACCTTTCAGCTGGTCGGTTCCATCGGGTACGTGCCGTAATCATCTATCGAGCAGCCTGCCGAAGCCAGACCCGGGGAAGAGGATGTCGCCGATGAGCACGCGAAACGGCGTCGTCCTACCGTTGTGCGCCCCCAGCCGAGCGGGTGGCTCGCCGAAGTGTTCGACCTCGGGTAACCTTTCGTCGTAAGGCAGGCCCACTGTCCTGCGCACCAGCCCCCGTACCTCCTGCTTGGAGGACCAGACATGGTCGGGGGCGTTTTGCTGTGTCTTCGTGGGAGTGACCTGCGCCGTTTCGCGTGAAAATGTGAGACTTATGCGTTTCCTTGAGCCCGGTACGGGGCGGCATGTATCAACTCCTCCGGTTCCCTACGACCTGACGTACGACGACGTCTTCATGGTCCCGAGGCGCTCCGCCGTCGGTTCCCGCCAGGGCGTCGACCTCACCTCGCCCGACGGCACCGGCACCACGATCCCGCTGGTCGTCGCCAACATGACCGCGATCGCCGGCCGCCGCATGGCCGAGACGGTCGCCCGTCGCGGCGGGCTGGTCGTCATCCCCCAGGACATCCCGATCGAGGTCGTCACCGAGGTCGTCTCCTGGGTCAAGACGCGCCACCACGTCCTGGACACCCCGATCGTCCTGGCTCCCACGCAGACGGTCGCGGACGCGCTCGCCCTGCTGCCCAAGCGCGCGCACAACGCCGGTGTCGTGGTCGACGCCGACCAGAAGCCCGTGGGTGTCGTCACCGACACCGACCTGAACGGCGTGGACCGCTTCACGCAGCTCTCCGAGGTCATGTCCAGGGACCTGCTGCTCCTGGACGCCGACATCGACCCGCGCGACGCGTTCAACAAGCTGGACCACGCCAACCGCCGCTACGCGCCCGCCGTGGACACGGACGGCCGCCTCGCCGGCATCCTGACCCGCACGGGCGCCCTGCGCGCGACCCTCTACACCCCGGCCGTCGACGCCAACGGCGGCCTGCGCATCGCCGCCGCCGTCGGCATCAACGGCGACGTGGCGGGCAAGGCCAAGCAGCTCCTCGACGCGGGCGTCGACACGCTCGTCGTGGACACCGCGCACGGCCACCAGGAGTCGATGATCGCCGCGGTCAGGGCCGTGCGCGCGCTCGACCCCCAGGTGCCGATCGTCGCGGGCAACATCGTCGCCGCCGAGGGCGTGCGCGACCTGATCGAGGCCGGCGCCGACGTCATCAAGGTCGGCGTGGGCCCCGGCGCCATGTGCACCACGCGCATGATGACCGGCGTCGGCGCCCGCAGTTCTCCGCGGTCTTCGAGTGCGCCGCCGAGGCCAAGAAGTACGGCAAGCACGTGTGGGCCGACGGCGGTGTCCGCCACCCCCGCGACGTCGCCCATGGCGCTCGCCGCCGGCGCGTCGAACGTCATGATCGGCTCCTGGTTCGCGGGTACGTACGAGTCCCCGGGCGACCTCCAGCACGACGCCCAGGGCCGTGCCTACAAGGAGTCCTTCGGCATGGCCTCCGCCCGCGCGTGCGCAACCGCACGAGCGAGGAGTCCGCGTACGACCGGGCCCGCAAGGCGCTCTTCGAGGAGGGCATCTCGACCTCCCGCATGTTCCTCGACCCGGCCCGTCCGGGCGTCGAGGACCTGATCGACTCGATCATCGCGGGCGTCCGCTCCTCCTGCACCTACGCCGGCGCGGCCTCCCTCGCGGAGTTCACCGAGAAGGCCACGGTCGGCATCCAGAGCGCCGCGGGATACGCGGAGGGCAAGCCGCTGCACGCCAGCTGGAGCTAGCCCCCTCCCGACCTCGGCGAAGGCCCCCTCGGAACACTCCGAGGGGGCCTTTCGCATCGCCCGCCGAAGCGGGGGAACGCAACGGACGAAACGGGCCGCGCAACGAAGCCACGTATAACCGGAAAGTGCGCAATGATCAACTGGTGGTGCGCAAGGTTGCTGCATTACGGTCGGGAAGGCGCGGACCTTAGAGTCAGGCGCTGAACGTGGTGTGGCGGGGACTGCCTGCTCGGTGGTTCCCGTCTTCCGACGCGGGTGCCACGGGTCCTCGCCGCCGTGACCGGCAGTGATGAAGGAGCCAGCACGTGCTCGACCAAGGCGCACCCCCGCAGAACCGCCCAAGCCCGCCGGGACCCACCGGGCTCGGCGGCCGTTTGATGCGCCGCAAGCCGGTGGAACTCCTGATCGCGGAGGGTGGCCAGGGTGAGGGAGGCTCGCTTCGGCGCTCCCTCGGCATGTGGCAGCTCACCATGATCAGCATCGGTGCCACGCTCGGCACCGGCATCTTCGTCGTCCTCGGCGAGAGCGTCCCCAAGGCCGGCCCCGCCGTCACCATCGCCTTCGTGATCGCCGGACTCACCGCCCTCTTCTCGGCCCTCTCGTACGCGGAACTGGCGGGCTCCATACCCGTCGCCGGCTCCTCGTACTCGTACGCGTACGCAACGATGGGTGAACTCGTCGCCTGGGTCTGCGGCTGGTGCCTGGTCCTGGAGTACGGCGTCTCGGTCGCGGCCGTCGCCGTCGGCTGGGGCGAGTACCTCAACGAACTGCTCGACGGCACCATCGGCGTCACCATCCCGGACGCGCTCTCCGCCGCGCCCGGCGAGGTCGACGGCGCCATCATCAACCTGCCCGGCCTCATCGTCGTGCTGCTCGCCATGGTCTTCCTGCTCGGCGGCGCCAAGGAGTCGGCGACCGCCAACACGATCATGGTCATCGTGAAGATCGCCGCGCTCGTGCTCTTCTGCACCATCGGCTTCATGGGCTTCAAGTCCGGCAACTACGCGGACTTCATGCCGCTCGGCACGGCGGGCGTCAGCGCCGCCGCCGCGAGCCTCTTCTTCTCGTACATCGGCTTCGACGCCGCCTCCACCGCCGGTGAGGAGGCCAAGAACCCGCAGCGCGACCTGCCCCGCGCGATCATGCTGTCGCTGATCATCGTCACGGCCCTCTACGTCCTGGTCGCCGCCGTCGCCGTCGGCGCCTGGAACTGGAAGGACTTCGAGGGCTCCGAGGCCACGCTCGCCGCGATCATGAACGACGTCAGCGGCCAGACCTTCTGGGGCACGCTGCTCGCCGCCGGCGCGGTCATCTCCATCGCGTCCGTCGTCCTCACCGTGCTGTACGGCCAGACGCGCGTGCTCTTCGCCATGTCCCGCGACGGTCTGGTCCCCAAGGCCTTCGGCAAGGTCAGCAAGAAGACCGGCACGCCCCGCGTCAACACGGTCATCGTCTCCCTGTTCTGCGGCGCCCTCGCCTCGGTCATCCCGCTCGGCAAGCTGGTCGACGCCACCAGCATCGGCACGCTCTTCGCCTTCGGCCTGGTCAACATCGCCGTCATCGTGCTGCGCCGGACCCGGCCCGACATGCCGCGCACCTTCCGGGTGCCGCTCGGCTGGCTCTTCCCGGTGCTCGGCTTCGTCTTCTGCGCGTACAACATGTTCAGCCTCGACTCCGTGACCTGGGTCGTGTTCGGTGTCTGGATGGCCGTCGGCCTCGTGTTCTACTTCCTGTACGGCATGAGCCGCTCCCGATTGGCCACAGCAGAAAAGTGATCCACCCCCCGTGCGACTGAACGATCTCGACGAACGCATCGTGCACGCCCTCGCCGAGGACGCCCGCCGTTCCTACGCCGACATCGGCCAGCTGGTCGGACTCTCCGCGCCCGCCGTCAAGCGGCGCGTGGACCGGCTGCGGGCCACCGGAGCCATCACGGGCTTCACGGTGCGGGTGGACCCCGCGGCGCTCGGCTGGGAGACCGAGGGGTTCATCGAGATCTACTGTCGCCGCAATACCTCGCCGGAGGCGATCAAGCGGGGGCTCGAGCGGTATCCGGAAGTCGCGTCCGCGTCCACCGTCACGGGGGACGGCGGACGCGATCGTCCAGGTGTTCGCCGCGGATATGCGGCATTTCGAGCGGGTGCTTGAGCGGATCGCGGGGGAGCCGTTCGTTGAGCGGACGAGGTCGGTGCTGGTGCTCTCGCCGCTGATGCGGAGATTTTCTTCCGGGTCCCCGGCGTAGCGCTCTGCGAGTTTGGCCGCGGGTGGGTGGGGGCCATTTTGCGCAGTTCCCCGCGCCCCTTGGGGGGTGCCCGTTTGGGGTTGGGGCTTGGGTGCGGGTGTGATGTGGCTTGTCGCGCAGTTCCCCGCGCCCCTTACGGGGCGCCCCTGCGGCTAGTTCGCTGTCGGGTACGGCACCTTCCACGGGGTGACGTGGAAATCGCCCGTGCCCTTTCTGACCTTCTCGTGCGGGGCCGAGCTGGTGCACTTCGGGAGCTTCTTCGTGCCGTCGGGGCCGCCCACGGCCGCCCAGCTGTAGCCCACGCGGTCGGTGCCGCCCGTGTCGTGGACCGTGAAGCCGACCCGGCCGCCCTTGATGTCCTTCATGTTGGTGCCGGTGATGATCCCGGTCGCCGTGGCCACCTTGCCGCCGGTCATCAGGCAGTCGATGCGGCCCTTGGCCCAGCCGCCCTTGCCGCCGGGCTTGTCGAGGTGGACGAAGCGGAAGGTGCCGGTCGCCTTCGAGGGGTCGCCGTTGTCCTGAGCCGCCAGGTGCGCGTCGAAGGTGAACGTCACGTCCTCCGTGGTCTTGCGGTACATCTTCGCCGTACCGGTGAGCGCGGCGGCCTCACGCTTCGCGGCCTTCTCGGCCGTGGGGGTCTTGTCGGCGGTCCGCGGGGCCGCGGAAGACGAGGCGGGGCGTGCCGCTTCGTCCCCGGACGCGACGGCCACGCCGGCCGCCCCCGCGGTCATGAGGAGCGCGGCGCCCACCGCCAGGACGCGGCGGCGGTTGAGCAAGCGGTCGGTGGTCGTACGGCTCATGGGAGGCCTTCCCTCTGCCAGGCGTTCACCCGGTCTCTCCGGGTGTCATCACGCTCTCGCGGAACAGGGGTCCGGCACGTCCGGCCACGGGCGGGACTCCGCTTCCCCCGTGCGGCGGGGACGGCCGCCCGGGCCCTGCGCCTGTGGGTGGACACCGCCCGGACGTGAGGCGCGTCTCCCCGCGCAATGAATCGCTGCCGATGGCCCGCCACGCGCAACAGATCGTGCGGCTGCCCGCAACGGTCGCGCCTTGTCCCGGCGAGGCCGCCGACCGTACCGTCTAACGGACCCCACCAGCCTTTCCCCATGCCCTGAGGATCAGCCATGCCTGCGCTGCGCACCGCCCTGCTCCAGAGTTCCGGGCAGCTTGCATCCGTCGCCGAGAACCTCACGGCGCTCGACGAGGCGGCGGACGCGCGGCCGCCGCGGGGGCCGGGCTGCTGGCGGCTCCCGAGCTGTTCCTCACCGGGTACGCCATCGGCGACGACATCGCCCGCCTTGCCGAGCCCGCCGACGGGGCGTCCGCGCAGGCCATCGCCGAGATCGCCGACCGTCACCGGGTCGGCGTCGCCTACGGCTACCCCGAGCGCGAGGGCGAGGCCGTCTTCAACTCCGTACAGCTGATCGGCCCGGACGGGTCCCGCCTCGCGAACTACCGCAAGACCCACCTCTTCGGCTGCTTCGAGCGCGACTCCTTCACCCCGGGGGAGCAGGCCGTGGTCCAGGCCGAGCTGGGCGGCGTCCGGGTCGGCCTCATGATCTGCTACGACGTGGAGTTCCCGGAGAACGTCCGCGCGCACGCCCTCGCGGGGACCGACCTCCTGATCGTTCCCACCGCGCAGATGCACCCCTTCCAGTTCGTCGCCGAGTCCGTCGTGCCGGTGCGCGCCTTCGAGAACCAGATGTACGTCGCGTACATCAACCGGGTCGGCCCGGAGGGGGAGTTCGAGTTCGTCGGCCTCTCCACGCTGGCCGGCCCCGACGGAGTGGCGCGCGCCCGCGCGGGCCGCGGCGAGGAACTGGTCTTCGGTGACGTGGACCCGCAGTTCCTGAGCGCCTCCCGCGCGAACAACCCCTACCTGCGCGACCGCCGCCCCGGCCTGTACGCGTCCCTCGTCTGAGCCCACCCCCACCTGCCTTTCAGTTCCGCGCAAGGAGTCCGTACCCCATGACGTCCACGGTGCCCACCGCCATCCAGCACACCGACGCCCAGCCGCCGATCACCATGTTCGGCCCGGACTTCCCCTACGCGTACGACGACTACCTCGCGCACCCCGCGGGCCTCGGCCAGATACCCGCGACCGAGCACGGCACCGAGGTGGCCGTCATCGGTGGCGGCCTGTCCGGCATCGTCGCCGCGTACGAACTGATGAAGATGGGCCTCAAGCCCGTCGTGTACGAGGCCGACCAGATCGGCGGCCGGCTGCGCACCGTCGGCTTCGAGGGCTGCGACCCGTCGCTCACCGCCGAGATGGGTGCGATGCGCTTCCCGCCGTCCTCGACGGCGCTCCAGCACTACATCGACCTGGTGGGCCTGAAGACGCGGGCGTTCCCGAACCCGCTCGCCGAGTCGACCCCCTCGACGGTGGTGGACCTCAAGGGCGAGTCGCACTACGCCGAGACGGTGGAGGACCTGCCGCAGGTCTACCGCGACGTGGCGAAGGCGTGGGCCGACTGCCTGGAGGAGGGCGCGGACTTCTCCGACATGAACCGCGCCCTGCGCGAGCGCGACGTGCCGAAGATCCGCGAGATCTGGTCCAAGCTCGTCGAGAAGCTCGACAACCAGACCTTCTACGGCTTCCTCTGCGACTCCGAGGCCTTCAAGTCCTTCCGGCACCGCGAGATCTTCGGCCAGGTCGGCTTCGGCACCGGCGGCTGGGACACCGACTTCCCCAACTCCATCCTGGAGATCCTGCGCGTCGTCTACACCGAGGCGGACGACCACCACCGCGGCATCGTCGGCGGCAGCCAGCAGCTTCCCCTGCGCCTGTGGGACCGCGAGCCGCAGAAGATCGTGCACTGGCCGCTCGGTACGTCCCTGAAGTCGCTGCACGGCGGCGAGCCCAAGCCCGCCGTGACCCGCCTGACCCGCACCGCGGGCAACCGCGTCACCGTCACCGACGCCTCCGGCGACATCCGCACCTACCAGGCGGCGATCTTCACCGCCCAGTCGTGGATGCTGCTCTCCAAGATCGAGTGCGACGACTCGCTTTTCCCCATCGACCACTGGACGGCGATGGAGCGCACTCACTACATGGAGAGCTCGAAGCTGTTCGTGCCGGTGGACCGGCCGTTCTGGCTGGACAAGGCCGTCGACGACAGGGGAAACCCGACCGGGCGTGACGTCATGTCGATGACGCTCACCGACCGGATGACGCGCGGCACGTACCTGCTCGACGACGGGCCGGACAAGCCCGCCGTCATCTGCCTCTCCTACACCTGGTGCGACGACAGCCTGAAGTGGCTGCCCCTGTCGGCGAACGAGCGCATGGAGGTCATGCTCAAGTCGCTCGGCGAGATCTACCCCAAGGTCGACATCCGCAGCCACATCATCGGCAACCCGGTGACGGTCTCGTGGGAGAACGAGCCCTACTTCATGGGCGCCTTCAAGGCGAACCTGCCGGGCCACTACCGCTACCAGCGGCGCCTGTTCACCCACTTCATGCAGGACCGCCTGCCCGAGGACAAGCGCGGCATCTTCCTCGCGGGCGACGACATCTCCTGGACGGCCGGCTGGGCCGAGGGCGCCATCCAGACCGCGCTGAACGCGGTGTGGGGCGTGATGCACCACTTCGGCGGGTCCACGGACGCCACCAACCCCGGCCCCGGCGACGTGTACGACGAGATCGCCCCGGTCGAGCTGCCCGAGGACTGACGGGCGGCGCCGGGCGGCCGGGTGCCTCAGACCCCGGCCGCCCGCGCGGCCTCGTACACCGCGGCGGCGACGTCCTTGAGCTCCTGGGCGTCCCTGGCCCCCGCCGCCAGTTCCAGCATGATCTCCTCGACTCCGACCGCCGCGTGCGCCGCCAGGTCCTCGGCGATCTGCGCGGCGTCGCCCTGGAACGGGGCGCGGCCCTCGCCGACATAGGCCTCGGCGAGCAGCGCGCGTTGGCCCGCACCACGCTCTGGACGGGCCGCTCACGGCCCGCTCGGCGGCCGCTCCCGCACCGCGGCCCACTGGGCGGCGAGGGCCTCGGCCCCCATGCCCACCGGCATCCAGCCGTCGGCCCGGGCCACGAGGCTGCGCAGCAGCGCGCGGGCTGTTCGCGGGCAGCAGGATCGGGACCGGCCGGGCGGGCTTGGGACCGACCGCGGAGGGCACGATGGTCGTCAACTCCCCTTCGTACGCCACGGGATCGGGTCCCCACACCGCGCGGCAGACGTCGATCAGCTCGTCCAGGACCTTGCCGCGCCGGGCGAAGGGCGCCACCGACGCCGCCGCGTACTCGTCCACGGACCAGCCCGTGCCGAGGCCGGCGACGACCCGGCCGCCGCTCACCGCGTCCAGCGTGGCCAGGGAGCGGGCGAGCTGGAAGGGCACGTGCAGCGGGGCGATCAGGACGCTGGTGCCGAGCCGGGCCCGCTCCGTGGCGGAGGCGGCGAGCGCCAGGGTGATCAGCGGGTCGGCGACCGAGCGGCAGTGATCGGGCCAGGCCCGGCCCGGGATGCCGTACAGGCCCTGCGTCGCGGGATCGGGGTACAGGACGCGCTCGAAGACCCACAGGCTGGCGTAGCCGATGTCCTCGGCGGCCCGGGCCACCGCCGGGACGTCGCGTCCGATGTCGTACTGCCTGCCCTGCGGGAGGCTCAGTCCCAGTCGGGTCGCCATGCCTGTGCTCCTTCGCGTCGGGGCCGTCGACGCAACGTACAGCGACGACGGTCAGTCCGGCAGGGGCGTCAGCAGGATGCGGCCCACCAGCCCCACCGCCCCGTCCAGTCGCTCCCTGAACTCCTGGGCCACGCCCGGCAGTTCGCGCAGGGCCCACAGGGCGCGGGCCGTCCCCCACGCGCCGTCGCGGGCCCGCTCCAGGCTCCAGGAACCGGCCAGATGGGTCAGCGGATCACCGATCTGAAGGAGGTCGGGGCCGGGCATCAGCTCTTCGCGGATGCGCTCCTCCAGGGTGACGAGGATGTCGCCCACGCCGTCGAACTCGTCCTCCAGGTCGGCCGGTTCGCAGCGGAGCGCACGGCAGGTGTCGACGAGGGCGAGCGCCAGATCGTGTCCGATGTGCGCGTTGATGCCCGCCAGGGCGAACTGCAGCGGATGGACGCCGGGATGGTGCCGGTACTGGAACAGCGGGCGCCAGCAGGCGGGCGGCCTGCGCTCTTCGGCCGCCGCGTCGACGGCCGCGAGATAGCGCTCGGCGAACCGGACGCTCAGCGTGGTCGCCGCCGGCACGTCCGGGAAGGCGCCGAGGCCGAGGTGGCGGCCGACCTCCTCGGTGACCGAGAGATAGATCCGGTTGAAGACGGCCACCCCGTCGCGCGGCGGCAAGTCGTCACCGAGCGCGCGCATCCGCGCCACCACGCCGTCGACCCCGCGCCCGGGGGCCCTGGACTCTGCGAACCGCTCCAACTGCGCCATGGGGGCAGGGTCGCAGCCCCGGCCCGGCCGGAACGCGGGCGCACCGGCCGCTTCCCCGAAACGAGGGACACGGGGTGACGGCCCCACCCGGCTCGACCTGAGCCGCCGCCGTCACCACCGCCGCCGTCACCACCGCCGTCGTCTCCTACGCCGACGAGTCACCGCCCGGCCGCGTCACCGCCACGGCCACCGCCTCCGGGCGCCCGCGTCGGCTCAGGCCGAGCGCCACGCCCCCCGATGGCCGTCGCCGCCGCCACGAGCAGCGCGCTCCCCCCACAGCGGGGAGCGGTAGCCGAGCCCCGCGGAGATCGCGGAGGCCCGCCGCACCAGGGGCCGAGCGCGCCGCCCACGTTGAACGCGGCCGTGGCGAAGCCGCCGGCCAGGGTGGGCGCGTCCGTCGCCGCGTAGAGAGCCTGCGCGATCAAGGTGGAGCCGACGGCGAACGACAACGCCCCCTGGACGAGCACCAGGACGAGGACCGCCACGGGGGACCCGGCGGTCACCGCGCACAGGACCCAGCCGGTGAGCAGCGCGAGCGACCCGCACACCAGCAGCGGCATGGGCCGCGCGTCGGCGACCCGGCCGCCCAGGCCGACGCCGACGAACGAACCGATGCCGAAGAGCGCGAGCACCACCGGCACCCAGCCCGAGCCGAGCCCGGTGACCTCCGTGACCAGCGGCGCCAGGTAGGTGAACGTACAGAACGTCGCGCCGTTCACCAGCGCGCCCAGCAGCAGGGTGAGCAGCAGCCGGGGACCGCGCAGCGCGCGCAGCTCGCCGAGGGCGCTCGGCCCGGCGACGTCCGGCGCCCCGGCTGCCCCAGCGGCCCCAGCAGTCCCGGCGGCCCGCCCGGCACGGCCCGCGCGATCGCGAGGACGGCGGGCACGGAGAGCAGGGCCACGGCCCAGAACGCCGAACGCCACCCCCACACCTCGCCGAGCACCGCTCCCGCGGGCACTCCCGCGACACAGGCGACCGTCACACCGCCGAGCAGCACCGAGGTGGCGCGCCCCTTGGCATTCGGCTCGACCATGCCCGCGGCGGTCACCAGCGCGACCGCGAGGAAACCGGCGTTGGCGAGGGCGCCGGCCACGCGCGTCGCGAGCAGCACCGCGAAGCTCGTGGTGAGCGCGCCGACGACATGGACCAGCAGGAAGGTCACCAGGAAGGCCGACAGCGCGCGCCGCCGCGAGAAGCGGCGGCTCAGCAGGGCCATCAGTGGCGCGCCGACGACCATGCCCACGGCGAAGGCGGAGGTGAGGTGGCCCGCGGACGGGATGGAGACACCCAGGTCCCGGGCGATGTCCGGCACCAGGCCGGAGAGCATGAACTCGGAGGTGCCTTGCGCGAAGACGGCGAGTCCGAGCAGGTAGAGGGCAAAGGGCACAGCGAAACTCCGCAACCACGGTGTGGATCGAACGAGACGATCAGGACACGGGAGCGGTGATCCGGTGGCTGTGCGAGCGCGCGGAAGGCGGCGCATGACGGCCGCGCCAAGGCGGCACGTGACGGTCGCGCGAAGGCGACGGGGGAGTCAGCGCGACGGCGACGGAAGCGTCAGTGCCACGGCGACGAGGGCGTCAGTGCGACGGCGCGGGAAGCCACCGGACGACCGGTGGCGGGAGTCTGTCGGACTCGGGGCTGGACATGGTGCGCACGGTAGTCAGCCGGTGCGCACCCCGTCCACCGGTTTACCGGGCGCTGTCGTCCCGGCTCCCGCTCGCGCTCTTCTCGTCGTACGTCGACGTCCCCGCGTCCAGCAGCGGTTCCTGGGTCTTGAGGTGCGGCGGGGCGAACGCGCGCAGCACGTGATAGCCGGTGATGACGACGATCGTGCCGAGGGCGATGCCGCTCAGCTCGAAGTTGTCGGTGAACTTCAGCGAGACGCCGCCGACGCCGATGATGATGCCCGCGGCGGCGGGGACCAGGTTCAGCGGGTTGCGCAGGTCCACCTTGGCGTTGATCCAGATCTGCGCGCCGAGCAGGCCGATCATCCCGTACAGGATGACGGTGATGCCGCCCAGCACACCGCCGGGGATCGCCGCGACGACCGCGCCGAACTTGGGGCAGAGCCCGAACAGCAGCGCGAAGCACGCCGCCGCCCAGTACGCGGCCGTGGAGTAGACGCGGGTGGCCGCCATCACGCCGATGTTCTCGGAGTACGTGGTGTTGGGCGGGCCGCCGACCGCCGTGGAGAGCATGGAGGCGGCGCCGTCGGCGGAGATCGCCGTGCCGAGCTTGTCGTCGAGGTCGTCGCCGGTCATCTCGCCGACGGCCTTGACGTGGCCCGCGTTCTCGGCGACCAGCGCGATGACGACGGGCAGCGCCACGAGGATCGCCGACCACTCGAAGCTCGGGGCGTGGAAGGAGGGCAGCCCGATCCAGTCGGCCTTGCCGACGGCGGAGAGGTCGAGGCGCCAGTGGTCGACGACCTTGCCGGAGCCGTCCGCCGAGTGGATCTTGCCGAAGACCTGGTCGAAGACCCAGGAGATGCCGTAGCCGAAGATGAGGCCGAGGAAGATCGCGATGCGTGACCAGAAGCCGCGCAGGCACACCACGGCCAGCCCGGTGAACAGCATCACGAGCAGCGCCGTCCACTGGTCCTGCGGCCAGTACGTCGACGCGGTGACCGGCGCCAGATTGAAGCCGATGAGCATGACGACCGCGCCGGTCACGATCGGCGGCATCGCGGCGTGGATGACCCGCGCCCCGAACTTCTGCACCGCGAGCCCCACCAGGAACAGCGCGGCGCCGACCACGAAGACCGCGCCGGTGACCGTCGCACTGGAGCCGCCCTGCGCGCGGATGACCGCGGCCACGCCCACGAAGGAGAGCGAGCAGCCCAGGTAGCTCGGCACCCGGCCGCGCGTGGCGAGCAGGAAGATGACGGTCGCGACACCCGACATCATGATGGCGAGATTCGGGTCAAGACCCATCAAAACGGGCGCGACGAAAGACGCGCCGAACATTGCCACGACGTGCTGCGCGCCGAGCGAACGTCCGCGGCCACGAGAGGCGCTCGTCGGGGCGGACGACCGCGCCGGGGGCGGGGGTGCGGCCGTCGCCGTGGAGTTTCCAGCGCACGCCGAGGTCCATGGTGAGTGTCGCTTTCTGTGCGCCGGGCCGGGCCGGTTTCTGACTGCGCGTGGCCCGAATTGATCGACGCCATGTTAATGCGACATCAGTACGGCTTCGGCCCGCGTCAGCGCGACGTCTCCTCGGTCGGCCGCGGGCTCTGCGGCCGCGCCGCCTTGCGGCCGTCCGTCCGCAGCACCCCCGCGAAGACCGCGAGGCCGAACGCGAGCAGCGTCACCAGGCCGAGGAGGTCACCAGGCTCGTCGCGTCCGCCAGCGTCCCGATCGCCGACGGCGCGATCAGGCCGGAGGTGTACGTGATGGTGGCGACGCCCGCGATGGCCTGGCTGGGGTTCGGGCCGCTGCGCCCCGCCGCGGCGAACGCCAGCGGCACCACGACCGCGATGCCGAGACCGAGCAGCGCGAAGCCGCCCATGGCCATGACGGGGTGGGAGGCGAGCACCACCAGCAGCCCGCCGAGCGCCGCGAGCACCCCGCCGACCCGCACCGTGCGCACCGCGCCGAACCGGTTCACCACCGCGTCGCCCGCGAGCCGCGCCACGGCCATGGTGAGCGTGAAGCCGGTGGTGGACGCGGCGGCGACACCGGCCGAGGAGTCCAGGACGTCCCGCAGATAGACCGCCGACCAGTCGAGGCTCGCGCCCTCTGCGAAGACCGCGCAGAAGCCGACGGCACCGATGAGCAGCGCCGACTTGGGCGGCAGCGAGAACCGCGGCGGCACCTCCTCCTCCGGCGTGGCCTGGAGGTCCAGCACGCTTGGCAGGCGGCGAGGCCGAGCGCGGTGAGCGCCGCGGCGGCCAGCGGCGTGGTGCAGCCGGGCGTCCGAGCCCAGGTGGGCGGCGACGGTGCCGGCGGCGGAGCCGGATCAGGGCGCCGACGATCCACATGCCGTGCAGGCCCGACATGATCGACTTCTTCATGCGGGTCTCGGTCTCGACGCCGAGCGCGTCATGCGCGACGTCCGACATGCCGGACGTCGCGCCGTACACGAAGAGCGCCGCGCAGAGCGTGAGCAGTTCGGCGCGAGCGAGGGCAGGATCAGGGAGAGCGTCCACAGCGCGAGAAGTCCGCGCAGCGCGTTGCGGGCGCCGAAGCGGTGGCTGATCCGGCTCGCGAGCGGCATCGCGACGGAGGCGCCGATCGCGGGGAAGGCGAGCGCGAGGCCGAGCATGCCCGCGCTGACCGAGGCGTGCTCCTGAATCCAGGGCACGCGGGTCGCGAAGGAGCCGGTGACGGCGCCGTGGACACAGAAGACGGCGGCCACGGCGATCCGCGCGCGCCGCAGCCGGCTCTTGTCGTAGACCGCTTCACTGGCTTCACTCATTCCGCTCCGCCCCTCCCGAGGTGGCTCTCGTCAGCGCGGGTGTGCCCCGGCACGACGCGGGTGTGCCCCGATACGGCGCGTAAACTATCAGGAACCCTGCCTGATAAATAGAAGGCCGTTGTGGAAGGATTCCCGGCATGCCTGCCTCACCCAGTACCGCCCGGGCCATCAACGACCGGCTCGCGCTGGGCCTCCTGCAGAGCGAAGGACCCCTGACCGCGAACCAGCTGAAGCAGCTCACCGGCCTGTCCCGGCCCTCCGTGGCCGACCTCGTCGAACGCCTCCAGGGGTCCGGGCTCGTCGCCGTCGTCGGTGAGGCGGGTGCCCGGCGGCGCGGACCGAACGCCCGGCTCTACGGCATCGTCGCCGACCGGGCCCACCTCGCCGCGCTCGACGTACGCACCGACAGCGTCTCCGTCGTCGTGACCGACCTGCTCGGCGCGGTGCTCGCCGAGGCGTCCGCGCCCATCGGCGGCGACACCGCGACCGCGGTGGAGAGCGCCCTCGCCCTGGTCGAGGGCGCCGCGCGCGAGGGCGGCGCCCAGCGGCTGCACACCGTCGGCATCGGCGCGCCGGGCCTCATCGACCCGGCCACCGGCGACCTGCACGACACCACCTCGCTGCCCGCCTGGCACCGCGCTCTCGTCGCGCCCTCCAGGAGCGGCTCGGCGCGCGCGTCCTGGTGGAGAACGAGACCAACCTCGCCGCCCGCGCCGAACAGCGGGACGGCGCCGCGCGCGACCGGGAGACGTTCGTGCTGCTCTGGCTCGGCGAGGGGGTGGGAGCGGCTGTCGTACTCGACGGCGTGCTGCGCAGGGGCGCTTCCGGCGGCACCGGGGAGATCGGTTTCCTGCCGGTGCCGGGCACGGGCTCCCTGCCGTCCGCCACCGGCTGCGAGGGCGGCTTCCACTCGCTGGCCTGCGCCGCGGCCCTCCACGTGCTCGGCGCCGTGCTCGGCCTCGGGGCGCCGGGCAGGTCCGCGGCCGACCTGGTGCGGCACGCGGTCCAGGCGCGTGAGGACGCCTTCCTGGACGCCGTCGCCGACCGCGTGGCCATCGGCGCCGCCGCGATGGCCGCGATCCTCGACCCCGGGTGCGTCGTGCTCGGCGGCGAGGTGGGCCGCGCGGGCGCCACCGCGCTCGCCGCGCGTCGAGCAGCGCGTCACCGCCATGTCACCGCTGCGCACGGAGGTTCGCGCGAGCGCGCTCGGCGGCTCGGCGGTGTCACGCGGCGCGCTCCTCGCCCGCCATGGACGCGGCCCAGGACGAACTGTTCGCCGCCGCCCCGGCTGCTGAAGCAGCGGGACGGCGGGCCGATGGTCAGGAGGAAGCGGTCGGCAGGCGTCAGCAGGCGCCGAGGCCTGCCACACCCCCCCACTGGCCGCCGGCGCCGGGCTCCTCACCCTTCGTCCACCACTTGGCTTTCCAGGTGCGGGACTTGTGGGAGACGGTCGCCCCGGAGCCGTACTCGGCCGAGGAGTTCCACGCGGGCGCCGTGCACGTGCCGGGCGGCGTGGGCGGGTCGGTCGGCCCCGGCGGATCCGTCGGCCCGGTGCCCGTGCCCGGCTCGACGACCGTGGTGCCGCGCGCCAGGTCACCGGCGAGCGCGTACGTGGTGCCGATGATGTTCACCGTCCAGTTCCACGGGGTGGACACCGGCAGGTAGTAGTTGAAGGAGAGGTCCACGGACGCGCCGGGCGCCAGCGACTGCCAGGCCGGGAGCTTCAGCGAGACCCGGTGGAAGTCGCCCTTCAGGCCGCCGACATTGCTGCCCGTGTGGTCGCTGCTGATCACCTTCGTACCGAAGCCGGACTGGTCGGAGGCGTTGCCCGGCGCCGAGGTGGAGTAGTCGAACTGGAACTCGGTGCCGCCCGGCAGCGCCGTCTTCGTGTTGTTGGTGATCTTCACCTTGGGCGTGATCGGGTAGTTGGAGTCGCCGAGCTTGAAGTCGCCGAACTCCACACCGATGTCCACGGCCTTGGTGGGCATCTCCTTGTTCGCGACCTTCGCGCCGTAGGGCTTGGCGGTCTTGAACTTGTCGTGCATCAAAGAGGTGAGCGTGTCGCCCATCTCGTACTGGCCCTTGGCGGCGTTCCAGTCGTAGTCGCCCGCCATCTCCCAGACCATCGTGCCGCCGATGCCCCGGTCGACCACGTAGTCGGCCTTCTTCGCCACCGACTCCTCGTCCTCCGTCGACAGGAAGACCTTCTTGTCCGCGTTCCACAGCCAGGGCGCGACCAGCGTGGAGCTGTACTTGCGGGCGTAGGTGCCGGTCAGCTTGGTGTCGGCGGGGAAGCCGTACTTGGTGACGTAGTCGCCGACGATGCCCTTCTCCAGGTTCTTGGCGTGCCACATCGGGTTGGAGCCCGCCGGGGACTCCTTGCCGTTGTCGTCCTTGTCGTGCCAGAGGTTGTCGATGCCGACCGCGCCGTCACCGCACTTGGTCAGCCCGGACCCCGCCGGACAGCTGCTCGCCGCCGCCTTGCCCCACAGTCCGTCGGTGCCGCCCTGCACGTTCTTGTGGCCGCGCGTGTAGTACGGCAGGCCGATGTTGATGCGCCCGGCGGGCATCGAGCCGCGGAAGTAGTGGTAGGCCCAGTCGGTGTTCAGATAGCCGATGCCGCCGTACTGCTGGCTGCCGTAGACACCCGCGGCCGCCAGCTCGGCGTCCTTGCCGTCGTCGAAGAGGGAGGCGTTCGGACCGACGTACTCGTTCCAGGCGCCGTGCAGGTCGTACGACATGATGTTGACGTAGTCCAGGTACTTCTGGACCTGGAAGGTCTCCATGCCGCGCAGCAGATAACCGGACGAGGGGGCCGCCACGGTCAGCATGTAGTGCTTGCCGTCGGCCGCGCCCGCCCTGTCGAGCTTCTCGCGCAAAGCCTTCATCAGCGCCGCGTAGCCCTTGACCAGGCCGCCGCGCCGGGCGTTGGAGATCGGGAAGTCGGCCGGGTGACCCGCGTCCTTCATCGACGTCGGGTACTCGTAGTCGATGTCGACGCCGTTGAAGCCGTACTTCTTGATGAAGGCGACCGCGGAGTCGGCGAAGGTGTTGATGCCCGCCTGGTTCACCGAGCCGTCGGCGTTGGTGGCCATCGAGTAGAAGCCGCCGGAGCCGACGCGCTTGCCGTCGTCACCGAAGTAGCCGCCCGTCTCGGCCCAACCGCCCACCGAGATCAGCGTCTTGACGTCCGGGTGCTGCTTCTTGAACTTGTTCAGCAGGTTGAAGTGGCCCTTGTAGGGCAGCGCGGGGTCCATCTCGGCGCCCGCGACGCCCGGCCACGTCATGCCGGTGGCGGGGTTCTTCTCGCCGTCGGAGCCGACGGAGACCTTGTTGTCCTTGTCGACGTGCGCGAAGGCGTAGTTGATGTGGGTGACCTTGTCCCAGGGGATGTCCGGGGCGAGGTAGGCGGGCTCGCCGTTCTTGCCGGTGCGCCAGCCCGTGAAGTAGCCGATGACGCGCCGCTGGTGGTCGGCGCCCATCTTCTCGCGGCCCGCGCTGTCATAGGCGGAGCAGTAGGGGACGTCGACGCCAGGTGTCTTGTAGAGGCCGTCGGGGCGACAGGCCGCGTGGTCGGCGGACGCGTCGCGGGCGGACGCCTCGTCGCGGCGTACGAGACGCCGCCGGAGACGAGGCCGAGCAGCATTCCGGCGACGGCGGCGCCGGACGCGAGCAAGGTGGATCTTGCGCGGTCGAGGGACGGCAAGGGGGCCTCCAGAGCGGAGTGGAGCGCGGACGGGGCGGGACGGCACAGCCGGTGCGAAGGTGGGGCGTTCCGGGGCCCGGTGTGCGCACACCGTCGGCTCCGGTTCCTCGGAGGTGACGCAGACGTTAAGAGGACTAGACCAGTCGGTCAATAGGTACGGACCAAGTTGTTGAACGGAAGATCGCCTGCCGTCACCTGTTGTGAGCCGCCCCACCGCTGCTGTGCGTCACCCGCCGTTGCTGTGAGCCAGCCCACAGTCGGCCGCCCGCCTGGCCGTCGATCAGACGTGGCAGACTGACCACGTACCAGAAGCAGCGCACTCCGGGGTCGGTGTAATTCCGAACCGGCGGTTACAGTCCGCGACCCGGCCGCCTCCAGCGGCCGGTTGACCAGGTGAAATTCCTGGACCGACGGTGAAAGTCCGGATGGGAGGCAGTGCGCGGCGGGCGGGCATCCTTGCACGCGTCGTAGTGGCTTGTTCCTGGCTCAGGCCAGGAGTGGTTCCTGGGATCTCCCGGGGACAGGTGGCCTTCGGCGTCGGCGTCGCTCCCGATGTCGTCGTCCGTCGTCCGTCCATGGCGTTCGCCATCGACAGCCCCGGAGTCCGTGCCCGAAGAGGCAGGAGGACCCGGTGGCCAGGGCCGCAGCCGAAGCAGCCGCCATGCGGCGCGCCGTCATACTCGCCGCGCGCGGACTCGGCTCCACCAGCCCCAACCCCGTCGTCGGCTGCGTCATCCTCGACGCGTCCGGCGAGGTCGTCGGCGAGGGATGGCACCAGCGGGCCGGCGGTCCGCACGCCGAGGTGCACGCCCTGCGAGCGGCGGGCGACGCGGCCCGCGGCGGCACCGCCCTCGTCACTCTGGAGCCCTGCAACCACACCGGCCGCACCGGCCCGTGCACGCAGGCCCTCATCGGCGCCGGGATCGCCCGCGTGGTCTACGCCGTCGCCGACCCCAATCCGGACGCGACCGGGGGCGCGCAGACCCTGCGCACGGCCGGAATCGCCGTCGAGCAGGGACTCCTGGAGGCGGAGGCCGCCGAGGGGAACGCCGCCTGGCTGACCTCCGTGCGGCTCGGCCGCCCCCACGTCACCTGGAAGTACGCCGCCACGCTCGACGGCCGCATCGCCGCCGCCGACGGCACCAGCCGGTGGATCACCTCCGCCGAGTCCCGCGCCGACGTGCACCGGCTGCGCGCCGAGCGCGAGCCATCGTCGTCGGCTCCGGCACCCAGCGCGCCGACGACCCGCACCTCGCCGCGCGCGGCATCGAAGGCGCCGTCCAGCCCCTGCGGGTCGTCGTCGACACGAACGGCACCGCCGTCACGCCCGGCGCCCGCGTCCTGGACGACGCGGCGCGACCCTGATCGCCGTCGCCGACGACGCGACACCCGCGTACGAAGACAAGGGCGACGGCGATGGTGTGGAGACCGTCCGGCTGCCGCGTGCCGCGGAGGGTGGGTTGGACATTCCAACCCTGCACGCCGAGCTGCACGCGCGTGGCGTGCGTTCCGTCCTCCTCGAAGGCGGTCCCACGCTCGCCGGGGCCTTCGTCGCCGCCGGCGCCGTCGACCGCGTCATCGGCTACCTCGCCCCCGTCCTGCTGGGCGCGGGCCCCGCCGCCCTGGCCGGTGGCGGAATCACGACCATCACCGAAGCGTTGCGGCTCGACGTGAGCGAGACCGTCCGCCTCGGACCCGATCTGCGCGTCACCGCGACCCTCGTAACGAAGGAGCACTGAAGTGTTCACCGGAATCGTCGAAGAGCTGGGCGAGATCACCGCCGTCGAGAACTTCCCCGACGCGTCCCGGTTCCGCCTGCGCGGCCCCGTCGTCACCGAGGGCGCCAAGCACGGCGACTCCATCGCCGTCAACGGCGTGTGTCTGACGGTCGTGGAGCACGAGGGCGACGAGTTCACCGCCGACGTGATGGCCGAGACCCTCAAGCGCTCCAGCCTCGGCGCGCTCACGGTCGGCTCCCGCGTCAACCTGGAGCGCCCCACCTCGGTCGGCGCGCGGCTCGGCGGACACATCGTGCAGGGCCACGTCGACGGAACCGGCACGATCGTCGCCCGCGAGCCCTCCGAGAACTGGGAGATCGTCACCGTCTCCCTCCCCGCCGAACTCTCCCGCTACGTCGTGGAGAAGGGCTCCATCACGGTCGACGGCGTCAGCCTCACCGTGGTCGACGCGGGCCCCGACTTCTTCACCATCAGCCTCATCCCCACCACCCTCGCGCTGACCACGCTCGGCATCAAGCAGCCCGGCGACCCGGTCAACCTTGAAGTCGACATCATCGCCAAGTACGTGGAGCGCCTCCTCGGCGACCGCGTCCAGCAGCAGGAGGCCACCAAGTGAACTGGCTCAACTCCGAGGCGTTCACGGCCTTCGACCAGCACATCATGTGGTCCGACATGATCGGCAACACCGTCGGCCTCATCGCCCTCGCCCTCGGCTGGCGGCGCTCGATATGGACCTGGCCCGCCCAGCTCCTGTCCGGCGTCATCCTCGTCGCCGCGTACGCCTCCGCACAGCTGTCCGGCGGCGTCGGCAAGCAGCTCCTCGTCATCGGCGTCGCGCTGTGGGGCTGGCGGCTGTGGACGCGCGGCAGGCAGCAGGCGCAGGACGGCTCCATCGCCATCCGCTTCGCGACCTGGAAGGAGCGGGGCGTCCTCCTCGCGGGCACCGCCGTCGGCACGCTCGCGGTCGCGCTGTTCACCGCCGTCCCCTCGCTGTCCTGGAACCCCTGGCCGGACGCCTACATCTTCGTCGGCACGCTCGCCGCGATGGTCGCCCAGGCCCGCGGCCTCGTCGAATTCTGGTTCGCCTGGCTGCTCGTCGACGTGGTCGGCGTGCCGCTCGCCTTCAGCAGCGGCCTGGCCTTCTCCGGCCTCGTCTACGTCGTCTACCTCGCCCTCGTCCTGTGGGGCATGCGCGACTGGTGGCTGCGCTCCCGCGCGGCGGCCTCTCAGCCCGTCATGGAAGGAGCCCCGGCATGACAACGGCACCTGTCTGGTACAGCACCGCACTCAACGAGGACACCTCGGACCTCTCCCTCGACCCGGTGGAGCAGGCCGTCCGCGACATCGCGGCCGGCCGGCCCGTCGTGGTCGTCGACGACGAGGACCGCGAGAACGAGGGCGACCTCGTCATCGCCGCCGAGAAGGCGACCCCCGAGATCGTCGCCTTCATGATGAGCGAGTGCCGCGGCCTGATCTGCGCCCCCATGGAGGCCGAGGAACTCGACCGGCTGCGGCTGCCGCAGATGGTCGAGAACAACACCGAGTCGATGAGCACGGCCTCACCGTCGCCGTCGACGCCTCCGCCGCGCACGGCGTCACCACCGGCATCTCCGCCGACGACCGCGCCACCACCCTGCGGCTCCTCGCGGGCGGCGCGGCCACGGCCGACGACTTCGTGCGCCCCGGGCACATCTTCCCGCTGCGCGCCCGCTCCGGCGGCGTCCTCGCCCGCAACGGCCACACCGAGGCCGCCGTCGACCTCGCCCGTCTCGCGGGCCTGCGCCCCGCCGGCGCCATCGTGGAGATCGCGGGCGAGGACGGCAAGATGCTCCGCCTGCCGGAGCTGATCCCCTTCGCCCGCAAGCACGGCCTGACGATCATCTCCATCGAGGACCTGATCGCCTACCGCCGCTCCTCGGAGCCCACCGTCCGCCGCGAGGCCGAGGTCAGGCTGCCCACCGCCTTCGGCGACTTCACGGCGTACGGCTACCGCTCCACCGTCGACGGCGTCGAACACGTCGCCCTCGTCCACGGCGACATCGGCGAGGGCGAGGACGTCCTCGCCCGGCTGCACTCCGAGTGCCTCACCGGCGACGTCTTCCACTCGCTGCGCTGCGACTGCGGACCCCAGCTGGAGGCGTCCATGCGGCGCATCACCGAGGAGGGCCGCGGCATCGTCGTCTACCTCCGCGGCCACGAGGGGCGCGGCATCGGCCTGCTGTCCAAGCTGCGAGCGTACGAACTCCAGGAGCGCGGCAGCGACACCCTCGACGCCAACCTCGAACTCGGCCTGCCCGCCGACGCCCGCGACTACGGCGCGCGCCCGCATCCTGGACGACCTCGGCGTGCGGGGCGTACGGCTGATGACCAACAACCCCGACAAGGTCGACGCCGTCCTGCGGCACGGCCTGAAGGTCACCGCCCGCGAGCCGATGCCCGTCACGGCCGGCGAGCACAACCTCCGCTACCTGCGCACCAAGCGGGACCGGATGGGCCACGACCTGCCCTGGCTGGACGCCCCGGGCGTCTCCGCCTGCGGCAACCAGTAAGCACCCACCCCCGTCATCGGGAACCGAATCCGAGAACCGAAGGAGAAGCGCGTGAGCGGCAAGGGCGCACCCGAACTGAGCGTGAAGAACTGCGGAGACCTGCGGGTCGCGGTGATCGCCGCGCAGTGGCACCAGAAGGTCATGGACGGCCTCGTCGACGGCGCCCTGCGCGCCCTGAACGAACTCGGCATCAGCGAGCCGACCGTCCTGCGCGTGCCGGGCAGCTTCGAGCTGCCGGTCGTCGCGAAGGTCCTCGCCGGACGAGGCTACGACGCGATCGTGGCCCTCGGCGTCGTCATCCGCGGCGGCACCCCGCACTTCGAGTACGTGTGCCAAGGCGTCACGCAGGGCCTCACCCAGGTCTCCGTCGACACCGGCGTCCCCGTCGGCTTCGGCGTGCTGACCTGCGACACCGAGGAGCAGGCCCTGGACCGCGCGGGCATCGAGGGCTCCAGCGAGGACAAGGGGCACGAAGCGGTCACCGCGGCCGTGGCCACCGCCACCACGCTTCGTACCGTCTCCGAGCCCTGGCGCTGAGCGGGGCCGGGCGGGCGCGTAGAGTGAACGGCATCATGTCCAAGAAGACTTTCGAGGAGCTCTTCACCGAGCTCCAGCACAAGGCCGCCCACGGCGACCCCACGACCTCCCGCACCGCCGAGCTGGTCGACAAGGGCGTCCATGCCATCGGCAAGAAGGTCGTCGAGGAGGCCGCCGAAGTCTGGATGGCCGCCGAGTACGAGGGCAAGGAAGCAGCCGCCGAGGAGATCTCGCAGCTGCTCTACCACGTCCAGGTGATGATGGTCGCCCGCGGCATCTCCCTCGACGACGTCTACGCCCACCTCTGAGCCGTACGCCCTCCGTACGTCAGCCGAACCAGCTCCACACCCCATCACACGAAGGAAGCCCGCCTCATGCTGCGCATCGCCGTCCCCAACAAGGGTTCACTGTCCGGACCTGCGTCGGCGATGCTCCATGAGGCCGGCTACCAGCAGCGCAAGGAGTCCAAGGAACTCGTCCTCGTCGACCCCGAGAACGAGGTCGAGTTCTTCTACCTCCGGCCCAAGGACATCGCGATCTACGTCTCGGGCGGCAAGCTGGACATCGGCATCACCGGCCAGGACCTGCTGGTCGACTCCGGCGCCGACGCCGAGGTGATCCTGCCGCTTGGCTTCGCCCGCTCCACGTTCCGCTTCGCCGCCAAGCCGGGCACGGCCACCGGCATCGAGGACCTCGCGGGCAAGACCGTCGCGACCTCCTACGAGGGCATCGTCGCCAAGCACCTCGCCGACCACGGCGTCGCCGCCTCCGTCGTCCACCTCGACGGAGCCGTGGAGACCGCCATCGAGCTGGGCGTGGCCGAGGTCATCGCGGACGTCGTGGAGACCGGCACCTCCCTGCGCAACGCGGGCCTGGAGGTCTTCGGCGAGCCGATCATGAAGTCCGAGGCGGTCGTCATCCGGCGCACCGGCGCCGACGGCGACGACGAGAAGGTCCAGCAGTTCCTGCGCCGCCTCCAGGGCGTCCTGGTCGCCCGGTCGTACGTGATGATGGACTATGACTGCCGTGCCGAGCACCTGGAGCGGGCCGTCGCGCTCACCCCGGGCCTCGAATCGCCGACGATCTCCCCGCTGCACAACGAAGGCTGGGTGGCCGTGCGCTCCATGGTCCCCGCCAAGGAGGCGCAGCGCGTCATGGACGACCTGTACGCCCTCGGGGCGCGGGCCATCCTCACCACCGCCATCCACGCATGTCGTCTCTGAACCGGCAGAAGGACCCGCTCGTGTCCGAGCTTCCCGCTCTCCCCGCTCTTCCCGTCACGTTCCGGCCGAAGCGGACCAGGGCGGTGCTGCTCGGCGCGGGCGCGGCGATGTTCGTCGTCCTCACGGTGATCTCCCTCCTGCTGCCCACGCTCAGCCCGGGGGAGCGGACCAGCTTCATCTTCACCGGCGCCCTGCTCCTCGGCGTGCTCATGCTGCTCAGCAGGCCGAAGGTCGTCGCGGACGACTCCGGGGTCACCGTCGTCAACATCGCGAGCAGCCGCCGTCTGGCCTGGGCCGAGATCGTCCAGGTCACCCTGCGCCCCGGCGACCCCTGGGTCTTCCTCAACCTCAGCGACGGCACCAGCCTGGCCGCCCTCGGCATCCAGCCGGGCATCGCCAGGGAGCAGGCCGTCGCCGACGCCAAGGCCCTCCGTGCCCTCGTGGACGCCCGTACGCCGCAAGGGGACTGACGTTCCGCGTCGCGCCTTGATTAATCTGGGGGCGGGGCGCGCCCGGTGTGCCGCCCCGCCCCTGACGGGCCCGCCCGGCCCCCAGGGGCTCCTGCTATCCGAGGAGTGACTCCCTCCGGCGATGGACGGATCGTCCTGTAGTACTTGCGCCGCCCTCTCCCGACATACCGGGACCCGTACGACCGGAGGGGCGGCGGCATGACAGTCCCCCTTCTGCTCCTCGCGGCGGCATTCCTGCTGATTCTCGCCAACGGCTTCTTCGTGGCGGCCGAGTTCGGCCTCGTCACCGTCGAGCGGCCCGACGCGGAGAAGGCCGCGGCCGACGGCGACCGCCGGGCCCGCACGGTGGTCGCCGCCCTCAAGGAGCTGTCCTTCCAGCTCTCCGGCACCCAGCTCGGCATCACCCTCACCTCGCTCGTCGTCGGCATGCTCGCCGAACCGGCCCTCGCGCACCTGCTCGCGGGCCCGTTCACGGCGATCGGCGTCCCCGACGGCGCCGTCGGCGGTGTCTCCGTGATGGTCGGCATGCTGCTCGCCTCCGCCGTGCAGATGGTCATCGGTGAACTGGTGCCCAAGAACTGGGCGGTCTCCAGGCCGCTCCAGGTCGCGCGGTTCGTCGCGGGCCCGCAGCACGTCTTCGCGCGTCTCTTCCGCCCCGTGATCGCTCTCCTGAACGCCGTGGCCAACCGGCTGGTGCGTGCCCTCGGCGTCGAGCCCGCCGAGGAGCTGGCCTCGGCCCGCACACCCGGCGAACTGGTCTCCCTGGCCCGCCACTCGGCGCAGGCCGGTGCCCTGGAGCAGGGCACCGCCGACCTGTTCGTCCGTACCCTGTCCACCCTCTCCCTCGGCGAGCTGACCGCGCAGCACGTCATGACGCCGCGCGTGAAGGTCAGCGCGCTCCAGTCCTCGGCGACCGCCGAGGACGTGGTGAACCTGACGCGCGCCACCGGCCTGTCCCGCTTCCCGGTCTACCGCGAGCGGATCGACGAGGTCGTCGGCGTGGTGCACCTCAAGGACGCCCTTGCGGTGCCCGCCACCGACCGGCTGCGCACCCCGGTGAGCCGCATCGCCCAGGCCCCGCTCCTCGTCCCCGAGACACTGCCCGTGCAGCCGCTGCTGGCGCGCCTGCGCAGCGAGCAGCCCATGGCCGTCGTCGTCGACGAGTACGGCGGCACCGCCGGAGTGGTCACCCTGGAGGACATCGTCGAGGAACTCGTCGGCGAAGTGCGCGACGAACACGACCTCCTCGACGTGCCCGAGCTGTGCCCCGTGCCGCCCGAGGACGGCAGGCCCGCCTGGGACGCCGACGGCAGCTGCCGCGTCGACACGCTGCGGCGCATAGGACTCGACGTACCCGAAGGGCCCTACGAGACCGTGGCGGGCCTCGTCGCCGACCTCCTCGGCCGCATCCCGGCCCCCGGCGACCGGGCGGAACTGCCCGGCTGGCGGCTCTCGGTGCGCCAGGTCGGGCACAACCGCGCCGAGCGGGTCAGGATCGCCAGGACGGCCGACACCCCCGCCCTCGCGGAGGCGGGCCGATGAGTCTGCTCCAACTGCTCTTCGCCGTCCTGCTGGTGCTCGCCAACGGCTTCTTCGTCGGCGCCGAGTTCGCACTCGTGTCCGTACGCCGCAGCCAGATCGAGCCCCTGGACACCAAGCGGGCCCGCCAGGTCCTGTACGGGCTCGAACACCTGCCGCAGATGATGGCGGCCGCCCAGTTCGGCATCACCGTCTGCTCGCTGACGCTCGGCGCCGTCGCCGAGCCGACCGTGGCCCATCTTCTGGAGCCGCTCTTCCACGCGGTCCACCTGCCCGAGGGTGTGATCCACCCCCTCGGCTACGTGATCGCGCTCGCCGTCGTCGTCTTCCTGCACCTCGTCATCGGCGAGATGGTCCCGAAGAACCTCGCGATGGCGGCCCCCGAGAAGACCGCGCTCTGGTTCAGCCCGGGCCTGGTCGCCTTCGCCCGGCTGTGCCGGCCGGTGACGGTGGCGCTCGGGGCGTGCGCCCACCTCGTCCTCAAGCTCTTCGGGGTGGAGCCCAAGGACGAGGTCGAGGCGGTCTTCACCAGCGAGCAGCTCAACCGCCTCGTGGAGGACTCCGGTCAGGCGGGTCTGCTCGACCCCGAGGAGCAGGAGCGCCTGGAGGACGCCCTGGAGCTGGGCTCGCGCCCGGTGACGGATGTGCTCCTCGACCCCGCATCCCTGGTGACGGTGGGCGCCTCGGTCACCCCGGCGCAGGTCGTCGAGCTGACCGGGCGCACCGGCTTCTCCCGCTTCCCGGTCCGCGCGGAGAACGGCGCCTTCATGGGCTACCTCCACGTCAAGGACGTTCTGGACCTGGAGGAGACCGACCGGGCCGTGCCCCAGCAGGTCTGGCGCCCGATGACGACGCTGCGGGCGGAGCTGCCGCTCGACGACGCCCTGACCGTGATGCGGCGCGCCGCGACCCATCTGGCGCAGGTCGCCGACGCCTCGGGCAGGGTGCTCGGCCTGGTCGCCCTGGAGGACGTACTCGAACTCCTGGTCGGCGAGGTCCGCGACCCGGCGCACCGCGTGGCGGTGCCCCGCGGAGCGCGGGAGACCACGGGCGGCCACGAGCACCTGGACGGCGCCCTCGTCGGGTGACGGCGGGCGGGCGGCGGGGCGCGCCGGGGCTCAGCAGCCCGGCGTGTCCTGCGGCCCGCGTCCCGAGAGCACCTCTCCGTACGCCTGCATGAGATCCGGGAGCCGCAGCGTCGACAGGTCCTCGCGGCCCGGCTCACCCGGGTAGCAGGAGAGCCGCAGGTCGCGGTAGGCGCAGCTCTTCTCGTAGAGCGTGCGCAGGAAGCGGCCGTTGCCCAACTCGTCGATCCAGCCCTGGTCGACGACGTGCCCGCTGATGGAGCGCAGCTCCTCCACGGCCTCCTCGTCCCACACGTCGCCGTTCTCGGCGGCCAGCACCTCACCGATCGCCGTCAGCTCCAGGGGGCGGTACGAGGGGAAGTCGACCCGCGTCGTGAACCGCGAGGACAGGCCCGGGTTGGCGGCGAGCAGCCGGTCCATGCCCTCCGGATAGCCGGCGAGGATCACCACGAGGTGGTCGCGGTTGTCCTCGGCCCGCTTCAGGAGCACCTGGAGCGCCTCGTCGCCGTACGCGTCGCCCTTGCCGTAACCGGAGTTGGACAGGGAGTACGCCTCGTCGACGAAGAGGACGCCGCCGATGGCCGAGTCGATCAGTTCGTTGGCCTTCACGGCGGTCTGGCCGAGGTACTCCCCGACGAGGTCGGCGCGCTGCGCCTCCACCAGGTGGTCGCCGCCGAGCAGCCCGAGGGCGTAGAAGACGCGGCCGAGGATGCGGGCCACGGTGGTCTTGCCGGTGCCCGAGGGGCCGGAGAAGACGAAGTGTCGTTTCGGCGGCTGTACGGGCAGGCCCTGCGCGGCCCGCAGACGGGCCATGTTCAGCTGCGCGGAGAGCGCCTTGACCTGGCGCTTCACCGGCTCCAGGCCGACCATGCCCTCCAGTTCGGCGAGCGCGGCCTCCAGGAGGGCGGGGTCGTGGGCCCCGGCGGCCGCTGCGCGGGCCCCGGCTTGACCGGGATGACGGCCTTCTCGCGGACGGCGTCGGCCTCGGAAGGACCGCTCTGCGCGGGAGGCGGCCCGCCCGGCGGCGGCTCAAGACCGGTGACCTTCACGTCGCGGCCCTCGGTGCCGAAGAGCACGTCGATGCCGTCGGGCCCCTCCAGCGCGTCCTGGCCCCCGCCCGCCAGAGTGATCGCGGTGGCGAGGTCGGCCGCTTCGTCGTAGCCGTCGCCCTCGGCGATCGCCGCGAGCCGTGCCGAGGTGTCCATGAAGGAGGCGTCGACCCGGTGCACCGCGCGGTACAGGGGCAGCGCCGCCGCCGAGCGCCCGGTGCCCTCGTGCGCGCGGGCCAGCCAGTACCGCAGCTCCTTGCGCTGGGGCTGCTCGCTGCGGCACCGCATCAGGGCGGCGGACAGCAGTGGCTCGGCCTGGCCGTACATCTCCAGGCGCACCCGGGCCATGCCGCCGAAGAGCCCGGCCTCGATGCCCAGCATCGGGTCGTCGACGAGCGGGTCGGTGTGCCGCACCAGCTGCTCCCAGTCCTTGACCAGGTAGGCCCGGCAGGCGTGCAGGAACCGCACCTGCGGGTCCGCGTCGACGGGCGGCAGGCCGGCGAGCGCCCGGTCCAGCTCGGGGACATGGCGGCCGTCGAGCCAGTGCGAGGCGTGCGCGAGCAGCAGGTCGCGCGTGCTCTCCAGGACGGGCTGGACCCACCAGCCCAGCCAGTACCAGGAGTTGAGCGTGCGCGCGTGCCGGACCCGCTGCTCCCCGAACCGGGTCCGGTGCTGGAACATCCGCAGGAGCGCCGTCGTCGTGTCGACGCGCAGCGCGTGCAGCCCGAGCCAGGCGTCGGCCATGCCGGCATCCATCCGCACCGCGGCGCGGAACTCCTCCTCGGCCTGCGGATAGGCGCCCATCGTGTAGGCGTCGACGCCCCTCAGCCAGGCGAGGTCGGCCGGGGCGGGTGAGCCCACCGCGTCGAAGTCCATCACGTCCCCCACAAACCGTGCCCCCGTGTGCGTACCAGCGGGCCGGTGCCCGTCGGCCACTTCACTGAACCGCCGTGCTGCGGACGGGAGTTGTCTCGGCGCGCAGAGCATCCGTCCGGAAAAGGCGCACCGATAGGCATCGTACCTGCGGGGGAGCGGTCGGCCGTAGGGTGCCGCACTGCCGGATCGGCCGAGAAGGGCCGTCGGGGGAGCCGGGCCGACGGTGACCGAGGGTGAGCGGGCGGCGGCTCGGAGCGGTCGGGAAACGGGTCCTTGAGGGCAGAACGAAGCCCCCGATCACGGGGGAACAACCGGGGGCTTCGCGTCTGCGGGCGGCCTCGGGAGGCCGCACCATCAGAACGTAAGTCCTGTATGGCCCCTGGGTCAAGCGGAGTTGGGGCACTCGTGAAAAGTCGCCTGGCCAACTGGAAGCCGTTTTCCGGGGGTTCAGCGGACCGCCGACGGACCCTCACCGTGGGTGACGACTTGGGTTCCGGTCGGCGCCCCACTGGGTCCCCGCAGCACCTCGTATCCCTCTGGGCACTGTCGTACCAGGAGGTCGGCGAAGGGCCGGGACGGGTCCTCGGTGAAGTGCCGCAGCTCCGCGGGTTCCCAGCCGTCCCAGAAGTCCCGCTGGGCCGCCCCGTCCCTGCGCCGCCCCCGCTGCCACGCGCTCGCGCGGCACGTCCATCCACAGCACGGCGGCGAGGTGTCCGCGTAGCGCGCGGCGGCCCGCGCCCACGCCCTCGACGAGCACCACGGGCGCCGGCGGCAGAGGGTGTTCGGCGGGGCCGAAGCACCGCTCGTGCCAGTCGTACGCGGCGTAGCGCGCCGTCTCGCCGCGGGAGAGCGGGTCGAGGACCTGCCGCCGCAGCCGCTCGGTCCAGTCGAACAGCTGGTCGTGGCTCGCGATGTCGTCGAGCCGCAGGACCGGTGCGCCGCCGAGCGCCTCCGCCAGGCGCCGCGCGAACGTCGACTTCCCCGAGCCCGCGTGCCCGTCCACGGCGATCAGCCGGACGGGCCCGCACGAGGGCGGCAGGCCGCGCAGGGCGGCCGCGAGCGCGGGCAGCGAGGTCGGTGGGGTGCGCGGGGCGCGCGGGTCGGGGGTCATCACCGGCAAGCCTACGGGCGCAGCGGAAGCAGGCTGTTCCGCGCGCGTCCCAGGTCATGCCATTGGTTGAGGCCAATATTGGTGCGCGCGAGGGTGTCGAAGCGCTGGCAGAAGCCGGCCGGGACCGGCCATAGTTGCCCCACTTCCGTGCGGCCGACCACTTCCGTGCACCGGACGCCTCCGCGCAGCTGTACCGACCCTTCCGGCTCCGGCCGGAGACCACGTCGACTGGGGGTCCCCTGATGGACCGAGCTGACCGAGCTGACCGCCCCGCCCGGGGCCATGACCTGTCCCGCAGATCCGTGCTCGCCTCGGCCGCCGCCCTGGCCGCCGTCGCGGCGGCCACGAGCCCCGCCCCGGCCGCGGGCGGCCAGGCCCGAGGGCGCCGCGCGCCGCGCGCGGACCGCTTCGTGGACAACCGCTTCTGGACCTCGTACGAGGACTGGCGCACCGGCACCGCCGAGGGCACCGCGGCTGTCGCCGCGGGCCGCCCCGGCCTGCGCATCGCGCGGCCCGCGGGCCGCACCGACTACGCCGACCCGCACACCGGCAGGACCGCCGCCTGGGAGTACGCGCGCTGGACCTCGCCCACGCACCGCTCCACCGTCCCCGCGACGGAACTCATCGCCTCCTGGAACGCCCACACGCCCGCCGGGACCTGGCTGCAGGTCGAGCTGACGGGCACGTACGCCGACGGCACGAAGAGCCCCTGGTTCGTCATGGGCCGCTGGACCGCCGGTGACGACAAGGAGGCCGACATCCGGCGGACCTCGGTCGACGACCAGACCGACGGCAAGTCGACGGTCTGGACGGACACGCTCGCCCTGAACGACGCGGCGGCCGGTCCGCGCGTCGTCTCCTACCGGCTGCGCCTGACGCTGTACCGCACGCCGGGCGCCACCACGACCCCCACGGTCTGGCGGCTCGGCGCGATGGCCTCGGCGGTCCCCGACCGCTTCACGGTCCCGGCCTCCGAGCCGGGCCCCGGCAAGGAGCTGACGGTCCCGCGCTACTCGCAGGAGATCCACGTCGGCCAGTACCCCGAGTACGACAACGGCGGCGAGGCCTGGTGCAGCCCCACCTCCTCACAGATGATCATCGAGTACTGGGGGCGCAGGCCGAAGCCCGAGGACCTCGCCTGGGTGGACCCGTCCTACGCCGACCCGCAGGTGTGCCACGCGGCCCGCCAGACGTTCGACTACCAGTACAAGGGCTGCGGGAACTGGCCCTTCAACGCGGCGTACGCGGCGACGTACACCGACCTCCAGGGCGTCGTCACCCGCCTCGCCACACTCACCGAGCTGGAGCAGCTGATCGCCGCCGGTATCCCCGCCATCACGTCCCAGTCTTTCCTCAAGGAGGAGCTGACGGGCGCCGGGTACGGCACGGCCGGCCACCTGATGACGGTCATCGGCTTCACGGCGGACGGCGACGTGATCGCCAACGACCCGGCCTCACCGACCAACGAGGCGGTGCGCCGCGTCTACAAGCGGCGTGAATTCGAGAACATCTGGCTGCGCACCAAGCGCTACAACTCCACCGGCAAGGTCGTCTCCGGCTCGGGCGGCGTCTGCTACCTGTACTTCCCGGTGAAGCTCACCGCGGCCCAGCGGCAGGCCCTCGCGGCGGTCGGCATCCGGTGACGGACGCCGGGGGTGCGGGGCACCCCGCCCCGCACCCCCGGTGAGCCTCACGTCACCGGGTCCACCACCCAGTCCGGGTGCCCCGGCATCGGCGGCGTCTTCGCCCCGTACAGCCAGGGCCGCAGGAACCCCTCCAGGTCCTCGCCCGCGACCTGGGACGCCAGGTCGATGAAGTCCCGCGTGCTCGCCGTGCGCCCCTTGAAGCCGCTCACCCAGGCCCGCTCGATCTTCTGGAACGTCGCGTCGCCGACCCGCTCGCGCAGCGCGTACAGCACGAGCGCGGAGCCGTCGTAGCGCATGCGCTTGAAGAGGTTCGGCTCGGTCGGCTCGGCGGGGGCGCCGAAGTCCTTGCGCCACTGGTCATGGGCGGCGTACGCGGTCTTCATCGCGGCCTCGAGGCGGTCGCCGCCGTGGGCCTCGGAGTAGAGGCGTTCGTAGAAGCGGGCGTGCCCCTCGCTCACCCACAGGTCGGACCAGCTCTCCAGCGCCACGCTGTTCCCGAACCACTGGTGGGTCAGCTCGTGCACCAGATTCCGCTCGGCGTCGACCTTCGTGCCGAGCAGGTCCGCCTTGGGGACGAGGGAGAGCGTCTGGGTCTCCAGGGCCACGCCGAGGTCGGTGTCGCCGACCAGGACGCCGTAGCGGTGGAAGGGGTAGGGGCCGAGCCGCTCCTCCAGCCACGCCAGGTGGTCGGGGGTGAGCCTGCGGTACTCCGCGGTCGGCTCGACCAGCGCGTCCGGGACGACGTCCCGCAGCGGGAGCCCGCCGGGGCCCTCGCTCTCGACGAGCCGGAACTTCCCGACGGCCAGCTGCACCAGCTGCGTGGAGAGCGGCTGCTCGGAGTCGTACGTCCAGCGCACCCGGCCGCCGGGGACCTCCACGCGCGAGACCAGCTTGCCGTTGGCCACGGCGGTGCGGTCGGCCGGTGTGCTGATGCGGAAGGTGACCGGCGCGCGCCGGCTGGGGTGGTCGGTCGGAGGGGAAGATCATGCGGGCGCCGTTCGGCTGGGGGTAGACCACCGTGCCGTCCGGTGTCGGTATCCAGCCGTAGTCCTCGATCGCGTCGTCCCGGTGCCGTGTCTGGGCCGGGTCGGCGGTGTACGTGACCTTGACCGTGAACGAACTGCCCTTGCGGATCGGCGACTTGGGGGTCACGGTCAGCTCGTCGCCCTCGCGGGACGCGCCCGCCCTGGCGCCGTCGACCGTCACGGCGTGCAGGGTGTTGCCCGCGAAGTCCAGGTTGAAGCGGGAGAGGGCCTGGGTGGACGTGGCCCTGATGGTCGTCGCCGCCTCGAAGGGCGTCTTCGGCGCCTGCCAGTCGAAGTCCAGGTAGTAGCGGTCCACCCGGTACCCGCCGTTCCCGTCCAGCGGGAACAGGGGGTCGCCGAGGCCGGCGCGCCCGGCGACGGCTTGCCGTCCGTGGCGGGGGCGGCCTGGCGAGGGCGGCGCGGCGAGGGCGGCCGCCACGGTGATCGCGGCCGCGAGGGCGAGCCGTGCTCCGCGGCGGGTCGTCCGGTTCGTGCTCATTGGGAACCTCTCGGTCGGATGCTGCGCGGACGTGCGTCGTGTCTCGTTCTAGACGCACGGCGGTCCGGCCGAGTTGTGGCGTGACCAAGCTCTCGTCTCCCCACAGGTTTTCTGCTGGCATGGTGGAGGGGTTCCATGGGGGGACACCACTGCCAGAAGAATCAGTGAGAAGACATGACCGCGTTCTCTGCCACCGCCGTTCGCGTCCAGGCCCGTACCGGCGGCCCGAAAGAAGACGGACCGAATCTCCTGGAGCACCTCGCGGGCTGGACGCTCGTCGTGGTCCTCGCGATGCTCGTCACGCAGACCGGTCTGCTGTGACCCCGCCCGCGCGTAGTCACCGGTCGTCCCCCGCGCCGGCCCGCCAGTGCCGGTGCGGGACGCCCACCAGGCCGTACAGCCACCGCACCGGTGACCGCCCGTGCAGCAGGGTGAGCCCCGCCACGATCGCGAACAGCGGCAGCCCCAGCCACCCGCCGAGCAGGCGCACCAGCCCGCTGGCGAGAAGCGCGCCCACGAACGGCAGCCCGTACACCCCGGCGGCCGCGATGACGACGGCGAGGACCCGCGGCACCTTGCGGTCCTCGTCGGCCCCCGGCAGCGACCAGCCCTCCATGAGCCAGCCGACCGCGGTCGCCAGCATGGTGCCGATCACCGCGGCCCCGAAGAGCAGCAGCGCCAGGAACGTCCCGGACGTCAGGAAGTCCAGTACGTGATTGACGACGCCGTCCCTCGGCCAGTCGGCGAAGTCGTCGGCGCCGGGGGACAGGAACCGCTGGTATCCGCGGCCGTCCCACCCGTGGACGAGCGTCCCGAACACCAGGAAGTACCCGCCCACGCACTGGAGGTAGGCCCAGTAGCCCGCCCCCGCGAGCACCAGCGCCTGCGCCACGAGGAACCCGAGGACCGCGGCCACCGGAACCCCGCCCGCGTAGCAGAGGACGAACCCGGCCCACACGTCCTCGTGGCCCTCCGCGACGTGCATGGTCGCCCAGGCGGGGTTCTGCCACAGCAGGAAGAGCCCCGTCGGCACCATCAGGACGGCGGCGAACAGCGCCGTGAGCGCCAGATAGGGGTTCGCGGCGCGGCTGCGGGTGCGCGGCCCCTCACCCGCGTTGATCCGCTCCCACACCTGCAACTGGCGCCCGGCGGAGAGCGCGGACGTCGCGCCGGCCGCGTACGCCCAGAAGAGGGCGGCCTGCATCTGGATCATGCCGAACCCTTCATGCCGGGGTGATCACGCCGAGGCTTTGAGGGAGAGTCCGCCCGCCACGATCGAGTCCGAGGTGACCAGGGCCTGTTCGGCGCTGACGTCCGTCATGAAGACGAACGGCGGTACGAGCGGCGGGACCGGCAGTCTGTCGGGCGTGAAGGTCAGACAGAGCAGCCCCTCGATGCACCCCTTGAACTTGGTCAGGTAGAGCGTGACCGAGCCGCTCAGGTCCAGCGTGTCGGCGCCCAGGGCGAGTTCCCCGCCTCCGTCTCGCGTCTTCAGCGCGTAGTCGGTGAGCGAGGCGGCCTTCATTCGCAGCACCATGACCTTCAGCGGGCCGTCCGCGGTCGGGATCTTGGTGACGCCCGCCACGATGAAGCCTTTCGGGGCGAAGAGCGTGGTGGTGATGGTCGGCGGGGTCCTGGCCGCCACGATCGACGGGGCGGGTGCCGCCCTGGCCGGGCTGCCGTTCACGATCCCCGCCACGATCACCACCGGCAGCAGCACGGCGAGCGTCCGCGTGCCCTGCCCGTCCCGCACCCTCGGCGGCGCGGGGTCCTCCTCGGCGTCCTCGGGCACCGGCGTCCACCCGAAGCCCATGGCGCTGCCGGCGATGCCCAGGAGCATGCCGACGAGGAATCCGCCGAGGTTGGTGGCGGCGAACGACAGCACCGAGAGGATCAGGGCGTTGACGCTCACATAGTGGTGCGTGTGCGGCAGGAACCACAGGAACAGCCCCGCCACGACCAGCGCGATGCCGATGCCGATCGCCGCGATCCCGCCGAGCCCGAGGCTCACCAGGACCGTCAGCGGCGAGAGCGGCACCAGCAGCAGTTCGGTCACGCCGAGGATCAGCAGCAGTCCGCCCCAGAACGGCCGCGTGCGGCGCCACCTGCGCAGCACCCGCCGCTGTTGGGGCCAGGGCAGCCGTCGGTCGAGGGGGCCGCCGCCGTCCTTGCGGAAGGGTCTGACGCCGGCTCTCCCGCCGCCCGTCAGAAGCACTGCTTGCCGCCGAGGCTGACGTCGACGCGCATGCCCTTGAGCCGGAAGTTCCCGCCCGTCGCCGACCAGGCGTGGGACTTCACGCCAGAGACCGTGATGTCCCCGGCCTGGAGCCCGAACTTGCCCCGCTCGCCCTTGACCCCGGGCACCTCGTCCAGCGTCGAGGCGTCCCGGCCGATCTCCGCGGTGCCGAAGCGGGCGTCGCCCACCAGGTCCTCGCCGTCGATGACGAGGTTGCTGGCGGTGACCTTGCCCGCGTCGCCGCCCGCGGTCAGCTTGAACACCACCTTGCCGAGCGGGGTCTTGACCTCGGCGGCCTGGCAGATGTCGGACAGGGTCGCGTCACCGATCCCGAGGAGCGCCACCGGGTGCCCCTTGCCGTCGATGTCCCGGTCCGTCTGGACGTACGAGGACAGGCCCTCGCTCGTCAGTTTCCCCGAGGAGACCTGGAAGCTGGTGCCCGAGACGGCGAAGGACGCGGCGAGCGCGCCCTCGGCCATCACGGAGGCCATCACACCGACGGCCAGCACGGCCGGCATGGCCACCACGGCCGTCTTCTTCCAGGAGGTTCTGCCCTCGCGTAACGCGTTGCGGCTAGCGCCCACTGTTCTTCCTCCCGTACGTCGTTCCGCGTCGTCAAGCGTGCGTAAGGGGAGTGCGTGAAGCGCCGTCGGGAGCCCGGTCGGCAGACGGCACCGCTCTGCCATACTGCGGACATCCCACGGCAGTTGGAGACTAGGGCCGAAATTGAATAATAGTCAACAGCGCGGTACCGACCGTTCCGCGGCTCGTCGCGCCGACCTCATCACCATCGGCCGGAAGCTGTTCGCCGACACGTCGTACGATGCCCTGTCGATGGACGACATCGCGAAACAGGCGGGCGTCGCCAAGGGGCTGATCTACTACTACTTCAAGTCCAAGCGCGGCTACTACCTCGCGATCATCGAGGACTCCGTCGCCGACTTGGTCGCGCGCGCCGGACGCCACGACGGCCTGCCGCCCGTGGAGCGCGTGCAGCGCACCATCGACGGCTATCTGCGCTACGCCGAGCAGCACCAGGCGGCCTACCGGGCGATCATCAGCGGCGGTGTCGGCTTCGACGCCGAGGTGCACGCGATCCGCGACGGCGTCCGCGAGGCGATGATCAGGACGATCGCCGAGGGGACGTACGGCCGCGCCGACATCCCGTGCCTCGCCCGCACCGCGCTGCTCGGCTGGCTGTGCAGCGTCGAGGGCATCACGCTCGACTGGGTCGGGCACCGCGGCCTGCCGCGCGAGCGGGTCTGCGCCCTGCTGGTGCGCACGCTCGGGGACACGCTGCGCGTCATCGAGGACTTCGAACCGTCGTTCCCGGCGCCCGCGCGGCCATGAGCGAGGGGTGGGCGCCGAGAACCGGCCCCCACCCCGAACTCCGTGCGCCGTGCGTCAGTTGATGGCCTTGATCAGCTCACCGTTGGCCGTGTCGCCGCTCAGCTCCCAGAAGAACGTGCCGCCGAGGCCCGCCTGGTTCTTGTAGTTCATCTTCCCCGCGATGGTCGCCGGGGTGTCATAGCTCCACCAGTTGTTCCCGCAGTGCGCGTACGCGGTCCCGCCGACGGTGCCGTTCGCCGGGCACTTGGTCTTCAGTTCCTTGTAGTCGTCGATGCCCTGCTCGTAGGTGCCCGCGGCGGGCCCGGTCGCGGTGCCGCCGGGGGCCTTCTGGGTGACGCCCGTCCAGCCGCGCCCGTAGAAGCCGATGCCGAGCAGCAGCTTCTGCGCCGGGATGCCGAGGCCACGGAGCTTCTTGATCGTGGCATCGGAGTGGTACGAGGCCTTCGGGATGCCGGTGTAGGAGGTGAGCGGCGAGTGCGGGGCGGTCGGCCCCTTCGCGTCCCAGGCGCCGAAGTAGTCGTACGTCATCGGGTTGTACCAGTCGACGTACTGGGCGGCGCCCGCGTAGTCGGCCGCGTCGATCTTGCCGCCCGCGGAGGCGTCCGCGGGGATCGCCGCCGTCACGAGGTTGCCGCCGCCGAACTTCGCGCGGACCGCGGCCATGAGCTTCTTGTACGCCTCGCGCCCGCTGGTGTCACAGGTCAGACCGCAGGCGTTGGGGTACTCCCAGTCGATGTCGATGCCGTCGAAGACATCGGCCCACTTGGAGTTCTCGACCAGGTCGTAGCAGGACTGGGCGAAGGCCGCCGGATTCTTCGCGGCCTCGGTGAACCCGCCCGACCAGGTCCAGCCGCCGAAGGACCACAGGACCTTGAGGTCCGGGTGCTTCTTCTTGAGCTTGCGCAACTGGTTGAAGTTGCGCGCAGCGGCTGGTCCCAGGTGTCCGCCACGCCGTCCACGGACTGGGCCGCGGTGTAGGCCTTGTCGGTCGCCGCGTAGGCGTCGCCCATCGTGCACTTGCCGCCCTGGACGTTGCCGAAGGCGTAGTTGATGTGGGTGAGCTTGGCGGCCGAGCCGGACGTTTCGATGTTCTTGACGTGGTAGTTCCGGCCGTAGACACCCCATTCGGTGAAGTAGCCGACGACCTTGGAACCGGCGGCGGCCTGCGCCGCCGGGGCCTGGTCCGGTTCGGCGGCGGCGCTGCCCGCCCCGGCGAGCAGGCCCGCGCCGAGGACGGCGCAACAGGCGGTGGCGATCAGGGCCCGGAGGCCGGGGCGCGGGGAGTGCGGTGTGGGCATCGTGTCTCCTCGTGGGGGGAAACCAGTGAGGCGCGAGGGAGGGGGAAGTGCTGCCGTGGAGCGGCCGCGTTCATTTGGCATGAACGCGGTAAGTGGTTCAACGGAACACTAGGAGGACTAGACCAGTACGGTCAATGGTTCGGACCAATCCGGCCGCCTCTGTCGATCTGCGGGTATCTTTCGAGTAAGCGGTCGTTAACTAGTGACTGGCTGCCGCCGATCGGGCATACTCAACGCGCCGCAGCCGCTGGTCAGCCGCTTCCGTGACCCGGGAGGAGACCCTGGCTCGGCATCGTTTCCGGCGCCGCCGCCTCACCCTGCGCGGGCGTCCGCCGTAGCCCGACAGGGAGGAGAGCGTCATGCCCGACCACGCCCCACAGCCGGTGGACCGTCAGCTGCCGACGGATGAGGCCAGGGATCTGCTCTCGCTCGTCCGGGACATCGTCCAGCGCGAGATCGCCCCGAAGGCGGCCGCGGAGGAGGAAGCGGGGCGCTTCCCGCGGGAGGTCTTCACCCTGCTCTCCGAGGCCGGACTGCTCGGCCTCGCGTACGACTCCGAGTACGGCGGCGGCGACCAGCCCTACGAGGTCTACCTCCAGGTCCTGGAGGAACTCGCCGCCGCGCGCCTGACCGTCGGCCTCGGCGTCAGCGTCCACTCGCTCTCCTGCCACGCGCTCGCCGGGTACGGCACCAAGGAGCAGCGGGGTGAGCACCTGCCTGCCATGCTCGGCGGCGGCCTGCTCGGCGCGTACTGCCTCTCCGAGCCCGCCTCCGGCTCGGACGCCGCGTCCCTGCGCACGAAGGCCGTGCGCGACGGCGACCACTGGGTCATCGACGGCACCAAGGCCTGGATCACGCACGGCGGCGTCGCCGACTTCTACACCGTGCTGGCCCGCACCGGCGGCGAGGGCGCCAGGGGCGTCACGGCCTTCCTGGTGCCGGGCGACGCCGAGGGGCTCACCGCGGCGGCGCCCGAGAAGAAGATGGGCATGAAGGGCTCGCCCACCGCGCAGCTCCACTTCGACGGTGTCCGCGTCCCCGACTCCCGCCGGATCGGGGACGAGGGCCAGGGCTTCGCCATCGCGCTCTCGGCGCTCGACTCGGGGCGGCTCGGCATCGCGGCCTGTGCGATCGGCGTGGCCCAGGCGGCGCTGGACGAGGCGCTCACGTACGCCACCGAGCGGCGGCAGTTCGGCCGGCCGATCGCGGACTTCCAGGGCCTGCGCTTCATGCTCGCGGACATGGCGACGCAGATCGAGGCGGGCCGGGCGCTCTATCTGTCGGCGGCCAGACTGCGCGACGCGGGCCGGCCGTTCGCCAAGCAGGCGGCCATGGCCAAGCTGCTCTGCACGGACACCGCGATGAAGGTGACGACGGACGCCGTGCAGGTCCTCGGGGGCTACGGCTACACCGCGGACTTCCCCGTGGAGCGCTTCATGCGGGAGGCGAAGGTGCTCCAGATCGTCGAGGGCACCAATCAGATCCAGCGCATGGTCATCGCCCGTCACCTCGCGGGTCCCGAGACGCGCTGAACTGGCTGCGGGCCACGGGCGGCGCCACCAGCCGGACCCACTCCGGGTCGTGGCGCCCGGGCAGCGTCCGGCCCCGGTCGGCCCAGTGGTGGACCAGGGCGCGGTAGATCGGCGGGTCCGGGGGCTGGGGCTGGCGCGGCTGCTGGTAGGTCTGTTGCGAGGGCTGTGAGGGCTGCCGGTAGGGCTGTGGCTGGTATGTCTGCTGCTGTTGCGCCTGACGGTCGTACGGCTGTCGCTCGTAAGCCTGTTGCTCGTACGGCTGTCGCTCATACGCCTGCTGCTCGTATGCCTGTTGCTCGTATGTCCGCTGTTGGTACGTCTGTTGTCCGTACGTCTGTTGATGCGGTTCCGCCTGTCGGGCCCGTGGGGGAACCGATTCTGCGGAGGCGGGCACCATCACCAGGGTGCGTCGCCGACGGCTGGTGGGGACGTGCGTGGGGCCCATATCCGTGGGGGTCATACCGGGCCAAACGCCCGGACGGGCGTCGAAGTCACCGCCGCGCGGATTAGGGCGTCAGTTCATGGCGCGCGGGCGCCGCAGGGGCGTGGCCCGAAGCGCGCCCGCGCGCGCCCCCGCGACTGCGCACGGCTATGGCCTCGGCCTCTTAACTGACGTACCGTCAACTCCGCGCCGCCGCATGGCCGGACATCCGGCCCCTCGGTGCATCGCACCGTCCCGCACTGTCCCGCGCTGTTCCGCGCCCAGGGAGGTCTGCCGTGGAGGACGACCGTCCGGTACCGCTCGACGAGTACCCCGTGCACCAGGTCCCCCTGTCGATGAAGCACGTCGCGACGGGTGACCGCAACGCCTACGACCGGTGCATCTTCCACCTCTTCGACCACGAGGGCCGCGCCCTGCTCATCCTCGGCCTCGGCGTCTACCCGAACACCGGTGTGATCGACGCGTACGCCACCCTCCGCACCGGCGACACCGTGCACGCCGTCCGCGCCGCCGATGCCCTCGGCGACGACCGGACGGACCTCTCGGTCGGCCCGCTGCGCATCACCGTCGACGAGCCGCTGCGCCGGCTGCGGCTGGAGTGCGCCCCCGACCCCGACGACCCGGCGTCCCTGTCGTACGACCTCACCTGGAGCGCCGACTTCCCCGCGCTGTGGGAGCCGCACCACATCCAGCGCCGCGGGGGCCGGCTCACCCTCGAAGGACGCCGCTTCGTCCAGGCGGGCCGCCCGTCGGGGATGATCCGCGTGGGCGGCGAGGAAATCCCCGTGACGGCGGGGGAGTGGACCGCGACCCGCGACCGCAGCTGGGGGGTGCGGCCCATCCCCGGGGAGGAACGCGGGCGGCTGGAGGAGGAGTTCGCCACCGAGGGCTTCCACTGGATCTGGTGCCCGGTGCGCTTCGAGGACCGCTTCCTGATGGTCGTCGTCCAGGAGGACGCGGACGGCTACCGCACCCTCAACGACGCCACCCTCGTCCGCCCCGGCCACCGCGACCGCCAACTCGGCTGGCCCCGGGCCGACATCACCTACCGCTCCGGCACCCGCCACCCCGAGCGCGCCGTCATCCACCTCACGGACCCCGACGGGCACAAGCCCCTGGAGCTGGGTGTCGAGGTGCTCGCCTCGCTGCCCCTGGCCGTCGGCGCGGGCTATCCGCCCGCCGACGACTGGCAGCACGGCACCTGGCGGGGGCGCGGCTGGACCGACCGCCGTGCCTATGACCTCTCGGACCCCAAGGCCCACCCGCTTGCCGCGTACGGCGTCATCGACCACGCGGCGCGCTTCACCCTGAACGGCCGGACGGGCCACGGCATCTTCGAGCACGGCAGCTTCGGCCGCCACGATCCGAGCGGGTTCACCGGCTTCGGCTCCGTGGCGCCCTGAGATCGCCGACAGTCCGCCGATGGAGCACGGCAAAGGAGCACGGGCAAAGGAGCACGGGCAAAGGAGCACGGACCATGGCATCGGCACCCCGCCCCCGCACCACCACCCGCGACCCGGAAGAACTCACCCGCCGCCTCACCGCGTGGCTCGACGCCCGGCTGCCCGGCGCCAAGGCGGTCGACGTGAGCGTCCCGGAGTCCAACGGCATGTCCAGCGAGACCCTGCTCTTCACCGTCGAGCACCCTGAACCGCCCCTGCGGCTCTGCGCGTTGCGCCTGGCGGCCGACCCGGCCGCGTACACCGTCTTTCCCGTCTACGACATGCCGCGCCAGTACCGCACGATGCGGCTCGTCGCCGAGCACACCGACCTGCCGGTGCCGCGCGTCCTGTGGCTGGAAGAGGACCCCGGCCCGCTCGGCGCGCCCTTCTTCGTCATGGAGCGGGTCGAGGGCCGCGTACCGCCGGACGTCATGCCCTACACGTACGAGGGGAACTGGCTGCACGACGCCACCGACACCGAACGCGCGCACCTGGAGGAAGCCTCGGTCGCCGTGGTGGCCCGGCTGCACGACCAGGTCCCGGTCGACGAGGCGCGGTTCCTCGCACTGCCGGGCGAAGGCAGCCCGCTGCGCCGCCACGTCCAGGCCCAACGCGCCTACTACGCATGGGTGGTGAGCGGACTGCCCCGCTCACCTCTCATCGAGCGCGCCTTCGACCGCCTCGAAGAGCTGTGGCCGGACGCCGAGGGCGAACCCGTCCTCAACTGGGGCGACGCGCGCATCGGCAACATCGTCTACGACGCGGCGCGCCCGCGGCCGTCCTCGACTGGGAGATGGCGGCGCTCGCGCGCGCGAGGTCGACCTCGGCTGGATGATCTACCTGCACCGCTTCTTCCAGGACCTGACGGTGAGTTTCGGCCAGTCGGGGCTGCCGGACTTCCTGCGCCGCGACCGGGTGGAGGACACGTATGCCCGGCTCACGGGACACACCCCACGAGCCATGGACTTCTACACGCTGTACGCGGCGCTGCGGCACGCGATCGTCATGCTGCGCGTCGCCTGCCGCCAAATGCACTTCGGCGAGGCCACCGCGCCCGCTGCGCCGCAGGACACGGACACGCTGATCCTGCACCACGGCAGCCTCGCGGCCATGGTGCAGGGCAGCTACTGGTGAATCAGGCGGCGGGCCGCTGCTGTTGGGCCGCGCGCATCGGGCGCGAACCGGGGCCGCCCACGTGCGAGAACGGCTGCGTCCGCCAGTCGAGTCCCTGAGGGAGCGTCAAGAGCAGGGCGGTGTCCTGCTCCTGAACCTCCATCGACTCGTCGGTGGGCGTGGCGTCCGTGGCCGCGCGGCCCGTACCGGCACAGACCGTGAGCCCGAACGGGTTCCACGGCGTGGGGCACAGGGCGTGCTCGGGCAGGACGTCCTCGTCGGCGAGGAGCGCGATCGGCTGCCCGCAGTCGGGGCAGTTCACGCGGTACATCTCAAAGGTGTCGTAGGCGTCGAGAAGGGCGTCAGCCGGTTCGACGCCCTCCGGCTCGGGCTCGGCGACCTGCTGCTGATTGGCGCGAGTGGACCTGCCGGGGCGCTTCAAATTCTGCATGGGACTCTCCCCCTTGGGTGGGCCGACAAGGCGCTGCGGCCTCGACCACAGCAAGCACTTCCCGTCCCGTCGTAGGGGTAATCGTGGCATCCGAACGGACACGGTCACAGCCATGTGGCGTTCGTCACATGACCGGGGGAGTTGCCCCGGCCGGCGAGTCCTTCCGGCGCTCAGGTATCCGTGAGGATCAAGAGCCCTGTAGGTTCACCGCATGGAGGAGCTGGACCGACAGATCGTGCAGCTGCTCGTCAAGGACGGGCGGATGAGCTACACCGACCTGGGCAAGGCCACGGGCCTGTCCACGTCGGCCGTGCACCAGCGGGTGCGCCGCCTCGAACAGCGGGGTGTCATCCGCGGCTATGCCGCGGTCGTCGATCCCGAGGCCGTGGGGCTGCCCCTGACGGCCTTCATCTCGGTGAAGCCGTTCGACCCCAGCGCACCCGACGACATCGCCGAGCGCCTCGCCGGCGTTCCGGAGATCGAGGCGTGCCACAGCGTCGCCGGGGACGAGAACTACATCCTCAAGGTCCGCGTCGCCACCCCGCTCGAACTGGAGCACCTGCTGACCCGCCTGCGCGCGCTCGCCGGAGTCTCCACGCGGACGACCGTCGTGCTCTCCACGCCCTACGAGGCCCGGCCGCCACAGGTCTGAGCGGCATGCGCTTTCTGCTCGTGCACAGCCCTCTGGTGGGGCCCGCGACCTGGCGCCCGGTGGCTGCCGAACTGACCGCGGCCGGCCACATCTGCGCGGTCCCCGACCTGACCGGCGCGGTGACCGGCCCCGGCCCGCACTGGCCCGCGTTCGTGCGCCGTGCGCCGAGGTCGCCCCCGCGGGGGAGCAGACCCTGGTCGTGCACAGCAACGCCGGGCTCCTGGTGCCCGCCCTCGCCGAGGCCGTGCCGGACGTGCGCCGTGTGGTCTTCGTCGACGCGGCCCTGCCCGGCGCCCCGCTGCCCGCCGCGCTCCTCGCGGCGCTGCGGGAACTCACCGGCCCCGACGGGCTGCTGCCCCCCTGGACCGAGTGGTTCGACGAAGCCACCGTGGCGGCCCTCCTGCCGGACCCGCGGCTGCGCGCCACGGGTGATCGCCGAGCAGCCGCGCCTGCCGCTCACCCACTTCACCCGGCCGCCACCCGCGCCGCCCGGCTGGGACCGGCTGCCGTGCGGGTACCTCCGCTTCTCCGAGGCGTACCGACCGGTCGCGGTGAGCCACGCGCGCGTGGTTGGCCCGTGGGGTCTCTCGCCGGTGGGCATCTGCATCAAGTGGTGGCTCCCGGGGCTGTCGCGCAGTGGTTGGTACGCGTGTGGGGGTGACCCCCGCGTCGGGCGGCCGCCCGCAGGGGCGAGACTGGACCCATGAGCCAGAGCACCGCCCCCGGGAACGACGCCCGGGACCCCCAGGACCCCCACAGCCACCGCACCGTGCTGCTGCACGGCGGCGACGTCCACAGCCCCGCCGACCCGTTCGCCACCGCGATGGTCGTCGAGCGCGGCCATGTCGCCTGGGTCGGCTCCGAGGGCGCGGCGGACGCCTTCGGCGACGGCGTCGACGACGTCGTGCACCTCGAAGGCGCCCTGGTCACCCCGGCGTTCACGGACGCCCACGTGCACACCACGGCCACCGGCCTCGCCCTCACCGGCCTCGACCTGTCCGGGGCCCGATCGCTGGACGACGCGCTCGCCGCGTACGCGCACACCCGTGCACGGCCGCACGACACCGTCCTGCTCGGCCACGGCTGGGACGCCGCCCGCTGGCCCGGCGGCCGCCCGCCCACGCGCGCGGAGCTGGACGAGGCCACCGGCGGCCGGCCGCTCTACCTCTCCCGCATCGACGTCCACTCGGCGGTCGCCACCACCGCGCTGCTCGACCTCGTCCCCGGCATCACCGGCGCGCCGGCTTCCGCCCGGACGCCCCGCTGACCGGCGACGCCCACCACGGGGTGCGCGCCGCCGCCCTCGCCGCCGTCACGCCGCGCCAGCGCACGGAGGCCCAGCGCGCCGCCCTGCGCCGCGCCGCCTCCCTTGGCATCGGCTCCGTGCACGAGTGCGCGGGCCCGGAGATCTCGACGAGGACGACTTCTCCGGGCTGCTGCGGCTCGCCGCCGAGGAGCCGGGGCCGCGGGTCATCGGCTACTGGGCCGAGCAGGGCCAGGAAGGGGTCGCGCGCGCCCGGCAGTTGGGCGCGCTCGGCGCCGCCGGTGACCTCTTCGTGGACGGCGCCCTCGGCTCGCACACCGCCTGCCTCCACGAGCCGTACGCCGACGCCGCCCACACCGGCACGGCCCACCTGGACGCCGCCGCGTCGCCGCCCGCGTCGTGGCGTGCACCGAGGCGGGCCTCCAGGCGGGCTTCCACGCCATCGGGGACGCCGCGGTGACCTCCGTGGTCGACGGCATGCGCCAGGCCGCGGAGAAGCTCGGCCTGGCCCGCGTCCGCGCCGCCCGGCACCGCGTGGAGCACGCCGAGATGCTCACCCCCGAGACGATCGCGGGCTTCGCGGAGTTCGGCCTCACCGCGTCCGTGCAGCCCGCCTTCGACGCCCTGTGGGGCGGCGAGGACGGCATGTACGCCCAGCGCCTGGGCGCCGAGCGGGCCCGCACCCTCAACCCCTACGCGGCCCTGCTGCGCGCCGGTGTGCCCCTCGCCTTCGGCTCCGACAGCCCCGTCACGCCGCTCGACCCCTGGGGCACCGTCCGCGCCGCCGCCTTCCACCGCACCCCCGGACACCGCGTCTCCGTACGCGCCGCGTTCACCGCCCACACCAGGGGCGGCTGGCGGGCCGTCGGCCGCGACGACGCGGGCGTCCTGGTGCCGGGCGCGCCCGCGGACTACGCCGTGTGGCGCACCGCCGATCTGGTGGTGCAGGCCCCCGACGACCGCGTGGCCCGCTGGTCGACCGACCCGCGCTCGGGCACGCCCGGCCTCCCCGACCTGTCGCAGGGGGCCGAACTCCCGGTCTGCCTGCGTACGGTGGTGGGGGGCCGGACGGTTCATGTGGGGCCGGACGAGTGATGTACCGGCGGTGCGCGACGCCGCTCACGGCCCGCCGGGGCTCCGCACGACCTGGGAATCCTGGGCACCGAACTGGGGGCTCTCGTCATCGGCGCAGTTCACCGGGCTATTGACAGAAAGCCGTCGTGGGCCGGTAGGTTCGGCCGGGTCCACCACAGGACGTCCGAGAGGCGAACCTCCACGCAGTCGTCGAACGCCGCTGGGTCATGGGTGGTGTGCCGCACCGGCGCACCACCACTGGGAGCCAGGTCCAGCGTCCGCGACGCGGAGGCGAGGGAACGTATGAGCCGATCGGCAGGTGTGACCCGGGTGGGGCCCGGACGCTCAGTAGACAACGGCTTTCGGTCGATCCGCAGCCAGCGGGTCCCAGGTCGGCCCGAAGGGCGCCGGGCCCCGATCCGCAGTGCCGGCCGCCGCTATTCCCGTGCCGCCGCTGGGGCGCGGGCCGCGGCCACTATGGTTGTCCTCTGCGTACGAACGAAGGGGCAGTAGTGAACGACGGCGGTCGGGTCTTCGAAGCGGAAGACCAGGGGAGGCAGTTCGGCTCGCTCGGCACGGCCTTGGTGATCATTCCGACCTACAACGAGGCGGAGAACATCACGTCCATCGTCGGCCGGGTGCGGGCCTCCGTCCCGGACGCGCACGTCCTGGTCGCCGACGACAACAGCCCCGACGGCACCGGCAAGATCGCCGACGAGCTCGCGGCCGAGGACGAGCAGGTGCACGTGCTGCACCGCCAGGGCAAGGAAGGCCTCGGCGCCGCCTACCTCGCGGGCTTCCGCTGGGGACTCGACCACGACTACGGCGTGCTGATCGAGATGGACGCCGACGGCTCCCACCAGCCCGAGGAGCTGCCGCGTCTGCTGACCGCGCTCAAGGGCGCCGACCTCGTGCTCGGCTCGCGCTGGGTGCCGGGCGGCCGGGTCGTGAACTGGCCCAAGCACCGCGAGTTCATCTCGCGCGGCGGCAGCACCTACTCGCGCCTCCTGCTCGACGTGCCCATCCGGGACGTGACGGGCGGCTACCGCGCCTTCCGCCGCGAGACCCTCGAAGGCCTCGGGCTCGGCGAGGTCGAGTCGCAGGGCTACTGCTTCCAGGTCGACCTGGCGCGCCGCGCGATCAAGGCGGGCTACCACGTCGTGGAGGTGCCCATCACCTTCGTCGAGCGGGAACTGGGCGACAGCAAGATGAGCCAGAACATCGTCGTCGAGGCGCTGTGGCGGGTCACCGCCTGGGGCGTGGGCGAGCGGGTGGGCCGCGTCATCGGGCGCAAGCAGCCCTGACCGGCGCCGAGCAGGCCCTGATCGGCGCTGAGCTGCCCTGACCGGCCGCGCGCGGACGCCTTGTTGATCATCCCCCTTATCCCGGCCTGAGACGCGTCCAGGCACACTGGGAGCATGACGACTGGCGCACCGCCTCCCATCCGCCCTGCCCGGCCCCGGCGCTCCGGGCTCCTGAGGTACCTGCCGCTCGGCATCGCCGTGTGGCTCGTCCTGGAAATCTGGCTGCTCACCGTCGTGGCGGGCGCCACGAGCGGGTTCGTGGTCTTCCTGCTCCTGGTGGGCGGCCTCGTGCTCGGCTCCGCGGTGATCAAGCGCGCGGGGCGCCGGGCGTTCCGCAAGCTCAGCGAGGCGGTGCAACAGCAGCAGGGCGGCATCCCGCCCGAGCCCTCTGCCGGTGGCGGAGGCGGGGCCCTGACGATGCTGGGCGGCCTGCTGATCATCCTGCCGGGCCTGATCTCGGACGCCCTGGGGTTGATTCTGCTGGTGCCCCCGGTCCAGAAGGCCCTGGGGAGGTACGCGGAGCGGACCATCGACCGAAAGATGCGCCGGCTCGGCGAGACCACGCCCGGCGGCCTCGGCGACGCCTTCCAGCAGGCGCGCTTGCACCGCCCCGACGGCAAGGTGGTCCAGGGCGAGGTGATCAGGGACGATCCGTCGGCGCGCGGCCCTCGTACTTGTGCTGTGCGGTGGTGCGCCGAGTCCGTCGTCAGGCGGACTTGCGGCTGTCCCGCGGATGCACCGCGATGTTCATGGCGCCGGACCGAAGGACCGCCAGGCGCTCCTCCAGGACCTCTTCGAGTTCCTCTCGAGTACGGCGCTCCATGAGCATGTCCCAGTGCGTACGCGCCGGCTTGCCCTTCTTCTCCTCAGGTCCGTCGCCGTCTACCAGGAGTGCCTGGGCCCCGCAGACCTTGCACTCCCACTCCGGCGGGATCTCCGCCTCGACCGAGAACGGCATCTCGAAACGATGTCCGTTCTGGCATGCGTACTCCACGGCCTGGCGCGGAGCCAGGTCGATGCCGCGGTCGGTCTCGTAGCTTGTCACCACGAGGCGCGTGCCGCGAAGAGCTCGCTCACTCATGAATCGTGCCTCCCGGGCTTGTCGCCCACAGGACAGGTGTCGCTGTCGTCGTCATCCGGTCAACGTCCGGTCGGCGGTAAAGATTCCCGTTCTGGGTCATGCGTCGCCGTCGTATGCCGCCCCTTGTTGTACCCACCAGCGCCCGGTTTGTCACATCTGGCAGCAGATGTCACCCAGCGTTTCTGATTCTCCAGATCGCAGTAACGGTCCGCCTGGCAGGCCAAACGCGTACACTACCGCCCTTTGCCCTCAGTTGCTAAATCTTCTCGGGTACGGGGTTCCCCGCGTCGCGCACGGCACGCCTCACCGGCACCCTCGCGAGCAGCACGAATCCGAGCGCGAAGAAGACCACGAGGGAGACGATCGCGTCCCGGTAGCTCCCGGTGAGCTGGTAGGTGAGCCCGAAGATCAGCGGTCCCAGCCAGGCCATGCCGCGGTCGCTGATCTCGTACGCGGAGAAGTACTCGGCCTCCTTGCCGCGCGGTACCAGGTGCGAGAAGAGGGAGCGGGACAGGGCCTGCGTGCCGCCGAGGACCAGGCCGATCCCCGCCGCCAGGGCGAAGAACCACCCGGGCGCCCCCGAGGGCAGGAAGTAACCCGCCCCGATCGTCACCGTCCAGGCGACGAGGGAGCCGAGGATGACGCGCTTGGCGCCGTGGACGCGGGCGAGCCTGCCCATGGTGAGCGCCCCGGCGACCGCGAGCAGCTGCACCAGCAGGACCGCCACGATCAAGGTGGACTGGCCGAGCCCCAGCTCCTCGGAGCCGTAGACGGACGCCTGGGAGATCACCGTCTGCACCCCGTCGTTGTAGACGAGGTACGCCAGCAGGAAGGCGAGCGTGTGCGGGTGCCGGCGCATGTCGCGCACCGTCGCCGCCAGCTGCCGCAGGCCGCCGCGCGGGGCGCCCTCCGACGGCATTGTCCGCCGGTCGCGCAGCCGTTTCAGCGGTACGAGGGTGAAGGCGCCCCACCACACACCGGCCGACGCCAGGCAGATGCGGACCGCCGTCGACTCGGAGACACCGAAGGTGTCATGGGCGAGGAACAGCACCAGGTTCGCCACCAGCACCAGGGCGCCGGAGGCGTAACCGAAGGCCCAGCCGCGCGAGGAGACCGCGTCGCGTTCCTCGGGAGGGGCGATCTGGGGCAGGTAGGAGTTGTAGAGCACCATCGAGACGGCGAGCGAGGCGTTGGCGACGATCAGCAGGAGACCGCCGAGGAGGTAGCGATCGCCGTCCAGGAAGAACATCCCCGCCGTCGCGGCCGCCCCCAGGTACTCGGCCTCGGCGAGCAGCGGCTTCTTGCGGCCCGTGCGGTCGGCCGCGGCGGCTGCCGGCGGCATCACGAAGATCGATACGAGCACGGAGGCGGACACCGCGTAAGCGAAGAAGGAGCCGGCCCGGACCGGGATGCCCAGCGGGTGCACGAACCCTTCGGGATCGGCGGCCGTCTTGGCTATCTCCGTGAGGTAGGGCCCCAGGAAGACGGTCAGGACGCTCGTCGAGTAGACCGAGCACGCCCAGTCGTAGAAGTACCAGCCCCGCTGTTCGCGCGCCGTTCGGCGGTCGCGGCGGCCCCCGTCCGCTCGGTGTCGGTGCCCACCCGTGACCTCGCTGTTCCCCGTGGTGCGAAGCCGCCCTCGGGCGGTCGGCACAGTCCGGCCGGGGTGACCGGTCAGCCGGTCAGACCCAGCTCCCCCGGTCCTTCAGCACCTCGCGCAGCGTCTCGATGTGATCGGAAACTATGCCATCCACGCCCAGGTCCAGAAGAGCCGCCATCCGCTCGGCGTCGTTGACCGTCCACACGTGGACCTGGAGCCCGCGCGCGTGGGCGGCCCGTATGAAGCGGTGGTCGACCACCCGGACCCCGCCGTGCGTCTCGGGCACCTGTGCGCAGACCGCCGAGCGACGGACCGCCGCCGGCACGCCGTACGACCGCAGGCGCAGCGCCGCCACGCCGCGCGTCCCGAACGACGTGGCCAGACGCGGGCCCGCGAGGCGCTGTGCCCGGGCCACGCGCGCCTCGGAGAAGGAACCGACGCAGACGCGGTCCCAGGCTCCGGCGCGCCGGATCAGGTCGAGCAGCGGCGCCAGCGCGGGCTCGGCCTTCACGTCCACGTTCCAGCGCACGTCCGGGAAGGTCTCCAGCAGCGTCTTCGAAGAGGGGCACCGGTTCCGTGCCGAGCCACGCGCGCGTGGCGCACCTCGCTCCACGGGAGGTCGATGATGCGGCCCGCCGCGTCCGTGACGCGGTCGAGCGTCGCGTCGTGGAAGGCGACGAGGCGGCCGTCGGCCGTGGCGTGCACATCGGTCTCGATGTAGCGGTAACCGAGGCGGACGGCGCGCCGGAAGGCGGCGGTGGTGTTCTCCAGGCCGTCCGCGGCACCCCCGCGGTGAGCGAGGGCGAGCGGCCCCGGGTGATCGAGATAGGGATGGCGTACGCGCGTGGTCACCGCTGAAGTATCGCCTCCGACGGACCGCCGGAGGGGACGGCGTCGCCTGCGCCGGGTGCGGGCAGGGCGAAGCGGCGCAGGAAGTACTGGGCGAGCGGGCCGATCGACAGCGCGTAGAGGACCGTACCGACGCCGACCGTGCCGCCCAGGACGAAGCCCGTGGCCACGACCGTCGCCTCGATGGAGGTCCTGATGAGCCGGATCGAGCGGCCGGTGCGGCGGTGCAGGCCCGTCATCAGGCCGTCCCGTGGGCCGGGGCCGAAGGCCGCGGTGATGTAGAGCCCGGTCGCCACGCCGTTGAGCAGCACCCCGGTCACGAGCAGCGGTACGCGGACGGCGAGCGCGTGGGCGTCCGGCAGCAGCGCCAGGGTGGCGTCCATCGCCACGCCGCAGACGATGACGTTCGACACCGTGCCGAGGCCCGGACGCTGGCGCAGCGGGACCCACAGCAGCAGCACCGCCGCGCCCACCACGATGGACACGGCCCCGATGGACAGTCCGGTCAGCTCGGAGAGGCCTTGGTTGAGGACGTTCCACGGTTCGGGCCCGAGCCCCGCCTCGACCATCAGCGCGGAACTCGCGCCGTACAGCGTCAGTCCCGCGTACAGCTGGACGAGCCGCCTCGTGAGGTGCGGCCGCGGACGCGGTCCTGGACGTGGTCTCAGGCGTGCCCTCGGAGGTGGCTCTGTGACGGACAAGGAAGGCTCCCCCCGTAGTGCTGTGGCTTGACGCATGACACCCTGTGGCCTGGAAGCAGACCGCAACCATGGCCAATCCGGGGAAGGTGGACTGGGAATCATGGCTCAGTGGACTTCGGCGATGGGCTCGACTCAGCTGGCCCGGCTCCTCGCCTCCCAGCAGGCGCGCCCCACCGGCGCCGGTGCCCGCCGCCCGCCCGCCTACCGCGCGCTCGCCGACGGCATCCGGCTGCTGATGCTCGAAGGCCGCGTCCCCGTCGCCGCGCGCCTGCCGGCCGAACGCGAACTGGCGGTGGCACTCGCCGTCAGCCGCACCACCGTGGCCGCCGCCTATGAAGCGCTGCGCACCGAAGGCTTCCTGGAGTCCCGCAGGGGAGCCGGCAGCTGGACCGCCGTCCCCGCCGGCAACCCCCTCCCCGCCGCGCGGGCTCCAGCCCCCTGCCTCCGGAGGCGCTCGGTTCGATGATCGACCTGGGCTGCGCGGCGCTGCCCGCGCCCGAGCCGTGGCTCACCCGCTCGGTGCAGGGCGCCCTCGAAGCGCTCCCGCCGTACGCCCACACGCACGGCGACTACCCCGCGGGCCTGCCCGCCCTGCGCGAGATGCTCGCCGAGCGCTACACCGCGCGCGGGATTCCGACGATGCCCGAACAGATCATGGTCACCACCGGCGCGATGGGCGCCATCGACGCGATCTGCCACCTTTTCGCGGGGCGCGGCGAACGCATCGCGGTGGAGTCCCCCTCGTACGCCAACATCCTCCAGCTCATGCGGGAGGCGGGTGCGCGGCTCGTCCCCGTCGCCATGGCCGAGGGGCTCGCGGGCTGGGACATGGACCGGTGGCGGCAGGTCCTGCGCGACGCGGCGCCCCGGCTCGCGTACGTCGTCGCCGACTTCCACAACCCCACGGGCGCGCTCGCGGGGGAGGACCAGCGCAGGCAGCTGGTCGACGCGGCCCGCTCGGCGGGCACGGTCCTGGTCGTCGACGAGACGATGAGCGAGCTGAGCCTCGAACCGGACCTCGCCATGCCCCGCCCCGTCTGCGGCTTCCGGACCCGGCGGTCCACCGTGATCACCATCGGCTCGGCGAGCAAGGCCTTCTGGGCCGGGATGCGCATCGGCTGGGTGCGGGCCGCCCCCGATGTGATCCGCAGCCTCGTCGCTGCGCGCGCGTACGCGGACCTGGGCACCCCCGTGCTCGAACAACTGGCCGTGAACTGGCTCCTCAACACCGGCGGCTGGGAAGCCGCGGTCGACGTGCGCAGACAGCAGGCGCGGGAGAACCGTGACGCGCTGGTCGCCGCCGTCCGCCGCGAACTGCCCGGCTGGGAGTTCGAGGTGCCGCGCGGCGGCCTGACGCTGTGGGTGCGGACCGGCGGCCTCTCCGGATCGCGGCTCGCGGAGGTGGGCGAGCGCGTGGGGGTACGGGTGCCGTCGGGGCCGCGCTTCGGCGTCGACGGGGCGTTCGAGGGGTATGTGCGGCTGCCGTTCACCGTGAGCGGTGCGGTGGCCGAGGAGGCGGCGGTGCGCCTGGCCGCCGCCGCCCGCCTCGTGGACACGGGTGCCGGGGCGGGTGCGGAGGTCGCGCACCCGTTCGTGGCCTGAGCGCTGCCGCCCCGGGTCAGCTCTCCGCCGGGACCGGCTCCGCCCCGGCGATCGTCTCGGGAAGCTCTTCCGGCACCTCCTCGTCGGCGGCCGCGGCGTCCGCCGGCGTGCTGTAGTCCGGCAGCAGGTCCATGACCGCGAGGCGGTGCGCCTCGCTGGTCGCGTCGTCGTACGGGTCGGGCGTCGCGGGCACCTGGAGGCGGAGCACCGGGCCCGCGCCGAGCCGCGCGTAACCCCGGCCGGGCGGGACCTCGGCGGTGGGTGTCGTGGCGGGGCGCGTCCCGAGGACGTCTTCCAGTTGGTCGGGCAGCGCGGGACCGAGCAGCACACGCGCGCGTGTGTGCTGGCGCACGGAGTCGCTCAGGGCCTCCAGGCAGTCCAACTGGTCCGCGACGACCACCGTCACGTTCGCCGCCCTGCCGTGCCGCAGCGGGACATGGAGCAGCGCCTGGGGGTCGTCGCGCCCGTCGGCCGCGGCGAGGTGACCGAGGACGCTCGGCCGGTCGAACAGAATCCACAGGGGGCGTTTGGTGTCCTCCGGAGGCGGGTGGCCCGCCTGCCGGGCGCGGTTGGCGGCGATGAGCCTGCGCTCGGTCTCGTGCGCCGCCCATTCGAGGCTCGCGAGCGCCCCGGCGAGCCCGCACTCGATGGCCAGGACCCCTTCGCGGCCCGTCAGGCAGGCGTAGTCCCCGGTGCCGCTGCCCTCGACGATGAGGACGTCGCCGTGCCGCAGCGCCTGGAGGGCGACGGAGCGGAGCAGTGTCGTGGTGCCGCTGCCCGGCTGGCCCGCCACCAGCAGGTGGGGTTCCGTGGAGCGGATGCCGGTGCGCCACACGACGGGGGGCACGTCGCGGTGTCCCTCGCCGTCGGCCACCGGCAGGGTGCGCTGGACACCGGTCTCGTCGGTGAAGCCGAGGACGGTCTCCCCGGGGGCGGTGACGAAGCGCTGGGCGGCGATGTCGGTGGGGAGCGGGGGCAGGACGGCGACGGTGAGTTCGTTGCCCTCCTCGTCCCACGCGAAGTGGTATTCGCGTCCGCGGCCCGACTTCGCGTGCAGCAACTGCTCGATCCGCGCGCGGGCCTCGGCCTCGCCGTCCGTGAAGTACGCCGGATAGCGCACCACGAGCCGGGAGATCCGTCCGGTGTCGTCGAACTCGTAGGAGGGGAACGCCTGGTCCCATTCGCCGCCGTGGGTGAAGAGCGGGGCGGGGTCGTCGGGGACGGAGAAGTACGGGACGAGCGCTTCGTAGAGGCACTGGAGTCGCTGTGCCTGTGGTTCGTCGGGGCCGGTCCGCGCGCGCGTGGTGCGCTCGTGGCCCTTCCACGCGGCGGCCCCCATCAGGGCGATGAGGGCGAACCCCGGGCCGTAGGGGACGAGGGCCACGACCAGCAGCACGGAGGCCACGAAGAAGAGCAGCGGTCCGCGCTTGTCCTTGGGTGTGTCGACCCACTTGCGCCGCCCGGCGGCAGCCAGCCGGCGCAGTCCACGAGCGATCGTGATCAGCGGGTGGAGAACGTCGGTGGCGCTGTCGACGGCCGACCGCGTCAGCTCCCGGCCCCGCGTGATGGCCGCGGTGCCGTTGCTCAGGATGCGGGGGAGGGGGCGCCTGGCCACGTCGGTCTCCTGGAGGTGCGTACGGAAGTGCCTGGGAGGGGCAGCGGCGTCAGAACTTGATCCCGCCCAGCAGGCTCGCCAGGCTCGCGCCGCCGGCCTTGATGCTCGGGGCGATGGCGGTGCCCGCGAGGTAGAAGCCGAAGAGCGCGCAGACCAGCGCGTGGGAGGCCTTGAGTCCGTCCTTGCGGAAGAAGAGGAAGACGATGATGCCGAGCAGCACGACGCCCGAGATGGACAGGATCATGAGGATTCTCCTGGTTGGTGGGGACAGTCACCATGAGTTCTTCCAGGCTCACAGGATGTATCCATACGACAAAAGGTGCAAATGAGTGAAATAAGCTGAATTTCCCTCGAATGGCAGAGCTGCCTTGGGCATCCACAGTGGCTCAGGGTGCTCCCGAGCCCGCCGTGATCTTTGCCTCGGCCGGGCCGCGTCATGTGCCCGCGAGGGCAGTACCCTGTCGATTCACTCGTACGGCTGCACCGGCAGCGCATCCCAGAAAGGCGGACGCCCCCATGAGCGAAGCCCCCGACCCCGAGGTCGTGGAGCTGGCGACCAAGATCTTCGATCTGGCCCGGCAGGGTGACACCGCCGCTCTGGCGGCGTACGTCGACGCGGGCGTCCCCGCCGACCTCACCAACGACAGCGGCGACTCGCTCGTGATGCTCGCGGCCTACCACGGGCACGCCGAGGCCGTCCGCGCCCTCCTGGAGCGGGGCGCGGACGCCAACCGCGCCAACGACCGGGGGCAGACGCCGCTCGCCGGTGCCGTCTTCAAGGGCGAGGACGCGGTCGTCCGGGCCCTCCTGGACGGCGGGGCCGATCCGGCCGCCGGGATGCCGTCGGCGGTGGACACCGCACGCATGTTCCAGAAGACGGAGCTGCTGAAACTGTTCGGGGCCGCCTGAGCGGGTAGCGGACCAGTGGCTACGGGGGCGATGGAAATGTGGTCGCGGCGGGCATGACCCGCGGGTCATCATGACGACGTGATTTACGGACGCGACGGCGGGGCAGATCTTGCCGCACCACGTGGACCGTGAGCGGCCCGCCCCCGGACCTTGGTCCGGGACCCCCAAGGGCCACGGATGAGAGGCAGAGGAAAATGGTCTTCGACAAGCAAAAGACGGCGGGCGGCCCGACGTGTTGGCGCACGGCCAGGTAATGCGTGATTCCCGGTTGCGTCGACGCTTGATGTGAGGCTGTTTCCCATGTTCGATCCGGTCATAGCGCCCAGCGGTACGCTGCTCGGCCTGCTCCAGCGGGGCCGCGGCGACGGCACACTGCACGCGCTCACGGCACCCCGGTCCGAGGCGCTCGCCGCCCTCGACCACTGCGTGCTCAACGATCCACGCCACGACTGGCAGGTGGAGAACCGCTCGCTCTACTACGCCCGCCTCTACCTCGACCTGCACGGCGGGCTGGGCGCGATCGAGCGGCACCTCTTCGATGCCGAGGACGTCCTGAACACGGACGACTCGCGCACCGGACTCGCCCTCGCCGTCCTCGGACACCTCGCCTCGTACGGCAGGCACGACGCCCTGGAACTCCTGCGGCGGTACGCGGCCTCCGGCACGAACTGGGCGTGGGCCCTGGACGAGCTGGGGCAGCGTCGACGACGCGGGCCTGCTCGCCCTCGCGGCGCCCGTGCTCGCCCGCTTCCCCGCCGACGCCGAGGGCGAGGCCGAACTGGCCGCCGTCGTCCGCGACGCCTACGAACCACGGCCCTGGCGGCTGTGGGAGGAGGACCCCCGCGCCCATATCGGCGCCCGCGTACGAGCCGCGCGGGAACAGGGCTCCTTCGACCGCTGGCAGCGCCAGATGCGCCCCGCAGGGCCCCGCCCCGGCTGGAGCGTCCAGGCCGTCTTCGACTGGGCCCAGGAGGGCCTTGAGCGCGGCGCCGTGCTGCACGTGCCCGCCGCCCGCTGCCTGAGCGCCGTCGCCGGGCCCGAGGACAGGGCCGAGATCGTCCAAGCCGCCCGGAGCGGCTCCGACGGGGCCCGCGGCACCGCCCTGCGCTATCTGGCGGACGCCCGTGACCCCGCCGTCCTCGACCTCATCGAGTACGCCGTGGAGGGGCACTCCCGTGTCGTGGCCGACGCCGCGACCGAGGCCTTCGAACGGATGGGCGGCCCCGCCCCCGTCGAGCGCGCCCGGCGCTGGGCCTACCGCCCCGACGCCCTGGGCGCCGCAGCCGGCCGCGTGCTCGCCTCCCGGGGCGACGCGCAGGACAGCAAGCTGGTCCTCTCCGCGCTGCGCGAGGCGGTCCGCGGCGAGGGCCCCGACGCGCCGACGCTGTGGACCCTCGTCGACGGCGCCGACGCCTCGGCATCGCCTGCGCCGCCCCCGTGCTGCGCCACGTCTACCGCGAGACCGCCTCCTCCCACCTGCGCGGCCGCGCCGCCCGGGCGCTCGCCGCCACCGACCCCACCTTCGCCGCGGGCTTCGCCGTCGAATGCCTCTGGGACTGCGAGGAATCCACCCGGGGGGTCGCCGCGCGGCGGCGCCGAGACCGGTGACGCCCGCGTGGTCAACCGCTTGCGCAGGCTCGCCGCGGACCCCGCCGAGGAGGACGAGGTACAGACGGCGGTACGGAGCAGGATCGGGCCCGACGCGGACGCCCCCGCGGTGTAGGCCTGACGCAGGCGCTCGCGCGGCGGCGTGGGCCCGGTCAGCGGCGGCCGACGCCCACGAACCGTACCGGCGTGCCCGGCCGCGCCTGGGCCGCCGCGGCGAGATCGGCCTCCCGCACGACCGCGACCACCGGATAGCCGCCCGTCGTCGGATGGTCGGCGAGGAAGACGACCGGCCTGCCGTCCGGCGGCACCTGCACCGCCCCCACCACCATGCCCTCGCTCGGCAGTTCCCCCTGAAGCGCACGCTCCAGGGCGGGGCCCTCGGTGCGCAGGCCGATGCGGTTGCTCGCCGGCCACGCGGTACGCGCGCGTGACGAGCGTGTCCAGAGCCGCCGGGGTGAACCAGTCGGCACGCGGCCCGAACGTCACCCGCAGCACCAGCTCCCGAGGCGGAGCCGGCTGCGGGGCGGTGTCCACGCGCGCGTGCGGCGCTCGCGCGGCCCAGCGGCAGCACCGCCCCGTCCGCGAGCGGGGGCGGACCGAGCCCGGAGAGCAGATCCGCGGAACGGCTGCCGAGCACCGCCTCCACCGCCACCCCGCCGTCGAACGCGACGTACGTACGCACTCCGGAGAGCGCTGCCCCGATGTCCAGGAGCGCCCCCGCCGGCACCCGTACCGGCGCTCCCCAGGGGGCGGGGCGGCCGTCCACGGTGACGGGGCAGGGCGCGCCGCCGACCGCCACCGTGACGGGGCGGCGGGGGGCGTACGGCGCAACCGGTGAGGGTGGTCTCCAGGACGGCGGCGCCCGGCGGGTTGCCCACCAGGCGGTTGACCAGGCGGCCGTCGCCGGGTCCAGGGCTCCGGAGCGCGTACGCCGAGATGGCGTGACCCGGGCGCCCGAGGTCCTGGACGGTGGTCAGCGCGCCGGCCCGTACGACGGCGAAGGCCCGGTCGGTCATCACGCCTCCTCCGGCGCGGGGTCCGCCACCACGAAGCGGACACGGATGCCGGGGGAGAGCAGCGCGGCGGGCACGCGCGCGTGGTCCCACAGCACGACGTCCGTCGCGCCGATCAGCTGCCAGCCGCCCGGCGAGGCACGCGGATACACGCCCGTGTACGGGCCTGCCAGGGCGACGCTGCCCGCGGGGACGGCGGTGCGGGGCGTGTCCCGCCGCGGGACCGCGGTAGCGCTCGGCAGCCCCGTCAGGTACCCGAAGCCGGGCGCGAAGCCGCAGAACGCGACGCGGAACCGCGCCGCCGAGTGAATCCGCGCCACCTCGGGCACGGCCACACCCCAGTGCGCGGCCACGTCCGCGAGGTCCGGACCGTCGTACCGCACCGGGATCTCCAGGACCTCCTCCGCGCGCGTGGGCAGGGGCGGAACCCGCCAGCCGGGCAGTTCGGCGCCGACGCGGGCGGGCTCGTCGAGGCCGTCCAGGAGCACCGTGCGGGCCGCGGGGACGATCTCCCGGACCCGCAGCGAGCCCGACGCGCGGCGGCGCAGCAGCTCGGCGTGGAGGGCCTGCGCCTCGGTGCCGTCGGCCACTTCGACGAGCAAGGCCTTCTCGCCCACCGGCAGCACCCTCACGCGAAGGCCGCCACGCGCACACCCGCCGCCTCCAGGCGGACCCGGACCCGGTGGGCCAGCTCCACCGCCCCCGGAGTGTCGCCGTGCAGGCACAGCGACCGGGCGCGGACGGGGATCTCGCGGCCGGTGCGCGAGGTGACCATCCCGGACCGCGCCATCCCCAGGGACCGTTCGACGACGGCGTCCGGCTCCGTGATGACGGCGCCCTCGCCGCCCCTCGGCACCAGCGTGCCCTCGTCGGTGTAGGCGCGGTCCGCGAATGCCTCGGTGACGGGTGTAAGTCCGGCCTTCGCCGCGCGCTCCAGGAAGCGGGAACCGGGCAGTCCGAGGACGGGCAGCGAGGCACCGGCGAGCAGCACTCCCTCGACGACAGCCTCGGCTTGGCTCTCGTCGTGGACGACGCGGTTGTAGAGCGCGCCGTGCGGCTTGACGTACGACACGCGCGTGCCCGCCGCGCGGGCGAAGACCTCCAAGGCGCCGATCTGGTATGCCACTTCGGCGGCCAGCTCGTCGGACGGCACGTCCATCGCGCGCCGCCCGAAGCCCGCCAGGTCGCGGTAGGAGACCTGCGCGCCGATCCGCACCCCGCGCTCGGCGGCCAGGTCGCACACCCGGCGCATGGTGACCGGGTCCCCGGCGTGGAAGCCGCAGGCCACATTGGCACTGGTGACGACGGACAACAACGCCTCGTCGTCGGTCAGGCGCCAGCGGCCGAAGCCCTCGCCGAGGTCGGCGTTCAGATCGATGGAGGTGGTGCTCATGTGCGGAGGTCTCCTGTGGTTCTCGACGGCCAGGTGGTTCGCGACGGCCAGGTGATTCGTGACGGTCAGGTTGTACCCCCTCGGCCAGGCGGTTCCGGGCGGTCAGGCCACGCGGTACTGCTCGTCCCGGGCGTCGGTCACGAACATCCGGCCCGGGGCGTGCGTGATCGCGAAGGGCGGCCGCGACGCCATCACGGCCGCCTGCGGTGTCACCCCACAGGCCCAGAACACCGGGATGTCGTCCGGCTCGGCGGCCACCGGGTCCCCGAAGTCGGGCCGGTCCAGGTCCGCGATGCCGAGCCCGCCCGGTTCACCGCAGTGCACGGGACTGCCGTGCACCGCCGGCATCAGGGCGCTCTCGCTGATGGCGTCGGCGAGACGGTCGGGTGGGACGGGCCGCATCGACACGACCATGGGGCCGTGCAGCCGCCCCGCGGGGCGGCAGGGGCGCGTGGTCACGTACATCGGGACGTTGCGGCCCTGTTCGATGTGGCGCAGCGGGACCCCGGCGTCGGCGAGCGCCCACTCGAAGGTGAAGCTGCACCCGATCAGGAACGACACCAGGTCATCGCGCCACCGGTCGACGACGTCCGTGGGCTCGTCGATCAGCTCGCCGTGCTCCCACACGCGGTAGCGCGGCAGATCCGTCCGGAGATCGGCGCCCGGGGCGAGCGGCGTTTCCCAGGAACCGGCGTCCGTGACGTCGAGCACCGGGCAGGGCTTCGGATTGCGCTGGCAGAACAGCAGCATCTCGTACGCCCAGTCGGCGGGGACGGAGATGAGGTTGGCCTGAGTGAAGCCCGCCGCCCAGCCGGCGGTCGGACTCGTCTCGCCCGAACGGAAGGCCGCGCGGGCCTGCTCGGCGGAGTGGGTCCCCGCGTCGCCCACGCGCGCGTGCCCGATCACAGCGGTCTCCTTTCCGGGTGTCACAGCAGTGTCCTTTCCAGGTGTCACAGCGGTGCCCTTTCCGTGCGTCACAGGAGCACTCTTTCCGCGCGTCACAGGAGTTCCCTCCCTCGCGTCTCGGGGAGGCCGAGCAGCGCGATGACGGCGAGGCCGTATCCCAGCGCTCCGAAGATCAGCGCACCGCCGACGCCCCAGCTGTCGGCGAGGAAGCCGACCATGGTGGGGAACACGGCGCCCACCGCCCGTCCCGTGTTGTACGTGAAGCCTTGTCCCGTGCCGCGCACGGCGGCCGGATACAGCTCGCTCAGGAAGGAGCCGAAGCCGCTGAAAATGGCCGACATACAGAAGCCGAGCGGGAAACCGAGCACAAGGAGAAGGCCGTTGGCCCCGTCGGGGATGTTCGTGTAGGCGAGGATGCTGGCCGCGGAGAGGAACGCGAAGAGCGTGATGTTCCGCTTGCGGCCGAGCTTGTCGGTGAGGTAGCCGCCCGTCAGATAACCGATGAAGGCACCGGAGATCAGGAAGGTGAGATAGCCGCCGGTGCCGACGACGGTCAGGCCGCGCTCGGTCTTCAGGTACGTGGGCACCCAGGTGGCCAGCGTGTAGTAGCCGCCCTGCACTCCGGTGGACAGGAGCACCGCGAAGCACGTGATGCGCAGCAGCCCCGGCTTGAAGATGGCCGTGAACGACCCCTTGTGAGCGCTCTTCTGGCGCTCCGCCGCCGCCTCGGGGGCGTCGTGCACGTTGCGGCGCACGTAGACCACCAGGAGGGCGGGCAGCGCGCCGGTCCAGAACATCACGCGCCAGGCGAGGTCGTCGTCCAGGAACTGGAACACCACGGTGTAGACGATCGCGGCGAGGCCCCAGCCGACGGCCCAGGAACTCTGGATCGCGCCGAGCGTACGGCCGCGGTTCTTGGCGGTGGCGTACTCGGCGACGAGGATCGCGCCGACCGCCCACTCCCCGCCGAAACCGAGGCCCTGGAGGGCCCGGAAGACCAGCAGCGTCTCGTAGTTGGGCGCGAAGCCGCAGGCGACGGTGAAGACCGCGTACGTGACCACCGTGATCATCAGCGCCTTCACGCGGCCGATGCGGTCGGCGACCACGCCCGCGACGGCGCCGCCGATGGCGGAGACGACGAGGGTGACGGTGGTGAACAGCCCGGTCTGGCCGCTGTCGAGGCCGAAGTACGCGGCGAGCGCCACCCGCTCAGCGGCAGCGTGAAGTAGTCGTAGGAGTCGAGGGCGTACCCCCCGAAGGCCCCGGCGAAGGCGCGGCGGCCGCGCGGGCCGAGCGCCCGCAGCCAGGCGAACGCGCCGCTGTCGTCGAGGAGTTCGCCTTTGTCGGGGCGTATGCCGGCGTGCGGGTCGGCCGCGGGGGCGCCTGGGGCGGCGGGCTCGAAGGTGGGGTCGTGCTCATGGGCACCTCACAGGAGAGGGACGGGAGGGTGCGGGAGCGGGGTGGGGGCTGAGTGGCGAGCGGTGGAGCGGCAAGCGGTGAAGCGGTGCGCGGTGGAGCGGTGCTCGGTGGAGCTGTGCCCGACAACGTAGAGGATCGTTGAACGATCCTTCAATACCCCTGTTGTCTTGTTCTCGTATGTGCGATTGAATCCGGGCATGGCGGAGGGGATGGCTGACGCGCAGGGACTGGCCGACGACCGTGCGCTCCTCGGGCGCACCAGCACGGCGGAGCGGGTCTCGGACATCCTCAGGAGCCGCATCGCCGAAGGGTTCTTCCCGCCCGGGACCCGGCTCTCCGAAGAGAGCATCGGTGGCGCGCTCGGCGTCTCGCGCAACACGCTCCGGGAGGCGTTCCGGCTGCTCACGCACGAGCGGCTGCTGGAGCACCAGCTCAACCGCGGCGTCTTCGTCCGCATGCTGACCGACGCCGACGTGGAGGACATCTACCGCACCCGGTCCCTCGTCGAATGCGCCGTCGTCCGCGGGCTCGGCGAGCCGCCCTACGCCGTGGACGGGCTCGCCGGCGCCGTCTCGGACGGGCGACGGGCCGCCCGCGCAGGTGACTGGAAAGGTGTGTCCACCGCCAACATCCACTTCCACCGGGAACTCGTCGCCCTCGCCGGGAGCGCCCGCACCGACGAACTGATGCGCAGCGTCTTCGCCGAACTGCGCCTCGCCTTCCACGTCGTGGACGAACCCCGGCGTCTCCACGAGCCCTACCTGGCACGCAACCGGCAGATCCTGACGGCACTCCAGGAAGGCCGGCGCGACGAGGCCGAGAGGCTCCTCGCCGAGTACCTCGACGACTCGCGCCGTCGCGTCGTCGACGCCTACCGGCGCAGCGGCGCGAAGGACGAGCGGGACAGCGGCTGAGCCTGTCAGGTCTGCGCCGTTTCGACCGTTGTCAGACCGAGGACCTAGTCTGTGCACCGTGACTTCGCCTGCCGTTACGGACACTGCTCCGCCCCAGCTCAGCGCGGGGCCGAGGCCCGCGCCGGGCCCGGCCGCCGACGAGGGCCTGGCGCGCCGCCTGCGCGCCCTGGCCTGCACGGCCCCTGCTGCACGATCTCGACGTGCGCAAGGCCAACCTCGCGGGCGAGTATTCGGTGTACGCGATGCCGAGGTGGCCCTGTCCGCCATCGACCTCGTCACGCTCAACATGGACTTCGACACCGGCGCCGACCACGAGCAGATCGTCGCCAGGCTGCTGCCGCGCGTCGCCGCGCAGGCCCCGCAGCGCCCGGCCGCCGAGCATGAGCGTGTGGCCCGCTGGGTCCTGGAGAACCTGATCAACGTCGGCAGCGTCGACCGCGGCTTCCGCGCCGTCTACGGCACCTTCGCGCCCGACGGGACGTACGTCCGCAGGGACTACGACTTCAAGCTCCTCGAAGAGGTCCCCGGGTACGGCGGCGGTGTCTACCTGCGCACGACCGACGAAGCGGTCAACGTCCTGGTGGGCGCCCTCGACACCGACGTCACCAGTGCCCAGATCGCCGCCGAGGTCAAGCTGGAGGTCCTGATCCGCCGCGGCAGGCTCGCCGACGCGCAGCTCGCCGCGGAACAGGCCCGCTACCGCACCGTGCAGTACTCGGAAACCCTCCGCAAGGCCCTCGACGCCACCCGGCGCAACGTCCGCGCGGTGGACTGGCTCCAGGCCGTCCCCGACATGATCGCGGAGGCGCTCGACCACGTCGCCGACCGGTACCGCCACGAGAACGCGATCCTGACCAACATCCGCAAGGCCCGTGACGAGTCCGAGGACCCCGAGCACAAGCGCTCGCCGCGCCGCCGAGCTGGTCGACATCGTCAAGGACTGCATCCGCCGCCACACCCAGCTCCAGTCCCGCCTCCTGGAAGCGGGCCCGCTGTTCCGCGCCGAGCAGGACCGGCAGGTTTCGCGACCCCCACCGCCCGCGCGGGCCTCGATCTGTACGGCCAGCTCCTCGCGCCGCTCCTGCCGCTCCCCGCGGAGCAGGCCACGCGCGTGACGGACGCCTTCTTCGCGCGCGGGACCGGCTTGCGTACGCCGGTCTCGGTGCGGGTCGGCGACCTGGTCGACATACTGCTGACGCCGCCGATGGAGCGGGAGCACCTCGGCGCGGAGATGCCCGAGCCGGACCTGATCGCCACCCCCGACGACAGTCGCTTCAGCGAGGAGCAGCTCGCGAGCGCCACGGAGCTGCTCGACCTGCCCGCCGACGCGCCGCGCCGCCTCTCCGGCCTGCTCGCCGAAGCCCGGGGCCGCGACCGCGAACTTCCCTACCTCGTCGCCCTGTTGGCCGTCCACGCGGCCAGCCCGCCGGTCGGCACCGCCTACCGCCAGGGCGAGGAGAAGCTGCTCTTCGCCGTGGACGACGGCACGGAACTCCAGGACGAGGAGTTCGGCGGCGCGACCTCATCATCGGCACGCCCTCCTCGATGCCGCCGGCATGGCGGCCGACCGCAAGGAGGCGGCGTGACGGTGACTGTGACCGATGCCATGCGGGGTGGCCGGGCCGCCAGGGTGGTCGGGAGGCGGCGCGTCCGGGCCCTGGGCGAAGCCGTGCGGTACGGCGGGGTCGTCGGCGGGGCTCCTTGGGGCGGCGGGGTCGCGAGCGGTGCCCTTCGGCTCGGCGGGGTCGCGGCCGAAGCCATGCGGCACGGCACGATCGCGAGCGGCGCCGCCGCGGTTCGGCGGGATCGCCAGCGGGGCCATCCGGCACAACCAGGCCGCGACCGTCGCCACCTCGTACGCCAACGCCTGCGCCTGCCCTCACGCCTGCCCCCACGCCCTCACGCCTGCCCCCAC